>CAUZJQ010000367.1:0-4374 GCA_963580095.1 Lentisphaeria bacterium | reverse complement strand
GTGAAAGACACGTGCCGGCACTGGATGCGATGGTCAAGGACATCGACATTTTCAATCACATGCTCATCCCGTTCGTATCCCGTGCCCACCGCAACCGCACATTCGTCGAATCAGTCCACCAGCTCGGTCGATGGCAGCACAAAAAGGACTGGTTCGTCGTTATTGCGGATAAGGCAAGCTATGACAATGACGGCCCGCCCGTAGAGGTGCAAAAGAAGTTGAAGGGGGAACAGCCACTACCGCGCGCAAGCCCCATGGGCGGCATCGGCCTGCTGTCGCAAAAAAACAGCGGCCAGGTAATTGCGTCACTCACCGAACAAGAATACATACCTACAAACCAGATCGAGCCGTGGAGGGAGATCATTGCCGTCGGCTATACGAATGGCCCGAAAGCGAAGCCGCTGATCTACGTCGACAAGCTGGGTGATGATCTGAACATGGAGGAGGACTCCATGTTCCAGAACGTCGACAGTGTGAAGCAGGGAGAGCGGCAGGACTGGCACCAGATGAAGCCGTGGGGAAATTTCTTAATGCGCGATTTTGCTTTGCGGCTGCCACTCAAAGAAATTTACTTCGAATCCGAGGTCAGCGAAACCGAATGAATTCCGGTCCGTCATACAAGAAACTAGTGACCTACAACGTCGCCATGCTGGCTATCGTTATAGGATTGTTTGTGTTGTTTGTCCAGCCTTTGCAGGGGCGTATTGATGTGGTTGAAGAGGAAAACGCCGCCGCGGCAGCCACGCTCAAGAGCAAACGATATCCGCAAAAGCCGATAGAGATGCTCCTTTTTCGTGAACAGCGTAGCCGCCAGCAAGCAATCGTTGAGGAGAATTATTCTATCGCGTTCCATCGCTCACGTGATGAGTTTCCGAAATTGCGCGACAGGAATGAGTACGATACCTTCGACGATTTCAGGCTTGCCAACCAGCTTGCTTATCAGATTCTTTACCTCGATATTGTCCGCGAGTTGGGCGAGCAGGGCATCGTCCTGCATGAAGAGACACTCGGGCGCACCCAGTACAGCACCACCGAGAACGACATGCTGTACCAGCTGATCCCCTCGATGTGGGTCGTCAAGAACGTCGCCATACTGGCCAGAAAGCACAACCTTAGCCTGACCAATCCGAAGCTCGGAGGGTCGACCGAAACCGAGTACGCCGACATCTCCGTGCTGCCGCTCCGCACCTACAATACCGCCGTGAACCTCGAACCGTACCTCGAGGAATATCCTGTCCGAGTCACGGTGCGCGGCACAACCGAGGATTTTACCGATTTCATGCTGGCACTCACCGGCGAAGGTCACTTTCTGCCGGTGGAATTTGTCAGGCTCGTCAAAATAGGTGCAAAAATCCCCAACCGCGACCGGATTGAAGCGACCATCGTCTGCAGCGGTTTCCTGCCGCTCGTTGAGAGCAAGACAAAACGAATTACCTCACCGGCCGATCGAAAAAGTAAATTCAAATACATGCCAGGCGCATGAACCTACCAAGCATAAATCTTGACAGCATCAGAGAATGGTTTCGCCACGACTGGGAGAAAAGTATTTTTATGGTGGTGTTCACCATCGCGATCATTGCGCTATTATTCGCAGTCCGCGAAATTAACAGGTGGAAAGTCGAGGCAACACCGGTGCCGCCGGGGCGGCATATCCCCAATAAGATGTTTCCGGACGGCGCCTTCACATTCCTGTTTCCGCAGCAACTCGCACATGTTGATCTGCAGGACGACCACGCCCTGACGTTTCACGCACCGAACCTGCCGGTTATTGTCATGCCGAACCTCGATATCGACGGTGAATACGAGGATGCGGTGCCGATCATCGAACCGATCGAGGTGCCATTTATCCGGCCTTCTGTCGAAGCCGAGTACCCGCCCGAGCCCGTTAGCACCGATGCAGAAACGAACCCGATCATCGTCGACTTCTTCGAGGGTCTCGAATCACTTGAGGATGGGGCCGAAGTCATGCCGCCCGACGATGATGAAGACGACGAGGGCCCAGAGGACGAAGACGGAACCGAACCGAAGTACGTCGAATTCAAGGGCATCATGATAACCCCAAAAGGTAAACGCCTGGCGTATCTCTGTGTCGAGACGATCATCCCCGAACCAGTTGCGGGCATGGGCGGTGGCTTTGGTGACATGGGCATGGGCGGTGGCTTTGGCGATATGGGCATGGGCGGTGGCTTTGGTGACATGGGCATGGGCGGTGGCTTTGGTGACATGGGCATGGGCGGTGGCTTCGGCGACATGGGAACGGGCGGTGGCTTTGGCGATATGGGCATGGGCGGTGGCCCCGGTGACATGGGCATGGGCGGAGCACCTGGCCCGCCGAAACCACCGCCGCGGGATTGCAAATTTATCGAGGAAGGCACCAACTTCGACATCTATCTCATCAAGAAGGTGACGCGAAAGGAAGTCATCGTCGAAGACAAGGCCGGCAACGAGATTCCGATCGCTCTGCGGTCACGGGTCGAGCTGTCCATGTCGATTACGCTCGATGCATCACCCCTGGCCGACATGGACGCAAACGTCGGGGCTGCACCATGACGGTTGACAGCGCATTCATCACCTCCTTATCTCGCCGAGAAGCGACTGAATCGCATGAAAGTACACAGCATGGAAATTGACGACATCAAAGCGTGGCAGCGCCCGGGCTGTGAAAAAGTTTCTTTCCCGGTGATGTTCGCAGTCGCGGTGGGCGCATTGTTTTTCGCGATGCGCGAAATAAACAACTCGAAGGCCGCCGGATCGCCCGTGCCGTCCGCACGGCACGGTGCCAGGCAATTCTTTCCGCAGAACCTCTTCGCCTTTCTTTTTCCACAGCAACTCGCACATGTCGATCTGCAAGACGGCCACGCCCCGACATTTTATCCGCCGCCACCGCCGCTTCCCAAAAGCAAGAATCCCGACCCTTTGCGGTCACGTGTAGAACTGTTGATGACATCTGCGGCGGATGATGGGGCACTGCTGGTCGATGCCGCTGCGGACATTGAAGCAACCCCGTGAGAACTAACCGCAGCGAGACTGCGTTGAGGAGCATCTGAATGGCTGAGACAACTGACGATAGCAAGACCTTCTCCGGCCGCACCGATATTCTTCGGATCCTGCAGCAGCAGGGCGAGATCACTTCTGAACAGGCAGATCAAGTGCGCCGCCAGCAAAGACGTTCCATCGGCAAAGGTCCGGCTGACGTACTCATGGAGATGCAGATCATCTCGGAGGAATCGATTTTCCGCGCCGCTGCCAACGCTAACGGCTTTGACTTCGAAATTCTCGCCGATCAGCAGATCCCGGAAGAGTCCATCAAGGCGGTTCCGGTGAAGATCGTCATGCACTATCGCGTCATGCCGGTGCGCGTGGAAAGTGGAATTCTAACGGTGGCCTTCAGCAATCCACCGACCATGCGCGACCGCGAGAACATGCGTCTGGTTCTGGCTACCCGCGTCAAGCCTGTAATTGCAACGCCCTCAGATATCAACCGTGCTATCAAGCAGTATTACGGGCTCGGCGCTGAGACGGTCATGCAGATCCGTCAGGACCGTGGCCTCCAGGACCGTATCGAGAAAGTCGTTTACGAAGACCAGGACCTGGCCGAGGAAAGCCAGGACACTGCCTCGATCATTCACCTGGTCAATCAGATTTTACTCGAAGCGCTTGAGATGAACGCCACGGACGTGCACATCGAGCCGTTCGAGGAAAAGATCCAGTTGCGCTATCGCATTGACGGCATGCTGCGGATTATTCCGACGCCCAATGGGGTCCGCGAGCTACACGCAGCAATCACGTCGCGGCTCAAGGTCATGGCAAACTTGGACATTGCCGAGAGGCGGCTGCCGCAGGACGGCCGTATCCGCGTTCGCCTCGGCGACGAACAGTTCGACCTGCGTGTGTCGATCATGCCGACGCGCTTCGGGGAAACGCTCAACATGCGTATCCTCAACCGCAACACCATCTTCTTCGACCTTGGCCAGCTTGGCCTGGAAAAAGAGCAGATGAGTATCTTCAGTCAGCTCGTTGAAATGCCGCATGGCATCATCCTGGTGACCGGTCCGACCGGCAGCGGTAAGACGACGACGCTGTATGCTGCCCTCGAAAAGACCAATAAAGTCGAACGCAAGGTCATCACTGTCGAGGATCCGATCGAGTACCAGCTCGAAGGTATTAGTCAGATCCAGATTTATTCCAAGATCGGTCTCACGTTTTCTGCTGCGCTGCGCTCCATTCTGCGCCATGATCCCGATATTGTACTGGTTGGTGAGATTCGAGACTCGGAAACTGCGGAGATCGCAATCCGCGCCGCCCTCACCGGGCACCTGGTGCTAAGCACGCTGCATACCAACGACTCGATCGGTGCCGTCAACCGCCTGGTCG
>CAUZJQ010000366.1:0-4374 GCA_963580095.1 Lentisphaeria bacterium | reverse complement strand
ACGCAAGAAGGAGGAGAAACTCTGGGAGCGCTTCAGGGGAGCCTGTCAGCACTATTTCGACCGGCTCAGCGCCCATCACGACGAACTCGACAAAGAGCGGGTCGGCAACTACGAGAAGAAGCTCGCACTCTGCACTGAGCTCGACGCCGCCCTGGCCGACGACACAGGCGGCCAGAAAAAGACCGGAGTCGCCCTGGTCGAACTGCACAACCGCTTCCGCGAAATCGGCCCGGTACCGCGCAATAACCAAGACGAGATCCACAGCCGGTTCATCGCATCGTGTGACGCCTTTTTCCAATCACGCCGCGATCATTTTGAGAAGCTCAAGGGAAAACGCGACACCAATCTAAAAATGCGCGAGGTGCTCATCGAGCAGGCGGAGACGATCGCTGAATCGACGGCCTGGCGTGAAACAACTGACGAGTTCAAAGAACTGCAGACAAAGTGGAAGACGATCGGCAGCGTGCCGCGAGAGATCGAAACGGAAACCTGGGAGCGGCTCAAGGCCGCCACCGACCGATTCTTCGACCGGCGACGTGAGCATTATGACGGTGTCGAAAAGGAGCGCTACGAGAATCTCAAGCGCAAGGAAGACATCTGCACACGGCTGGAAACGCTGGTCGACGTCAAGCCGCCGGAGGAAGAGGCCAGCCTCAACGTGGCGGAGCAGTTGCAGATCGCTTTCGAATCGAACTTCATCAAGCAATCGGCCGCCGACTCGCAGTCCGCCTGGCGTGTGTCACTCACCGAAATCCGCAAGCTGCAGGACCAGTGGGAGCGTACCGGCCATGTGCCGCGTGAATTCGACAAGACGATGTGGAAACGCTACAAGAACGCGCTCGACCAGTTCTACGCACAGAAGCCGGAATCAGATCAACCGCGTGAGTCGAGGGAAGAGATGCAGGCCAATCTCGAGACCAAGACGAAGCTGTGCAAGGAAGCCGAAGCCCTGGCGGCCGGTGACGATCCGGCCGCCTGCGCCCGCGACGCCAAGCGCCTGGCCGGGCGCTTCAAGAAAGCTGGGCGCGTGCCCTCGAAGAAACAGGCCGACGAGCTCGGCGACCGATTCTTCGCAGAGCTCGGAAAAATCTTTGACGCAGCCCGCGCCGCCGATGACTCACAGCGCCGCGCCTGAGCAGGATCGTCCTATATTCGACTCCTGGCGGAAGCACGGGCAAGGATCCCTTGTAAACGAAAAGCTGCAATCAACCTGACGAGGTCACCCGCAACAATTGCTTGTAGTCGGTGTCGCCTTTGAGGATCTTGTAGACGCCGTCCTGCAGGATCGAGCGCATGCCATCTTTGACAGCCTGCTCCCGCAGTTCGCCGATTGTGACTTTCTGGGCTATCATCTTCTTCATCTCCGCCGACGCCAGCACAACTTCGTGCAGGCCGGTCCGGCCTTTGTAACCGGTATTCAGACAACGATCGCAGCCGACCGCTTTCATCAGCTCGATACTCTCTGGATCCAGCCCAAGCTCCGGGAAGCATTCCGGGCCATACAACTTGACAAGATGATCAAGTTCTTCTTCCGCCGGCTTGTACGCCTCCTTGCAGTTCTCGCAAAGGGTCCGCACCAGGCGCTGGGCAAGAACACCGATCAGCGCGTCGGCGAAGTTAATCGGATCCAGTCCCATGTCGAGCAGGCGTGACATTGTATCCGGCGCCGAGTTCGTGTGCAGCGTCGAGAGCACCATATGACCGGTCAACGACGCTTCGATGGCGCTATGTGCCGTTTCGTAGTCGCGCATCTCACCGATCAGAATGACATCCGGGTCACAGCGCAGAAACGCCCGCAACGCCATAGCGAAGTCGTAGCCGATCTTCGGCATCACCTGCACCTGCTGCAGGCCCGGCTGCGTGATCTCCACAGGATCTTCGGCCGTCAGGATCTTATATTCCGGCGTATTGATCACCCCGAGCACGGCGTGCAACGTCGTCGTCTTACCGGAACCGGTCGGGCCCACGACAAGGAACAGGCCATTCGGATAGGTGAGGGCTTTGTCGATCATCGCACGGTTGTGGTCAGTGAGGTTGAGCTTGTCGATCGGCAGCGGCTCGCCGGCAGCCAATACACGCATGACGCAACTCTCGCCGTTCACCGTCGGCAGCGTCGCGATACGCAACTCCAGCGGCCTGCCGCGCAATTTTACGGTCATCTTGCCGTCCTGCGGCTTGCGGTTTTCGGCAATGTCGAGGCGTGACAGGACCTTGATACGGGCAACCACGGCACGAATGTTCTGCGACGGAATCTTCAGCACCTCGCGGCACACACCGTCTACACGCATACGGACGGCGGCCGGTGCCTTGTCCTTGCTCGGCTCGATATGGACATCAGAAGCGTTGAGGTTGAGCGCGTCGATGATCAGGCGGTTGACGATCTGCACGATAGTCGAAGCAGACTCGTCGATCAGGTCCGCACCGACCTCGGCGTCCTGGTCACCCTCGTCCGTCTGCAACTGGTGAACCAGGTCCTCCAGGTTCATGTCCGGTTCTTCCAGCGCGGCAGTCGACAACTCGAAGCCAAGGTACTTTAGAATGTCTTCCTTCAAGCCGACGAGGAACTCGTAGTTCCGGGCGTTGATGACGTTCTGAATGTCCATGATCCGTTCATGGTCGTTCGGATCGTCGATCAGGATGATCGCCTTCTCCTGGTTCCCTGCGAGCGGCACCCAGAAATTACTCGCCAGATAACTGCTGTTCAGGTTTTCCAGCAACTCCGTATCGGGCTCGAGATCGGGGTTGTACGGAAAGAACGGTACCTGGTAATATTGCTCGAGCGAGGCGCCGACATCTTCGAGCGGTATACCCAGCTCCTCGGTCATCAGCAGCGTGATCGAGGTCTCATCCGTCGTCGCCTTGTCATCCAGCGCTTCAAGCTGTTCAAGGGAAATTTTGCCTTTCTTGATCAGATAGTCGAAAGGGCCCAGAGTCGTCTTGAGATCGAAGCGGAATTTCTGGCCGATCAGGTTGGCGATCTCATCGGCATGGCCCCGGTCATCCTCGGTAAAGACGCCACCGCCGTTCTTGTTGATCACCTGAAGCACGCCGAGCAAGGTGTCCTTGAACTTGATCGGCACAACGACCATCGACTGGGTGAGGAATCCGCTGGCTTCGTCGAAGCTGTGATCAAAGGCCAGCTGCGGGTGAATCACTTCAAGTGAATCGGCATCGTAGGCATCATCGATGAGGATCGACTCGTGACTCATAGCAACGTAGCCTGCCAACGATGTCGGGCTCAGTGGCAGCCGGATTTCCTCGATTACCTCGTCGCCGCTGCGATAGTACGAAATGATCTCGCGGCCGTGACGGTCCCGCCGGTAAATGGTCAGATGCTCCGCCTGCAGGAACTCCAGCAGCGCCCGCTCCAGCTCCCACTGGATCTCCTCGAAGCGTTCGGCAGACTGCAGGCGTTCATATATCTGATTAAGCTGCGCCTGCTGTTCGAGAGAGCTGCGCAAGTTCGGATTGCCAATAGTCGTCATCGTCCGGCCCCTGTATTCTATGGTGGTGTAGCGCCAATGGTCGCAGGTGTTCTGGGGAAAAACGCTCCTGGCCAGGGGGGTAACTTCCGTAGAAACTCGGCATCAACGGTGCCCCAGTACGCAGTACCAGCTATTTTCATGTACTTATACAGTACGGAATTACCGACACAGATGCAAGTTGCGATGATTGTCCGCGTCTGCTTCCCGCGTTATCGTATTAATGCGACTCTCAACACGGACAGCCCTGTACCAATGAAGACACATTGCCCCGATGAATTTGCAGCCCTGGCGAAGACCTACAACGTCATTCCCATGGTGCGTGAGCAGCTTGCTGATCAGAAGACCCCGATCAGCATGGCTAACAAGCTCCGGCAGCACGGCCGCTTTTTCCTGCTCGAAAGCGTTGAGGGCGGCGAAAGCTGGGGGCGCTTCTCGATCCTCGGCATCGACGTCCGCAAGGAGTTCATCGTCAACGCCGATCAGGCAATCCTGCGCACAGACGCCGGCGAGACCATTCTGCCCGGCAACCCGGTCGACGCGCTGCAGGCTTACCTCAAGGATTTTACGACTGTACAGGTGCCGGGGCTGCCGCGCTTCTTCGGCGGCGCTGTCGGGTATTTCTCGTTCGAGACGGTCCGTTTCTTCGAGCGCTGCGGCAACGTCAAGACTTTCGATGCACCGTTTCCCGACGCTTATTTCATGATCGCCGACCAGCTCGTGGTCTTCGACAACATCAATCATACGCTGAAGATCGTCTGCTGCGTCCATCCCCGCGACTTCGACTCGGTCTCAGCGGCGTACGAGCACGGCTGCGCCCGGCTCGATGCCATGGAAGAACTGCTGGCGCAGCCCGCACCCTCGGCAAAGGCAGTCGCCGACGACACCGGTG
>CAUZJQ010000365.1:0-4376 GCA_963580095.1 Lentisphaeria bacterium | reverse complement strand
TCCAGGAACAGCTCACGCACGCGCGGATGCCAGTCAGCCCAGTATGCACCACCGGCCTGGTAGTTGGCCTGTATGGCGTAATAATGGAAGTAATAGAAATAGCTCACGCCCCCGTCCGTCCCCCAAGCGACGGGAATGCCCGACAGGTGCTTCAAGGCCGGCGGGATCGTCGGGTCGTCGAAGTAGCCGAGCAGTTGCAGCGACACGGTACCTGCCGCACTCATCTGCGGTGACGGACCGCCGCCCGGCTGATAGCTGTAACCGCCGCCGCCGATGTTGCAGGAGCGGACATACTCGACAGCTTTTTCGATCGTCGATTCCGGCACCCCGATCTCGGCATTGTTCGCGGCGCGCAGGGCAACTATCTGCATCACTGTCATACTGAGGTCGTGATCACCGGCGCTCGACTGGTAGCGCCAACCACCGTTATCCGCCTGGCAGCTGACAATAAGATCGACCGCCTTGCGCAGCTTCTCCTCCAGCTCGGGGTCGGGGTCCATGCCGTACATTTCGGCCATCGCCAGGGTTGCCAGCGCCTGCTGGTACATCGGCCCCGAACTGGCGGTGCGCTCCGGAACAAAGACTCCGGCTTCATTCTGTGAACGCAGGATAAACCGCTTGCCCTTCTCCAGCACGTCGGCATACGGTCCGCGGCCCGGGACATGGCCGCGCCCCATAAAGGCAAGCAGCGCCATGGCGTTTGGCGCGTTGTTGCCGTCGAAGGCGCCGTCGTCCCGCTGTTGATTGGCCAGGTACGCCAGTGCTTTATCCACAGCAGCGCGAACGCGTTCGATGTGCCGGGTATCACTGAGGATCTCGGCGGTGGCGGCCTTCACCAGTGCCCCCTGCGCGTCGGGAACTTCAGGTATCGCCTGCGCAGCTACCTCAATCGCCCCGAGGACGGAGAATAAAACGGCGATCCGTGCGGCCGCAAATAGGATGTCAGGGAGTGTCGTCAATTTGTTCATCCGCACTGTGCAACATTTCAAGATGCGATACCATAGCCGTAAAACCGCCCACGTGGCGAGAACCCATTATTTTTAGTTGATTAAGCCGGCGCCCTTAGCCGTTCACAGCAACCCCTTCCAACGCCTGCAGCGTTCGCCTAATCCAAAGGGCGAACTGGGGACCGATATTGGCCAACGCCTCCCAACGCTCCGGTGGATAGCTCGGCCAGATCTCAGGATAGGTGAAGGCGTCATCCGGTTGCTGCAGGCTGACGATGTAGTCGGCGAACCTGCAAGCGTGATTCAGATAGTCGGTCTCGCCGGTGACGGCGTGCAGCGTCGTGGCCGCCCAGCACATTTTGTGGCTGAGCGTGTTCGCCCACAGATCCGTTGCCCGGGTGATGGTGTCTGTGTACAGCGTCACGGCAGCATCCAGATAGTTGCTGTCACCGGTGGCACCGTAGACATGTACCAGTGCTTCGACGATCAGTCCCACCTTGTAATAGTGCTGTTTCGGCTGGTCCCATCGCAGTATCGTTGTCGCCGAAACGTGATCGGCTTGCGTCTGTAGGCCTTCCGATTCGGACCACCCGGTGGAAAACTGCCGCTCCGGCTCCGGCTGAACCCCACACAGGTTCAGCAAATAATCGCCTCCCCTGGCAGCCGCTTTCGTACGCCCCCCCTGGGCGAGCGCGAGAATGCTCATGGTCGTGCTGTCCAGGTCGATCGCGCCACGTTGATTCTCGCGCTCATCGGTGCCGGCAAAAAAACCGCCTGAAGATGGATCCTGGAAGCCGCCAATAAAATCCAGCAACTGCCGATTTAGTTGAAATTTCTCTGCCCTGAGCGCGGCCCATGCCAGCCAGCCCGGTACGTAGGTCATCATCTGATCCCGATTCGCCTTCTGCCGCAGGCTACCGTCGCCGTCAATGAAGTTCTGCTCGACATGACCAAGCGCCCGATGCGTCCAATCAGGGCGTCCACAGTGAACCCCATAAACGGACAGGGCGAAATATCCATCTGCCGAAGTCTCCGTCTTCCAGCCTTTGTTCCCTTCCTGCAGATGTCTCTCGATCCATTGGTCGAATCGTTGTAAACATGAACGGTACGCGGCGACCCGCCGCTCATGGCCCGAAGAGGCGCCGGGAGTGCTTTCGCCATCCTGCGCGGCCCGACCTTCACGCAGTTGGGCGGCTCGGTCATTGACAGCGTCAACCAAGTCGATCCGGGTCATGGCCTGATCGCCGGCGAAGCCGATTATGTCAAAGCCGGCCTTCTGCGCATCGTTGAAGGCACCGCTTAGTATGGCCGCCATTTTATCATGTCTACGGCAGGCAGCTATGACCCGACCGACTGCTTCCAGGAACGGTTCATACGACCACAAGTCCTTGCCGCGCCAACCGCAACTCAGACTCAGATCTTCGGGCCCAAAAAGGACGCCGCTGACACCATCGACGGCGACAATTTTCTCCACCTGTTCGAGCCCCTTGGCCGATTCGATTTGCGGTAACAGCAGCATCCGTTCGTTCGCCGTGTCCGGTTCGAGCGCGTACATCACGGCTCTTATGCTGCCGGCCGAAGAACGGTCTCCCAGTGGCGGGAAGTATGCGGCGCGAACCAGCGACTCCGCCTGCTCAGCTGACTCGACCAGAGGGGCAATCATTCCTGAGAACCCGGCATCCAGGGACTGTTGAATCCAGTAGACGCTGTGGTCGGGCAGTCGTACCAGGGGGGTGACCTCGGGGTCGGCTGCCTGAACCGCCCGCAGGATAGCAGTACTGTCCCCGGAACTTACCTGAGCGTGTTGCAGCTCTACAGCGACGAAATCCAGCTCCGTACCGTTGACGATCAACTCGGCAACTGACGGCGAGTTCAAACCGAAAAATATTCCGACCCCAAGCCGGGATTCGGCAATGCATCGGTGGAGGCGCGTGCGGTGTTCCATTGGGGTTTCTCAGTTACTCCTTGCAGATTTCAGTATTCACCATACTACTCATCCGGTTTCGACGATTAACTGCTAAACATTGGACGTAAGGAACCCGTCCGTCAATGGGCCGTCGTAAAACGCCGGATCAATGCCGCCGCGATATGAGATCAATCCTTCTCTCATCCGTGGAATGCGATTGCGATCGGTGCTCAGGGCAGTCCCATAACCCGTCGGATGCCGACGTCAATTGCGTAGGTCAGGACAAGGATGGCCAAGGTCAACCAATTGTCCCAGACCGTTGCCTCGTGGTGCAGTTTCTGCTGATCGTTCTCGCCGGTCAACTGCTCCGGGATGGTGCCGAGATCCGCCAAGCCCGTGACCCGGCCGCCGCTGGCGCTGGCAAGGAACTCCAGTATCTTGCGGTTGACGTTTGGATGCCGCAGTTCCTCGGGGGCGATCAAAACCCGAATCTTTGCTTCCACTGCGTCGCTGCCTTCCGGTTGATAAGTCAGCCGGTGGACACCGACCGATTCGGGCATGAATCTGCCGGTGTAGCGACCGGGCTTCGCTTTGTCGGCGATGACTTCGACGGGTTCCGGACCAGCGGGGCTGTGAATTGTGACGACTCGAACAGGAGCAACCTCCGGCGAACCGTCCTGCTTGAATGCCATCAGTTCGATCGCCGCCTCCTCGCCGGGTTGCGCTCGAACCGGGCGAACTTCGATCCAACTGTTGCGGCCGGTCGCCTCTTCGCTGCGGGCGAGGAAGCGCAGCGCCTGGCCCCAGAACTTGTAGAAGTAGCGGTCGCCGACATTCTCGCGCCAGAGCCAGGTCGAGTCCGTCCCGACAAACATAACCTTACCCTCCCCGGCATAGTGATAAGCGATCAGCGGCATCTTGCCATAACGTGTTTCAACACTGGCGTTCCAGGCCAACACCGTGGCGCCGGCGGCCGGACGTTCTACCGCGGCACACCAGTAAAACGGTGGAATCTCCGCCCAGACCTTTAGATTGCGCCCGGGATCGTCGTACAAGCGCATGGTTTCGTGGATTTCACCATCGGCCGTGAGTTCCAAACGGTAGGGATTATAGACCGGCGCCTCGGTCCCCGAGCGCGTCACGTCCAGCTTAACCGGGAGCAGATCCTGAATTGTCGAGCCGTACTGATGCGGCATCGACTGCGTACCGGCCGCAACGAGCAGGCCGACGCCTTTGTCCCGGACCGCCGCAGCAAGCATCTCTCTCAGGTCATCGTTCAGCAGTTCAGGGGAAACATCACCGAGTACGATCGTGTGATACTCGGCGAACGCCTCGGGTGCCCGCGGCAGGGCTGTGAGTTGCTCGTTGAAATCCATTCGACGCCACTCGGTTTCAACAACGATATCCGGCAACTCTCCCGCGCGTCCAATCAGTCCGGTGTCACGACGCACGGCGTTCTTGAGAAAACGAAAATCCCAGCGCGGCGAACCGTCGATTACAAGGATACGCAGCTTGTCGTTGCT
>CAUZJQ010000364.1:0-4395 GCA_963580095.1 Lentisphaeria bacterium | reverse complement strand
GGCGGACGTTCATCGCGGGGCGGACGTTCATCGCGGGGCGGACGTTCATCGCGGGGCGGACGTTCATCGCGGGGCGGACGTTCATCGCGGGGCGGACGTTCATCGCGGGGCGGACGTTCATCGCGGGACGGACGGTCCTCGCGGGGCGGACGGTCCTCGCGGGGCGGACGGTCCTCGCGGGGCGGACGTTCATCGCGGGGCGGACGTTCATCGCGGGGCGGACGTTCCTCGCGGCGTGGACGTTCGTCACGCGGCGGCCGATCATCGCGGGAGCGGCGCTCGTATGACGGGCGGTCGTTGTCTGCCTCGTCGGCGCGTTTCTTACGCTCGCCCTTGTATCCGTCAACGTCGAGGCTGACGCGCGGGAAGTCCTGATCGTAGCGCCGGAGCATGCCGTTGAGCAGCATCTGGAGCGAGGACAGCGTACTGCCGCGCCGGCCGATGATGCGGCCAGGGTCCTCGGTCCTGATGTTAACGAGAATGCGTTCGTCATCGGCTTGTACGTCTACTTCCGCCTCAAGTCCGAGCAAACGGGCCATGGCAGTAAACTTGTCGCGGGATACATCCAGTTGTTGTTGAGAGACAGACATCGGTTCCTCCATTTCATGCTTTGGCAGTTTCAGCCAGTTGCGGTGCATCGTCTTTGATGATTTTGTTAGTGACCCAGTATTGGAACATAGACACGACTTGGTTGACGGTCCAGTAGAGCGTCAGTCCGGACGGCATTGTGTAGAGTAGGAAGACGAAAAACAAGCTCATGAACATCATCATCTTCTGCTGCGCCGGATCGACGCTTGTGGGCATCAGTTTCTGCTGCAGCATCATCGACAGGCCCATAAGGATGGCGAGCGGATTAAGCGGGAACCCGAGATCGATGGTATCGGGTTTCGAAAGGTCGGCGGCCCACAGGAACCCTTCCTGCCGCAGTTCAATGGCACTGCGAAGAACGTTGAACAGGGCGAAAAAGGCAGGGATCTGCAGGAACACGGGCAAACAACCGGAGAGTGGATTGATCTTGTGCTTGCGATAGAGATCGAAGGTCATCTTCTGCATGCGCTGCGGGTCTTCTTTATATTTCTCGCGAATCTCCTTGGCTTCCGGCTGAATCTTCTGGAGCTTCTTCGAAAACACGGTGCTCTTGTAGGTGATGGGCCAGAAGAGCGTGCGTATGACGATCGTCAGGCAGATGATGGCGAGGCCGTAACTTCCGGTCCACGATTTGAACATCAGCATACCGTTAAAAATCAGCAGCGAAATCCATTCCATGAGGCCGAAATGGAAGAACAGCAACAGATCGAATTGCATGATCGACTTCTCGTTGTCGTCCAGTTCCTTGAGCAATGTGTAGCGTTTTGGGCCGGCAAAGCAGTCAATCTCGACGCTTTCGGAAGCGCCGCCTTCGATCTCGATTTCCGGCAGGAAGGCGTATCCCTGCACGACGTACCGATCCTTCTCGGCGCCGGGGAGCATTTCGGCGCGGAGTTCGCAACCTTCAAAGCCGCCTTGAGAGGAGGCGATCGTCGTGAAATATTTGTTCTGGACAGCCATCCAGTCGAGGTCCCAAGTCTGGATGTCGTCGGCGACTTTTTTCTTGAGCTTGGCGATCTTGTCGACGATCATCGTTTTGGGGTTTTCCTTGTCGCGGCGCTTGAGGTCGACGCGCTGGTCGATGCCGCCGGCTCCCATGAAACCGCGGGAGGTAGCGAGCGGCAACATGGTACCGCAATTAATCATGAGCCGCTCGACGGTGACCTGCTCCGTGCCTGTGTTGCGGAATTTTATTTCGGTGATGATGCCGTACTGGCTTTCCGGGTTGGTACGGATGGTCTGCTGCAGGATGAGGCCGGTTTTGTAGATTAGCCGGGAAAATGTGACGTGGTCGGTTCCGACGGAATCGATGATCGGGTTGCTGAATTTCCAGGTTTTCTTCGGCTGCACCTGGAGCATCGGGTAGGCGGGGTCGCCGACCCACAACTCTTCGGCACCGTCCTCACCGGGAAAGCTAAGCAAAAGGATCTGTTCTATGCCGCCAGCGTTGGGATCTACGACAATCACGAAATTGCCTTCGTCAAATAGACGGACAGACTCGGCCGGGGGCAGGTCGCGGTACTTGTCGGCGAATGGCGAAACGTCAGCAACGGGGGCAGGTGGTGTGTCGTTCACAGAGGTGATGACGGGTGTCTCGGAGTCATCACCAGTAGCTCCCCAGTCGTCGGCATCACTGGTCGAGTAGCCAGTGGCAGCGGTGTCGGCGGCGCCACCGGTTTTGTCGATCTGCTCGCCGCCGGGGATAGCCGGCGGCGGTCGGGGTGGCGGCGTATTCACCTTCATCCAGCCGAAAAGCAGGAGAAGGCAGACGACAACTATTGCGATATCCTTTTTATTCATAATAATTGTAGCCGTCGACGGGGTGGATCAGGGCAGCTCATTGTTGTGTCAGTCCCTGGTTGGCGGCACCGGATCACAGCCGCCGGGATGGAAAGGATGGCATTTGCAAATTCGCCGCAGCGCCAGCCACGAGCCGCGGACGGCACCGAAGCGTTCGATTGCCTGGCGTCCGTATTCTGAACAGGAAGGATGGAAGCGGCAGGAATCAGGCAACCATGGCGAGATGCAGGTCTGGTAGAACCTCACCAGAGCCAGAGCAATGGCCTTGGGGACGACCCCAATCATGACTCGCCTGCCAGGTCCACAAACAGATCGGCATCCTGCAAGATTCGGATGAACTCATCCTGCACATCCTGCACCACGCGATCCAGCAGATTTCGACGAGCAATGATCACTATCCAGACCGGTGATCGCACACCGTTTCGCAGCAGGCGAAACGACTCGCGGATCAGCCGGCGTGCTCGATTGCGGTCGACGGCCTGTTTGCTGAATCGCCGGCTGACAATGATGCCGAGCCTGACTTTTCCATCAAGCGCCGGTGCGATATTAACCACAATGTACCGGCCTCGGTGGGCGACGCCCGCCGCTCTGACATACGCGAACTCCCGTCGTTGTCGGAGGAAGTCTGTTTTCGCGATGCCCGCGGCGCCGATCTGGCGCGGCGACCTGTCTTCGCTCATGCCGTCCTCCTGCAGTGGAGGCGCGCTTTCCAGTTCAGAGCAAATTCCATATCTTTCGAACCGTTTACACCTGTACGCAGTTTCGAACCATCGGTGTACTGCGGTTCGTCCGTTATCCGTCGCTCGAGTCTCCCGGAGTTCGATTCAGAGGCGGTACCGCGCGGAGAGAGAATGCGGCGGGCGGCACTTTTACCTCGATGTTGTAGTTGGTGGCGGCGCACTGCAGTAGCGGCCGCACGCAGCGTTATCCAGATCAGCAGGGTGTCAGTCGCTTGCGCCCCTTCTGACGGCGGCGCTTGATGATCGCCCGTCCGGCACGTGTCGCCATGCGCTTGAGAAAGCCTAGCCGGCGCTTGCGACGACGATTTGATGGATTATAGGTCGGCTTCATCGACTTCAATCTCCATTGAACAGTATTCCATCGGAAAAACAAAAGGGTAGCTTAACCCGTGATCGGGTTGCTGTCAAACAGGTTTAGGATACCCATCGACAAGCCCAAAGTCTACGCCGGATGCTGGATGCCAGTTGCCGGCAGTAAAAGTTGCAACGCGACACATCTTATTTTAAGGAATAAGCGTACTCCCGGCCTCAAAACATCCTCCTTTCATTTGTTTATTGCCATGGGGCAACAACGCTGGACAGCAGTCGCGGACCAGCCGAACCGGCCCTTCCACAGGCAAAAATAATAAGCTGCAAATACAGAAGCAGACACAAACTTAGGCAATTTTTTGTCTGCCTACTTGAAGACGCCGTCGTTGAGCGGTTCGACGCGGAAGTTAAAATCGATGGTGCGGCCTTCGACCTTCAGGGAGATCATTGTATTCAGACGCGTCAGCAGCAGGCGATAGGGAATCTTGACTTCGCCAGCGGGAGTCGTGACCGAGACGTTGCAGTCACTCAGGATATCTTCGGCGCTCTGCACGGTCAGCACCAGGCGTCGCAAGGTGTCGAGCTTGGCGATGAAGGTGTCATCGAACTCGTAGATTCGGCGGCAGACGCTGCAAGCGACCTGGTGGCCGCAGTCTTCGAGGCTGAGCAGGTCGAACTGGATGTTGTTCAGGCAATCCGTCTCGATACAGTCGAAATCGACGGCGGCGGTCATGGTTTTGGGGTCGGACATTCCTGGCTCCTGGACCGGGTTAGTCTGGATAATGCATGAATCCCCGAGATTACAAAACTTTGTAAGCCAACTGAAGTCTGGGTAAAATACGGGCTGAACATCGAAACACAACACCCTGGCTCACCTTCTATGCCGATTACGCTGCAACAACTCCGACCCAGGACGTTGCTGCTGATCTGTGCGCTTTTCGCGACGGACACCGCTTGG
>CAUZJQ010000363.1:0-4424 GCA_963580095.1 Lentisphaeria bacterium | reverse complement strand
GCAGCCGGCCATCGAGGTAGTAAGCAATGGTGCCGCCGTCGAAGGTCAGGGCCAGGTGGTTCCAGGCATTCTTTGCCGGCGTGTCGAGCGGGTATATGCGAGAGTGCTTCCCCTGCGTCAGGCCATCCGCCTGGACATGAATGAAATCCATCCCGCCTCGATGCGTGTTGAACGCCGTCACAAGTCGTTCGTCCTCCCACCCTGATCCGGTGCTCCAGTTGACCAGGCCGCCCTGAAGTTCTTCCGGCTTGAACCACAGCTCGATCGTTCCGGCGCGCTCGACTTGTTGCAGGCTTTTGCTTGCCGCGCACACCACAAAGTCATCCACGCCGTCAAAGCCGAGTGCATGACCTTTGGGGCTCTTGACGAATGCCGCGCCGTGAACCTTTCCGTCGTTGCCGTTGCCGCTCGCATCTCCGGCGATCCCGCCTCCAGCTTCGTCAAAAGACCAGTAGCCCAGAAGCCCCTCGACTTCTGCACCGACCGCACTGCTGAGAAGAACAGCCAGTGCGCAGGCTATACCTATTTGTTTCATCGTTCTATTGCTCTTGGTTGTGGTTCAGGTTCGAAATAGAGCTGAACACTAATGACGTTATACATCAGCTCTTGGCAGGATCAGTTTGTCGACATCCTTCACACACCACTCAACCGCGTGAGCTCGTCCAGCTCCATCAATGAGTTCGGGACTATCGATCGAGCAACCAAACTTCAATGCTGTCGTGTTGTCGGGTTCGCCGTCCGGCGAGCGAAAAACATTGTAGTCCTGGGCAGCCTCCAGTCGGGCCAGGTCCAGTAAATCACGCATGGCAAACTGCCGGACTGCGGCATTTCCAATGAAGGCGGTGTTCACCACCCCCTGGTCTTCAAGCATTTGTCCCAGTCGATTGAAATCAGGTCCGCGTGTTCCGTAGTAGGAACCTCCTTCGCTCTTCGGCTGGTAGTCCATCATCGACTGCTCGACGACCTTGCCGCTGGCCTGACGGACTTTGGCATTCAGGGAAATCATCTGACGATAGGGCACCTCGCACACGAACTCCGCAAAGTGGTGGCTGGTCGAACTCTCATACGTGACGCCTAGCATTATCACTTTTGTGTTCAACGCCGCCATGACTCCAAACGACGAACGCAGGTCAAACGGTGACAACGCCGCGTCGTTTCCAGCGACCACCCCGGACCACTTGCCGATTGCCGCGAAACTGTGACGAAACGCCGTGCTCCGAAGCGCATCGGGATATAGACGAGCCGTTTCGGTAATAATTCCCATTTCCGAATGGTCTGCTGCCGGATCGACGACGGGATTGTCTTCAGCTTCGTGGGCAAACGTAAAGGTAGGAACCACCAACGTACCGCTTGGCCCCAGCATTCCCAAAAGCGTATCCACGAATGTCTTCGCACCGCCTTCCACGTGGCCCATGGTCCGCATCGCGGAGTGTACCAGCGTCGTGTCGCCAGCCTGGACACCCAGTTTCCGCAGGCCATTCTCTATCTCGCTTGAACTCAATCCGCTCATGTCACTGTTTATCCTTTATTTATCCGAATTATAGTTGCCGCGCGGCCCGGTGGCCTTCGAATGTCGCGTTTTCGATGTCACCGGGAGCCACACAGTCACCGATTGCATGAACCTCCACGCCAGCCACCCGAAGCGGCGCAAGCAATTCGTCGTTCGGAGTCGGCACCGTAACGAACACCACCATGTCCAAGCCACTGATCCGTCGCTCTTTGCCGCTGTAGCAATTGACGATATGGACCGCGCCATCGCGCACCTGGCCAAGCTCGTGGTGCGCCGCCAGCTCGACGTCCTTGCGGAACAACCGTCTGTAAAGTGATATCGTATTGGTCAACCCAAAGTCGATGGCGGGATGAAATTGACGGCTGATTACCTCAGCTTTGCCGCCGGAATCGGCTATCAACTCAGCTACCGAACATCCGGTATCGGATCGGTTGTGATCGACGATCAGGACATTACGCCCGGGTGCGACGGAACCATCCAGAACAGACCATGCCGTCGCCACAGTAACATTGGCGTCCGTCAATTGTTCATTGGGCGGCGTATCCCGAGCTCCGGTCGCCAGCACCACCGCGTCTGGATCTTCGGCAAGAATTCGCTCAACGGTCGCCTCGGTTGCCAGATGGATTTCGACGCCGAGTTTCTCTACCTGTCGCGAAAGCCAATTCGGAATGCCGGCCATTTCCTCTCGCCCCGGTTTACGCGCGACAATGCGCGCCGTGCCGCCAAGTTCCGCAGCCCGTTCCAACAGGACCACACGGTGGCCTCGTTGGGCTGCGACGCGAGCAGCTTCCAATCCAGCCGGCCCGCCACCAACGACTACGACTCGACGTGGAACGTCTGCTTTCGGCAGCGAGCTCCATTCACGCTCGTGACCGATGACCGGATTGTAGATGCACCGCGCTTCGCCGCCTGCGATGATCCGGTCAACACACCCCGTGTTGGCGCCGACACAAGGACGAATGTCTTCGAATCGGCCTTCCGAGGCCTTGTTCGCGATGTCCGGATCGGCCAGCGTCGCGCGAACCATCGCCACCACGTCGCAGCTGCCTTCCGCAATCAATTGGTCCGCATGACGAGGATCGACGATGCGGCACAGCGCGGCAACAGCAGTGGACGTGACTTCCCGGATACCTTTGGCCAGGCCGACGTGCAGACCGTGCGGGGCGGGAGTTGGCGGCCAATGATCGATGCGGGCAAACCGTTGCAGATTGTTGCCGCTGGCCACGACATACATGTCGATCATGCCAAGCGCGTCAAGGTGTCGCACGATCTCCTGCATATCGGTCAGATGCAGCCCTTCCGCATAGAGTTCGTCGCCAGCGAGTTTCAACGTTAAGGCCAGATCCTTTCCGATCGCCTCCCGGCAAGCGGTGATGACCTCGGTTAGAAAACGCAAGCGGTTTTCCAGGCTGCCACCATACTGGTCCGTGCGCCGATTCGTATGGGGCGAGAGGAATTGCTGGATCAGTGCACCCGCAAAGCCATTCAGCTCGACACCGTCCAAGCCCGCGGTTCGGACGCGCGCAGCGGCTTGGGCAAAGGCATCGACGACAGTTCTGATCTCGCTGGTCGTCATCACATGTGGCGGCTCGTGGGCAAACTCCCCGACGGTTTGTGACTGTGCCCAGAGCACGTACCCGGTGCGACGCGAGGCCATCGCCGACGCCGCGTGAATCAATTGGACCAGCATCCGAGCCCCATACGCGTGCATGGCTTTGGCCAGCTCCTGGTAGCCGGGGATGACGGCGTCAGTGTGGTTGATCAGCGGTGCCTCAGGCGCCATGCCGCCCGACGGATGGACGCTTGTTGCCCCCGTCGTGCTCAGCGCCATTCCCCCCTCGGCTTTGCGCGCATGAAACGCAATCTGCTGGTCGCCGATCAATCCCCCTTCGTCGTAATGCGGATTGTGGCCCGTGCAGACCAGTCGATTCCGCAACTCGAAGGGGCCGAGATTGAGAGGTGTGAATAAATGCTTCAGTTTACCGGCCAAGTCGGACCTCCAGCAATTCAAATGCCGAGCAGTACCAGATTCACTCGTACATTACAAAAGTTTCGTTTCACCAGTCCAGTCATAACAACAACCCGAGTCCGATTCAACCAACCCGTCAATGACCTGCACCATTGCGGCGGCCGACTCAGATGGCGAAAGTGGTCCCTCACCCTCACTCATTTCAGTCCGTGCCCAACCCGGGCACACGGCAACGACGATGATACCCTCACCTTTCAGGTCAAAGGCCAACGCCCGGGTCAGCAAATGCAGCGCCACCTTGCTGGCGTGATAACTGTAAAAGCTACCATCCGCCTTGTCACCCGGCGAACCGACCATCGAAACCAGGTTGATTATCCTGGGATGTTGCCCGGCACCTAGCAAGGCAAGACATTTCTGAGCCACCATCATCGGCGCGACCGCGTTGACATGGTACTCCGACAGCATCGTTTCGACTTTGACGTTTGTGGGTGTTTCGCCTCGCGTCAATCGCCCCGCGTTATTGATCAGCAAATCCAGTCCATTTGTCCGGGACGCAATGCGTTTGACGGCATCGTCGATCGCGTTTTCATCCGTGACATCCATGCTAAGCATCGTTAGTTGTCCCCCAGCAGCCACGGGCAAAGCGTTTAATGCGTCGGCATTGGCCGTGGGCCGCACTCCGGCAAACACATGTTCACCGCGAGCAAGGTACACCCGTGCAAACTCGAAGCCGAGTCCGCGGTTAGCGCCGGTGATCAAGGCACGCAACATGGTTTCACGCTCCATTCATTTTGAATCGGTCCGGTGACAGGGGAGTAGTGTCCAGGCTCGTCGTTTGGCCAGTCATCAATTCGGCCACCAGCCGCGCGGTGATCAGTGCCAGGGTATTGCCGTTACCGCCATGCCCCGTTGCAAAGACAATACCCTCAACTTTCGCGGTCCGCC
>CAUZJQ010000362.1:0-4470 GCA_963580095.1 Lentisphaeria bacterium | reverse complement strand
TGAAATTCGGCGGCAGCGATCGGACCGTAGCCTACGCTGGTGCGAAGAGCGCACTGGAAACGCTGTCGATGTATCTTGCCCGGCAGGGCGCCGCCAGCAATGTATTGGCTAATGTGGTGCGGGCAGGCGTGATCGACACACCTCTCCATACCAAGTTTCCGAAGGACCTTGAGCAGCGGCGGCAACTGATCCCACTACAGCGTCTCGGCCAACCTGAGGACGTTGCCGGAATGGTGAACTACCTGGTTTCGGACAGTGGCAACTACATCACCGGTCAGCTGTTCAGCGTCGCTGGCGGTGAATGACGCGCTGCCATCGTTGCTGACGGAAGCCGAAGTGCAGCTCTGCGAGCGTCTGGCGGAAGTCGAGGTGGCTAACGCGGCTACACCGCATTGGTGGGCGGCCAATCTCAACCCCGACGCCGGATGGCTCCCCGGAAGCGACAGTGCCAATCCGCTGTCAACGACAGCACGCCTGGTCGCCTGGTGCCGTACTGTCGCCCATGTCCTTCGGTGCGCGGTATACAAAGGTTACCGTATTTACTTTCTATGTCCGCCGGCGTTACGACGGCGATTACGACGGCGGCTGGCAACCGAAGGACACGGCTGTGAGATCATCCGCACCTGGGTCGACGGACGTACCTGGGAATCCCCAGGTGCACCGTATCAAGACACCTACTGGCATGACTTCGTCGACAACGTCGCGGAACGCTGCGACAACCTTGTGATCCTGGCAGAAGCGGAAGGTGACGAGAAGCATGTAGCCGAGTGTTTCCGGCATGCAAATGACGGTTCGCCTATCTGTGTGCCGTATGAGTTTTTCCTCACGCCATGGACGATTCTAAAAGCTGCATGGCTGGCAGTGTTCGCATCGTGCCGTGTGCCAGCGGGACTGTCTGTTGGAAAAAGGGACGTCACAGGACACATCCGGCGGCAGATTCGTAGTCCGCGGAACGGCGGCGAACGGTTCTCCAACTACTGCCAGTATTTTTCGGCAGTGCAAATTTTTCGCAGGCTGCAGCCAGCCCGTTTCTGGTACTTGTGGGAGAACGCCGTATGGGAGAAAATGAATTTGCTGGCGCGTTGCCAGCATTCCCCCACGACACGCATGGTCGGCTACCAGCACGCGTCAATGATCTTGAGCCTGCTGCGCTATTACCCCGGTACAGCGGCTGAGGAGCACGCACTGCATCCGGACCGAATCGTGACGACAGGACAGATGCCGATCCACATTCTGGAGCAGTTCGGTCACTATCCCGATGGCCTTTTCTCGGTAGGCGGTTCGCTGCGTTACCGACACTTGTTCGACAAGGGTTCTCCGGAGGTGCCCAACGGCACGCCGAATACCATCGGCATCGCGGGCAATATTGATGCAGGAACAACCGCCGCGATGCTGGCAAGTATCGAATCGGTTTTTGAACTCGACCCGAATGTGTCCGTTGTGGTCAAGTTTCACCCGAACTGCGGCTATGAGGAAATCCGGGGACACCTGCCGAAGTTCAACTGGGATCGTACCCGCGTGGTTACGGAGCTGGCAGACTTCTGGGAAGCGGTCGATATCCTGTGCTATGCCGAGTCAACGATATGTTTCGAAGCTGCCATGCTCGGGTTGCCGATCGTGTGTCTCGATACCGGCCAGGGCCGCAAAGCAGACAACATGTTCTACAGTGAAAACTATAAGTGGATCATCGACAGGGGTGCAGCCATACTGGAGGTGATGCGGGTAGTGGGAACCATGTCCAAAGCAGAGCGCAGATCGCAAATCGACGCTGCACGCGAAGCAGTCAAAGCGTATTTCACGCCGCCTGAAACTGCCACCATGGCAGGCTTCTATTAGCCGATGAACATTGTCCGATTTGGCAAGCAGTCGCTAATTGCCGCGCGCGACATCACGTTTGCGATCGCCAGCGGCAACGTTTCACGCTACACGATTTTCGCTGGCAGCAACACTGCGGACGAGGTCCGACTCCTCCAGGACATGCTGCAGGACGGGGCGATCGAGGACGGAACAGCTGTCACCGATTACGAGACCCGGTTTGCAGCAACCGTTGGCACGCAGCACGCGTTCAGTTACGCGGCCGGCAGGCATGCACTGTATGCCATCCTCGAGGCGCTTGAGATTGGCCCGGGGGACGAGGTCATCCTCCAGGCATTCACTTGTGTGGTGGTGCCGAACTGTCTGCTGTATCGGGGCATCAAGCCGGTGTACGTGGATATCGATCCGGTCACGCTCAACTTGAATGCCGATGACTTGGAGCACAAGATCACGGGTCGGACGCGGGCAATCATTGTGCAACATACCTTTGGTCTCGTGGCCGACGTAGATGCGATCCACTCGATCACTGCTGGACGTGAAATCTCGATCATCGAGGATTGCGCCCACGCGCTGGGTGCGAGTATCGACAGTCGCGCTGTCGGGACTCTCGGAGATGCTGCGTTTTTCTCGACAGATCACACGAAGATCATCTCGACGGGCATGGGCGGCATGGTCACAACCGACAACACCCAAGTTGCAGACACGCTTCGGACACACCAACGGCAGTTGCCGTTTCTCGCGCAGTCCCGGTTGCGTCGACTGGCCAAGAGTTTTGTCTATGAGTATCATTGTTACAATCCGCGTAAAGCTGGTGTGCTAAGGCCGCTACTTGTTCTGTCCAATCACTTTCGCAACCCGGGGTTCTTTGAGGACGAACTGGAGACCAGCAAACCCTCGGCCTATCCATACCCCGCTCGACTGGGCAATCTGCAAGCGGCCATCGGCATCAAGCAACTACAGCGACTGGATGACAATCTAAAGTGGCGCCGGAAAGTAGCCGAAACGCTGGATCACGAACTCGGCTGTCATGTCGACGAACTTAACGCAACCAATCCCCGGAAGCATGTCTACCTACGCTATGCCGTTCAGGTGCAGAACCGCGAGCAATGGGTTGAAGGATTTCGCGATCTTATTGATATGGATATCTGGTTCACCAGCGTCTGTCACGGCCGAGACAACAATCTTTCTGCAGTGGGCTATGAACCCGGATCGTGTCCGCAAGCCGAAAAAGCCGCCCGCCATTGTGTGAGTTTCCCGACGCATCCGCGAATCGATCGACCCGAACTGCTGGCGAACCGAATCAAGCAGATCAAGAACGAACCATCCTACGCACGCCAAACATGAACCGCAACAGCGTCGAATACTGGAATCAGCCCCAGACCAAGGCTGACAAGCCGTTTGATATCGACGACAGCGAAGATAAAAAATGGCTGAGCTACGCGCGACAGGATACCAATCTCGAGACCTGCTTCCGGGATGCCGTGGCATATCTTCCTGCCCTCCAGACAACTCTGCGCGGCCAGGTGCTCGACATCTGTGCCGGTGTCTGCTGGGCATCCGCGATCGTGGCCGAGCACGATTCAGTCCAGCGTGTAGACGCAGTTGATTTCTCTGAACACCGCATGATGCACCTCGGTCCACGTGTCATTGCCCAGTACGCTTGTCCGGCGGACCGCATCAAGCGCATCTGCGGCCCGGTGGAGGAGACGCTGACCAACGCGCCGGACGGCAACTACGACTTCGTTGTGTTCTGTCAGGCGCTGTACATGTTCGCCAAACCGCACCCGCTGCTCGCGCTGGTGCACCGCAAGCTAAAGAAAGATGGTATCGCGATCGTAGCATGCGAGGGTATCGAAGAAACACCGAGCCGAACGCAGATTCTGCGTGATGAATTCTACGCCATGCGTCATTCACCGCGGGAATTTCTGCGCTACCATAGCGCCAACGGTTGGACATTTGCCTACGCGCCGGTCGATGAATCCGGTCGCCATCGATTCACCGATGTCCAATACACACGGGCCTTGAAACGTGCAGGATTCAACGTGGCTCGTCAGGTGCTCGACTATCCGGTCTTTCCGGATAGCGGCGTGAACGCAATCAACTATTTCGGAATCAAAGGCTAAAATGAAAATCCCCTTGGCAAGACCTGATATCAGCGACGACGAGTTCCTGGCAATCAAACCGGTTATCGACTCTGGTTGGCTGGGAATGGGTACGCTTGTCGGCGATTTAGAAACCGCGGTATGCGAATTTGTCGGCAGCGACCACTGCATCGCTGTCTCTTCCGGTACTGCAGCCCTGCATCTCGCCCTTGAGATTGCCGATGTGCGCGGGGCAGAGGTCGTGGTCCCGTCCATGACCTTTGCTGCGACAGTGCAGGCAGTGCTGGCAGCCGGAGGTGTGCCTGTATTCGCCGAGTGCCGGCCGGAAGACCTGAACCTCGATGTCGAAGACGCGAGCCGCCGGATCACGCCCCGTACCAAGGCGATTGTGCCGGTACACTATGCCGGTAAGCCGGTGGACATGGACCATCTGCTTGAAGTCGCTTCGGCCGCCGGCGTGACGGTCGTGGAGGATGCTGCGCACGCCTTCGGGTCCACGTGGCAGGGTAAGGCGATCGGGGGGTTCGGGCACCTGACCTGCTTTAGTTTCGAT
>CAUZJQ010000361.1:0-4470 GCA_963580095.1 Lentisphaeria bacterium | reverse complement strand
AGCCCGCGGCTCGCTGAAACTGTTGCTCGCTGGCGTAGGAGAAGTGGCAGGAAGGATCACCCTTGCTGAACTGCTTCGTCAGTCCCGGTTCCGGTGTGCCGTATTTGAAGACCGTCGCCTCCTGATTGCCGCCCGTTGCGAAGCCCGCAGATGCCGGGCTGCCGCTGCCGTCCCAGACGACCGGGCCGGCGGCCACGGCGACGGCGATAAACAGCGTTGCACAGAGAATTTTCCTGGACGTGTTCATTTTTGTTGGACGGTGAAGATGGAGCCGCCGCCCGGGGCGGGGACACCGCGGAGCTCGATGGTTGCGGACTCCGTCATGCGCGCGTGGATACGGGGTGCGCCGCGCACGACGGTGTCATTGTATTCGTTGATCTTCGGTTTCGGCTGGAAAGGCAGGGCATCGGTGGCGCTGTACTGCATGATCAGCAACCGCCGCCCTGCGTTACTCGTATTGGCGGTCGACCCATGAATCGTACGGCAATGGTGAATGCTCATGTCGCCGGGCTGCAGCTCGACCCGCACCGCGTCGTCGGCCCACGAACCCTCTACACTGGTGTTCGGGATGAGACCGACGAAGTCGCCGTCCAGTTCCCGGTGAGAGTAGATAGACCCAGTGTGACTGCCGGGGACAACCATGAGGCAGCCATTCTCCGCGCTCGCCGCGTCGAGTGCGACACCGCAGGCGAGCAGGTCGTAGTTCGTGTGCGGGAAAAAAGCATAGTCCTGGTGCCAGCCGATCTCAGCACCGCCGCCGGGCTGTTTCAGGTTGATCTTGGAATGATGAAAAGAGATGTCGCTGCCGATCAGACCGTCCACGATGTCCAGTACAGCGGCGGATGTCGCGAATTCCCAGTACAGCGGCGCCACGGCCACAGGATGATTGATGCGCTCCAGCCGTCGCCCGTCCTCGATCGACTGGAATACAAAGCGATCGTCCGATTCGTCGGGGCTTTCGGACTCGTCCTGCAGCCGCGCCGTCTCGTCCTGCAGCCGCGCCAGTGTGTCCGGATCTACGGCATTCCGGACGACCAGATACCCGTCGCGATGAAATGATTCGATTTGCTCGTCAGTCAGCATAATTTTCCTCCACTATCCCTCGACTGGCATCGACCAGAATCGACGAGAGTCGACGCCCGTCGATACCAGACACTGAAACCTGGAACCTCCTCCTACCAGTACCCCCGCCACCGTCCTTCCCAGTACATGACGAGCCAACCGACAAGCGAGTCGTGATCGAGCAGCTCCCCTTCGAGCCGCCAGTTGGATGGCAGCTCGTCGTCGGGGTCGGCGGGCATGATGAAGTGGAACGTGTCGAGATCCTGGTTTTCGAGAATCCGTTTCGCAACACGTACCATATCTTCATTCGGCAGACAATGCTGCGTGTAGACGCAGCCCCAGCCGAAAATCGTGTAGCGTCCGGTGCGCACTGCAAGGCCCCACGCCGTCTTGACCGGGGATACCTCGCCGCTGTCAGGATCGATGGCGACGCTCATATAGGACGTGCCGTCGTCGAGGATGCCGGGGCCGATCGTGCGGAATTCGCCGGTCATGATCTCCCGCCACTTCGCTTCCCGCTCCGGCTCCAGCTCCATCATCAGTGCCGGCAGATACAGCATGCGATGGGCGCAGCCGAATGTGTACCGGCGTTCACTGGTGTAGCGGGTATCGTTACGGCAGGCGTGATAGAGCCTGTCGACCTGTTCCCGGTATCGCGACTCGCCGGTTGCCTGCCAGGCGCGCAGCAGAACCGGCACGTAGATCAGGACATGCCCCCAGCCAGCGTTGTCCCAGTCCCACGGTCCCCAGGTGACAGCAAAATAGCCGCCGGGCTTCGGGCGGTATTGGTGACGGATAAGGTAATCCGCGAAGCCGACGAACATTTCGTCCATGATCGCGGCTTCGTCGGCATCAGCCAGATCGCGAAACGCCTCGAGCCCCATTGTCACGCACTGCAGCTGGTCGCCGGAGGTCTGGGTGGAGGCAACGCCACCATATGGCTTGGTCAGGAACCCGGGCTCGTCGAATTCGGCACCGATATCATAGATATGTTTCAAGGCGCGGAAGGTGCGGCGGGCGACAGCGAGGTCGGCAGCATCCTGCGTGCAGCGGTATTTGCGGCTGGCGGCGCCGAGGTAGAATGCGGTGTCCGCAGAGGTGTTCTCCCAGGCGCGCCACACGTGCATCGGCGGCAGTCCCAGCTCCGCCTCGGACTTGCCCTGCAGGTGGCGGTGCGGTTCCATGCCCACGTAGTCTTCGGCCGTCGGTAACTGGTAATCGTCGCGGCGCACCAACGTCGGCACCATCCCATGCGCCTGCAGGGTATGCTCCTCGATGATCGCCTGAAGGCGCAATGCTTTCTGTTCGAGCTGGGCAGCGGTCATGGCAGAACGGAACACCGTGTCCGTTCGAAGTCAAATCGGTGCAACAAAAAGCACGGCACCCGCAGGCACCGCGCTTTTTATTTCAACGGCAGGTTGCCGATGATCGTCGCCAGGCAGGTCGCCGCATCGGTGTCGCAGATGTTGGCGTTGTCCAGCACCGAATTCGCCAGGGCTGTCACCGCATCTTCCAACGCCTGCGGGGACGTCGCGGGATAGGGGGCGAGGACGTTGCAGACAGCATCGACAATGCCCGTTTCGAGCTCGGCACACGTGGCACAGTCCGCCAGGCAGTCAGCGAGGTCCGACGCGCAGGTGGCGAGGGACGCGAGGTCGGCCTGACACGTGGCGAGGTCGGACTCGCAGGACAGCAAAGCGGAAGACCCGGCGGCCGCATCTTCCTCTGCCTGCCCAAGAGCGGTGATCGCGGTGCTGGTGTTGCCGTTGGTCATGAGGTAGTCCCAGATCGCTTCACCGTCCTGGCCACCGGTACCGTCACCGAAAACCAGACGACTTGGCCCGAACGCGGCATCGTCACCGCGCACGCCGTGGGCCAGTACGCCATCAATAAAGACGCTGATATACGAGGCACCTGGCGGTCGGCTGAACCGAAACACATGCGGCCCGGGTGAGATGGCCACGTCGAGATGTGTGCTTTCGCTCGGTTTCGATATCCGCACTTCCGTCGGGCTGTGTCTGACCAGGACACCGCCGGCGTCATCCGTCGCCGAACTGAATACGGCATAACTCGTTTGTCCCGGGCTGCTGATGACCTCGAGGCCAAACTCGACGGACCAGCCACCGGCATAGACCAGTTCCTCTGACGCGGTAATAAGATCCAGATTTCCGGACTGACCGATGCCAGTGTTCTGTTTCAGAAATCCGGCCGACGGCGTATCAAAGGACCAGATCGAGGCCGGATCGCCGCCCCCCGCCGTAAAACCGTTGGCTGCCGGATCGCCGGCGCCGTCCCATACGAAGAATGCCGAGGCCTGCGACACCATAAAAACGGCAGTGATTGCAATTGCGATTGACTGGATTCTCATGATGAATCCCTCCTTGATTTGAGGATTGTTTTGGCGATTGAATTGTTGAAAAAGTTGACAATCTCAGTATTGCCAACAACTGACTGTCACAAGTATAGGAATCTGGATCGATCTTTCCAAGTTTTTTTTTTGTCGGGAGAATTCACGTACGACGAACTCCGTGCAGTGAGCCGATTCACCATCGGGTGTTGTGTTGACAAAAAACAGTATAGGAATCCGGATCGATCTTTCCAAGTTTTTTTTTGTCGGGAGAATTCACGTACGACGAACTCCGTGCAGTGAGCCGATTCACCATCGGGTGTTGTGTTGACAAAAAGACCGACTGCCAGTAACATTGTCAACAACCAACCAACAACAAGACATCCGCTCTTTCCCAAAGACGGATTTCATGCCGCTGGCCGATGATGTAGGCGAAAACCATGACCAAGACTGTCCATTCGAAAACCAATCATGCCTACCATCAGATCAAGACCCTTATTGCCCGCGGTGAATTCGAGCCTGGCGAACGCCTCACCGAAACACGCCTGGCAAACATCATCGGTGTCAGCCGCGGTCCGATCCGTGAATCGCTGCTCCGACTGCAGAATGACGGATACCTGCGCAGCCCGAGCGGCCGCAAAGGATGGTATGTCGATTACTACGAAGAGGTCGACCCCCATGTGATCCTGAAGCGCTACGAAGTACGCGAATTCATCGAAGGCGCGGCTGCCCGGTTCGCCGCACTCAACCTGACTGGACGCGACATTGTCGAGTTGCGTACGTTGGCGAAGGCCGTTGAAGCCGCGGAAGAAAGCGGAGACCGTGACGAGCGCTTCAATGCGAATCTTCGTTTCCACGAGATCCTGGTGACCCGATGCGGCAACTCACTGTTGTTGCAAATGTACACGCAGGGCGGTCTGGCGCCCGTGGTGAACCACGCCAGTGCCGAGGTCATGCGGGTCGAGCAATCGGCCAACCTCAAACAGCCCACATTGACCGGTGTTGTGGATGCAATCGCGTCCCACGACCCTGATCTGGCTGAGCAGACGATGCGTCGCCGC
>CAUZJQ010000360.1:0-4488 GCA_963580095.1 Lentisphaeria bacterium | reverse complement strand
CTGCTGGCGCTCGCGGCGCTCGCTGGTTATGCCTTCGCCCACTTCGACTTCATCGGCAAGAAATGTCTGTGGATCACGCTCATGGCCGGATTATTTCTGCCTGTGCACGCAACTCTGATCCCGCTCTACCGGATCGAGGCCGATCTCGCTATCTCCCGCAGCTGGTTGTCGCTGGTTTTCCTGGCAGCGGTATACGTCGCCTTCAACCTGTCGTTTTCGGTATTCTACTTGCGCGGCTTCTTTGCGCAGGTGCCTTCCGAGATAGTCGAGGCCGCCGCGATCGACGGCTGCGGCAGCCTGCGAGTGTTCACGCGGATCATGCTGCCCCTCAGTGTGCCGGCACTGGTTGTCGTCGCACTGGTGGATATCGTCATGATCTGGAATGAGTTTGTCTTCGCGCTGGTCTTGATACGCTCAACGAAAATGGCGACATTGCCACTGGCGGTCCGAAACTTCGCCGACGACACAGGCCTGGCTATTCCCCAAACCTGCGCAGCGCTGACGTTGGCGGCGCTGCCGGTGATCGTCGTCTTCCTGATCGCCCAGCGGAAAATAATCAGCGGACTGACCGAGGGTGCGGTCCAGGGCTAAAAGTCCAAGGGAGTACGGAACCGATTGCTAACCTTCCCGAATCGCGGAAAAGTCCGCCACCTGTATCACCAGGTCGACGACTGCGCGAACCAGGCGATGACGATTGACCCGCAATGTCTCATCGGGATCGTTTACCAGCGGGCCGTCGTCGAAGAAGGTGTCGACAGTCTCGCGCAAAGGCGCAACCGCTGCCAGCGCACCGATGTGATCCTGCTTCTCCAGGCAGACGCCCATCGCCGCAGCAGTCTCCTCAAGGGCTTTCTGTAACCCTGTCTCCGCATCGTGGCTGAACAGGGATCGATCCACAGCACCCGGGGCGACGTCGCGATCGAGAATATTGTTGGTTCGCTTAAATGTCGCTGCAACCGCTTGGAAATCATCGCGGCTACGGAACTGCATCATCGCTTCGAGACGTGCCACCAAATCGGTGAAGTCATGCCACGGCGTCGAGGCCTGGACGACCGCCTCTATAGTGTCTTTGGCAAAACCACCGGGAATACCAGCGCGCGTCTTGTCGGCAAAGAGTCGGCTGCCACGCGACAGATAAAAGTCGAGAATGGTATCCTGCAAACCCTCCGTCGCCGTGGCTGGCAGCACGTTGGCGTACAGTTCAATGCTTGCCAACACGACTTTTGATATGTCGATCCGGAAACCGCGATTTACGATGATCGCAATACTCGTCAGACAGGCGCGCCGCAAGGCGTACGGATCCGCCGAACCGGTCGGGGCCTTGCCGACGCCGAAGATGCCGACCATGGTGTCGACGCGGTCTGCAATGCCAACGACCGCCGCTTCGTCCGAGGACGGATAGTCGTCATTGACGTTGCGCGGCAGATAGTGATCGCGCAGACCGTTGGCAACCACTGCCGGCAGACCCTCGCCAAGTGCATAGTAGCAGCCGACCTGCCCCTGCAAGTCAGGAAATTCCCCGACCAGATGCGTCGTCAGATCCGTCTTGCACAGGTGGGCAATCGTGTCGACCGTCGCGAGCTGATCGGCCGACATGCCGAGCTCGCTGCCGATCGCCGCCGCCAGCTTGCGGACGCGCTCCACCTTGTCGAGAACGCTGCCGAGATCGGCCTGAAAAATCGCTTCCGACAGCTTTGGTACGCGCTCCTCCAGTTTCTGCTTGCGGTCTTCGCTCAGGAAAAATTCGGCATCGGCAAAACGCGCTCGCAACACCGCTTCGTATCCTTCGCGGATCACCGCCTCGTCGTCGCAAATCATGTTCGACACGGCGATGAACGAGTGGCTGAGGGCACCGTCCGTGCCATTGAGTGCCAGGTACTTCTGGTGCTCCCGCATCTCCGACACCAGCACCTCTGTCGGAATCTCCAGATAGCGCTCGGCAAAGGAACACAGAACGGCCACCGGATACTCGACGAGATTTGTGACTTGCTCGAGCAGTCCGTCATCCTCACGCCAGATCAGGCCGGCGCCTGTTGCGGATTCCGCAATTTTGTCGCGGATGCGCTGCTTACGCTCGTCCTGATCGACATAGACGTACGCCTCGCGCAGGGTCTGCAAGTAGGACTCACGCTCGGCCGTCACGACAATCGACTGCGGCGCCAGGAAGCGATGCCCCTGCGACTGGTTGCCACTGCGGACACCGGCGAATTCCGTGGGAATGACGGCATCACCCAGAACCGCTGCCAGCCAGTGGACCGGTCGTACGAACGGCGTGGATTCGCTGGCCCAGCGCATCGTCTTGTACCAGTGGATCGCACCGAAAAATTCGGGGATGGCTTTGCCGAGTACTTCCACGGCCGGCCGGCCGGTACGGTCGACACAGGCAAAGAGGTATTCGTTGCCTTTGATCTCGCGTACTTCGGCATCATCAATCGAAATTCCGTTCTTGGCGGCGAAGCCCAGAGCTGCTTTGGTCCAGTTGCCGTCGGCATCCCTGGCGATCTTCATCGGCGGCCCCTTGGCCTCGATCGTCTGGTCGGCCTGGTTCACCGAGACGGCACCCGCGGAGACGACGATGCGCCGCGGTGTCACAAAGAAGCGCACGTCCTGCGGGTCGAGTCCAGTCGGTTCAAAATGTTTGCGGAACAGTTCGGGCAGGTCGGCCAGCAAGCGGCCGAACACCTGGGCGGGCATCTCCTCGACTCCAAGCTCCAGCAGCAGCGATGCACACCCGTCGCCCGCCGGAGCAACGGCAACAGCAGCGGCCAGTTCGTCCGCAAGTGAAGCTGCCGGTGGGGCTGCATCTATGGTGATGGGCGGCTTCGAAGCCAACGGATACCCGAGCGCCTCACGATTCTTCAACCAGGCTTCGGCAATCGCTCTGGCCAGCGTTCGGACGCGCAGGATATAGCCCTGTCGCTCATTGACGGATATCGCGCCGCGCGCATCGAGCAGGTTGAAGGCATGACTCGCCTTCAGACAATAGTCGGTTGCCGGCAGCGGCTTGTCGGCAGCGCATAGCGACACGCACTGTGCCTCGTAGCGCGCGAAGGAGTCAAGCTGCAGACTGACATCGGCCAGCTCGAAGTTGTGCGCCGAAAACTGCACCTCGTTCTGGTGGTACAGGTCACCGTAGGAAAAATGCTGGTTGTACGCCAGGTCGTAGACGTTGTCGACCTGCTGCAAAAACATGCAGATGCGTTCCAGACCATAGGTGATCTCGCCCATGATCAACGGCAACTCGACACCGCCGACCTGTTGAAAATAGGTAAACTGCGTCACTTCCATACCGTCGATCCAGACTTCCCAGCCCAGACCCCAGGCGCCCAGCGTCGGTGATTCCCAGTCGTCGTGCACGAAGCGGATGTCATGTTCCGAAGGCTTGATACCGATCGCCGACAGTGAACCAAGATAGAGCTCGACGTAGTTCTTCGGGTTCGGCTTCATGACAACCTGGAACTGAAAATAATGCTGCAGCCGGTTCGGGTTGTCCCCGTAGCGGCCATCGGTCGGGCGCCGACAGGGCTCCACGTAGGCGGCATTGAACGGCTCCGGCCCGAGCGCCCTGAGAAACGTATTCGGATTGAAGGTGCCCGCGCCCGTCTCGATGTCGTATGGCTGGGTCAGCAGGCAACCTTGCGTATTCCAGTATTGCTGCAGGTTCAAAATAAGGTCTTGGAAATACATAGTTGTATCCGCACAGTGTTGTGGGCATGAAGGATGGACAGGAAATCTACCGTGTTTCCGTTCAGTTGCACAGGGCAATATGCTTTTTCGAGTGTGGCCCGAACGGCCCTCGCTGTGAATTAAGTCACCTGGCACCGGTCTGTCGGTTGTACAGCCGGTGTCGGCGCGATAGAATTACCTCAACGACAGCAAGACAGCTACCCGTATAGGCTACAGTGTCAATGTCCGATAGCCTCCAAACCAATGGTCCCACGTCCGCGGGCGTTGCCCAAGCGCGAGAGCCCAATCATCTGCTCGCTGCCGTCGGTTTGGGTATTCTGATCAACGCCCTGATTCCCGCATCTTGGTTGACGCTACGGATCATCTATGTGATCATTGCGGCTGCCACGGTCTTCGTCGTACGCAGTACCGGAGTTGGTGCGCCGAAGAAACAGACCGGATTTTCCCGCGTCAGTCGAGTCATCATGACGCGGCTGACGGAGAGCCCCGACCAGTGGTGGGCCGTTTTCGCCATGTTCGGCGCCATCGTGGCCGGCCTGGTGCCAGACAGCGACATCGCTCATCCTGTTACTGTTCTGGCCCTGCTCTTTTCATTCTGGATCACCAGCCGCGAAATGAAGACCATACAAACCGAACCCGTCACCCAAGTCGTTCAAGAGGACAAAGATGATTCGGCAGCCACCGAAACGATGGACTCCGAAATTCCACCGGAAAAAATCGAGGAACCGCCGGGCATTGAGGAGGCGCCCGACGAAATTGATTCAAAGGACGCCGGGAACGGCGGCTATGAAAAGGAACAGC
>CAUZJQ010000359.1:0-4492 GCA_963580095.1 Lentisphaeria bacterium | reverse complement strand
TGCTTCTGGAAGCGCCACGGTTTCAGTTCATCTTCAGCACACGCGTATTACGCGTCGGCGTGTTCTCGACTTCCAGCGAGAGCTGAAGCGTGTAGCTTGCCAATTCCTGGATGCGGCCTTCCGGTGGGTAGTTGCGCCCGGGGTCGCCAATCAGGACGATGCGATCAAGGGCGCAGGCGCGTTGGAGCCAAGGCTTCAGCGTACCTGCCAACTGGCGCTCGTAGAACATGTCGCCGACCAAAATAACGTCGCACTCGATGGCTGCCGGATCGTCGGCTAGTAAATTATGTTCGAGCAGTTCGATATCCAGGCCGTTCAAGCGCTGATGTGCTGCAGCCATATACATTGCCAGCGGATCGATGTCATTGGCAATGCAGTGGGCAGCACCGGCTTGTTTTGCGGCCAGGCTCGTGAGCGCGTTGCCAGCGCCGAGGTCCAGTACCTGACAGCCACGAACGGTTTCGGGATGATCGACTAAGTATCGACTCAGGGCAATGCTGCCCGGCCACGCCCAGCCCCAGTAGGGTGGGGCTTCACTGCCGTAGCCTTGACGAACAGCCTCCCAGAGTGGCACCAGTTCTTTGCCGTGAAACATGCGCAAACCACCGCACCCTTCCGGAGACATGAGGTACATGTACTTCTTCACGATCTCGACAAATAACGGCGGCAAGCCTTCGTGGGCGTTGGAGATATCGTCTGACATGCCGGAAAATACACGTATGGAGGGCTGTCGTCACGAACTTTCGGGCATGAAGCCCGAACTTTGTGTTCGGCGGCGGTTAGCTACGCGGTCATCGGGGACGACACGGGAAAGGCAATTTCGAATATTGTCGCGGCATCATGTCGAACCGAAAGGCTCGCACCAATCTCCTCAACCAGCTGCTGCACCAGGGGCAATGCTTCGGAATAGGCTCGCGGTTCGGTCGGATGCTGGCCGACGCCATCGTCGTTAATGGAGAGTTCGCCCATGCGGTCATTGCGGATGTTGAACTCGACTTTGATCTCGCCGCTGCGTTCTGGTATGGCATGGGCGATGGCATCGGCAACCAGTAGATTGACAATCATGCCGGAGGGAAAGGCCAGTGAGATGTCCAATTCCATGTCACCGGCATGGACGGTGATGGCGATCTGGCCCTCTTTGCGATACGCACGAGGCAATCCGCTCACGACGTTGCGCAGGTAATCGCCGAGGCGCACGGTTTCGCTGATGTACAGGGTTTCGTTGGCATCGGATCGCAGGATAAGAGCGGCGGCGTGCCGGTGATGCTGGTCGCCAATGGGGACGGCAGCGCTTCCGGCAGTGAGGGTGACGACATCACCGGTCTTTGCATTGCGTACCCGTAGATTATTCAGGTCCAGCGGTGTTCTTTGTTCGAGCACCTCGGTGACTGGGCATACAGGTAGGATCCCGGTGTCTACCGCCTGCAAAACGTCGTTGATATGCCTGTGCAATGCTGCCGGCGCCGGGCAACCGGTAAGCCTTGCGGCGTGGCGGTTCAGATACGTGATGTGGCCGTGCTTGTCGGTCATGATAATGGCATGATTGACTTCGTTGATGATCTGGGACATAGCTTCCTGCTGTATGGCAGCCGACTGTTCCCGCACGCTGCATTGTAAAGCTATTTCAATGGCCATTCGCAGTTGCGCAAAATCGAAAGGCTTGCTGACGAATCCGCTTGCCTCGGTCTGGACTACGCGGCTGAGCGTGTGATCGTCGGTGCTACCGGTCAGGTATACGATGGGGATGTTGAATTCGGCAAGTCGCTCAGCGGTTTCCACACCATCGATCTGGCCGGCCAGATCGATGTCAAGGATGGCGACATCCGGGACGGAATGCTCAACGAACTCGAGAGCGGCTTCACCGCTGTCGACAGCCTGTGCGACTTGGAATCCGGCTCGGTTCACCATGTCGCGGAGGCTCTCCACGAGCAGTCTATCATCTTCAACTATGAGAACCTGTGGCATTTTCTACTCTCATTGAAAATTGGTTTTCGGAATCGGGGGGAATTCATACGAGGATCGGATAGCGCAGATTGCGTTCCAGAATCTATGCTGGTTGCCGGCCGTGCAGCAGGATGCGGATGCGGAGGCAGGCAAGACGAACCCGCAAGGCTGGGCCACAAGAAAATGATAGTGGCGATCAGGAAGATAAAGGGGCCAAAGCAAAGAAGGCAGGCGACAGCTGGGCCCAAGCCCGCTTTAGTGGGCTTGACGGTCATATAACCAAAGGCTGTCGTTTATTCTATCGTACGTTGCTATTCAGCGGTACATAAGCGTGTCGTACAGGATATGCTGAAGCAATGGTCAAACGTGGGCCGGACGATCTGCACGGTGCATGCCGCAGGTGCATAAGCATGGCTGATGGACCGTGCGCGGAGCATGCCTGGATCGAAAAATCAGGGAGATTCGGCCGAGCCAGGAAAGTCGTGGTTGGTGACGTCTTTGGCATAGGCCGTGAAGGCGTCGCGTATTTCCGAGGCGAGCTCGGCGTAACGCCGAGCGTGTTTCGGCAGGTAGGCTTCGAGCAGACCGAGCAGGTCGTGACTGACTTGGATCTGGCCGCTGCAATGGACGCCGGCGCCGATACCAATGGTTGGCACGGGTACAGACTCGGTAATTTGTTTGGCCAGCTCGGCGGGCATCCCTTCGAGCACTATGGAAAAGACGCCAGCCTCGACTAGTGCCGTAGCATCCGCCATCAGTGACTGCGCCTCCTCGTCTACACGGCCGTGGACACGATATCGACCCTGCACCTTGACATGCTGCGGCAGTAGACCTATGTGTCCCATTACGGGAACACCAGCCTCGACCATGCGTGCGACGGTTGGGGCGATATTGCGGCCGCCTTCGACTTTGACAGCCTCGGCTCCGGCTTCCTGCATATAACGCCCGGCGTTGTGCATCGTTTCGGCAACATCGACGTTGTAAGTCAGAAACGGCATGTCGCCGACGACCATCGCGTGTTTCGTGCCGCGGGCAACAGCGGCGGTATGATGCAGGCTTTGCTCGAGGGTGACGCGAATGGTGTCGGCATAGCCGAGCATCGTCATGCCAACCGAATCGCCGATGAGAATAATATGGGTTCCGGCTTCGTCGGCGAAGCCGGCGGTCACGGCGTCGTACAGCGACAGCGCGACAATCGGCTGGGACTCACGATAGAGACGTTGCAGTTCCGCGATGGTTATTTTTCGAGGCGCCACAATGCTGTCCTCGGACTGCGTTCGCGAATCGTCATATACGCTGGTCGATCGGCACGTAGTCTTGGGTTTGGGAACCGGTATAGATCTGGCGGGGGCGGCCGATCTTGGCATCCGAAGCGTTCGTCATTTCTTTCCACTGGGCGATCCAGCCGGGCATGCGACCGATGGCGAATAGTACGGTGAACATGTTGGTCGGGAAGCCGAGCGCCTTGTAGATGATGCCGCTGTAGAAGTCGACATTCGGGAAAAGCTTGCGTTCGATGAAGTAGTCGTCCTGCAGTACCTGCTCTTCGAGCTTGAGGGCAATCCCCAGCAGCGGATCTTTTGCCGCGCCCTTCTCGAGCGTGTTGGTGCAGTATTTCTTGATGACCTGGGCGCGCGGGTCATGGTTCTTGTAGACGCGGTGGCCGAAACCAGACAGGCGGAAGTTGTTGCTTTTGTCCTTGGCCATGTCGATGTACTTCCGGGTGTCGCCGCCATCTTCGTGGATCTTCGTGAGCATGTTCATCACTGCCTGATTGGCACCGCCATGCAGGGGGCCCCACAACGCCGAGATGCCGGAGGAAATGGACGCGTAGAGATTCGCCTGGCTGCTGCCAACCAGACGGACGGCGGAAGTCGAACAGTTCTGTTCATGGTCGGCGTGCATGATCAGCAGCATGTCCATGAGTCGCACGGATTCCTCGTCGGCGACATAGTTGTTGACTGGTGACGAGAACATCATGTTGAGGAAGTTCTCGGAGTAACTCAGGTCCTGGCGCGGATAGACGACGGGCAGGCCGTTGGCCTTGCGGTAGGAGTAAGCAGCAAGGGTGCGTACTTTGGAGATCAGACGGGCGGCACAGACGTCGATCGCTTCGTTCAAAGAGTTTGCGTCGACGTGCGGGTAGAAGCTGGAGAGGGCGTTGATCAGGCTGCCCAGAATATTCATTGGATGGGCATGCAACGGGAAAAAGTTCAAGAGCTGTCGCATATCCTCGTGGACCAGCGAGAATTGATTAAGCTGATTCGAGAAGTGCTCAAGCTGATCGGCGGTCGGCAGTCTGCCGTGCTGCAGTAGATAGCTGGTTTCTACAAAGGATGAATGTTCGCCCAACTGCTCGATCGGAATACCGTGGTAACGCAGGATGCCCTGCTCACCGTCAATGAAGGTGATGTCGCTGACGCAGGCGCCCGTGTTCATGTAACCGGAATCTAAAGTGATGTATCCGGTCTCTTTGCGCAGGGAGCGGATGTCAATTCCCCGCTCGTTTTCGGACCCGACAAGGACCGGGAATTCGTAAGATTTTCCG
>CAUZJQ010000358.1:0-4512 GCA_963580095.1 Lentisphaeria bacterium | reverse complement strand
AATGAGAACCTCGTCATTATGTCATCTTTTTAGGCAACGACCGGATGGAACGATTTGAAACCCTATCGAACAGGCGATGGGTCGACGATTAATCCAGCTGTAAAATTCAGTAATTTGTCGTCACCCAATAGCATTCTAACTTTCTGCGTCCGATGGGTGGCCCCCTCGACGTTGCCTTCGGCAGTCTCGCAAGCTCCGCAGGGTCGGTGGCGGATGAGAGGCGGGCTGGAAACTGTAGTCGGTCAATGGCATCTCGCCCTCCGATATTTCTGTCCCTATTTTTCTGTCACTCCACTCAAACCACGACGCTTGCCATCTTCTCTATTTCTTCCCAATCCGGATGCGGGATGATGCCGGGCTCACTCGGCGCTTCGATAAACCCATCGACGATTCGCAGGTGCGTCCGGTTCTTCAGGCCTCTGATATCCGGCTCGTTGATGACGATCTCTTCGTAGTAGTCGTTGTTTGGAATCGCCGCGCACAAGTGGAGATTCTCATGGCCGCCGCCGTGCACCTGGGCGCGCATGCCAAACGACTCCGCAAGGTGTGCAACTTTGATGGCGCCGGTGATACCGCCTTTATACGCGGCGCCGGTTCGGACCATGTCCAGTGCCCGCGTCTGAATCCATGTCGCTGCGTTCCAGTGACAGCCATCCGAAGTTTCGGCAGCCAGAATCGGGATGTCCAGATTGCTTGCTAATTCGGTGTAGCTCGGCAGATCGAATTCGCGCATCGGCTCTTCGAACCAGAGGAAGTTGAGGTCCTCGAGGACCCGGCCGAAGCGCAACGAGTCCACGTAGTCCCAGCCGGCGGAGCCGTCAAACATCAGGTCGGCATCGTCGCCGGCCCAGCGGCGCAAGGCCCGAGACAGTTCGGCGTCCCGTTTGAGGTCGCCCCAGGCATGCAGCTTGAAGTGACGGAAGCCCTCGTCCAGGCACAGCTTGATCATCCGTTCGTATTCATCGAGCGTGTCCCAGGTGACGGTCGAGGCGTATGCCGGGACCTTGTGTTCATAACCGCCCAGCAACTGGTACAAGGGCAATCCCGCGGCCTGCGATTTGATATCCCAGCAGGCAGTATCGACGAGGCCCAGCACCTGCATATTGAACTCTTCCAGACGATCGAGCTCCCACACGAGATGCCAGACCTTTTCTGTCATCATCGGGTCGGTGCCGACCAGTGTCCTGAAACGATCCCGCACGATCTCCGAGATGTCCCGATGGTACTGCGCGTAGCCGACGTAGCCCGCATCGGTCTCGACTTTGATGTGCGAAGTCCGGCATTTGGCGCCCGCCGGGGTGCCGTGCCCCTGGCCCTGCAGGCCGTCGCGCCAGTGGAATTCCGGACCGTCATCCGCGGCCTCGGTGACGTAACATTTGATCGCGGTGATTTCCATTTGAGATCCTTTGTGGGGAAATAAAGTGGTTGGCAATAAAATGGCGGAGAAAAGAAACCGTATAGTATATCCAATCCTTCATTCTATTCATTGTACTGCAGCATTTTCTTGACAATGAATCAAACCATGCGAATCGCGATTGTCGAGGCCGGCTCATGCGCCGCAGCTCGAATACGTTTCCGGGCTATGCGCGGCGCACAGCGTTCCATGTTGCCAACAAAGTGCGACAAGCTATGTTGGCCATATAAGGCGTTGCAATCGGCGCACTCTCGCGACGAAAGTTTATGAATAATCCAGGTTGAATCCGTCGATAGTAGTCAGTCTTTATGGCATCTAAAATCACTCTGAAGTTAAACCACGGCAAGGGAAATCCGCGGAATTCGGAAGGCGCCTTCGTGACCTTGGCGGACGGCCGTGTCATGTATGCATACACCCGTTTCTACGGCAGTAACGAAGGCGACGACGGAAGAGCGACGATCGCCGCGCGGTACTCGGCGGACGGCGGCCGAACCTGGTCGTCAAAGGATCGGCCGCTGGTCCGGAACGAGGGGCGGATGAACGTCATGAGCGTGTCGCTGCTGCGGCTGCAGGACGGGTGCATCGCGCTCTTTTATCTGTGCAAGAATGGCATCAACGATAATCTCCCGTATATGCGTATCTCCGCTGACGAGGGTGAGAGCTGGGGCAATCCGGTCCGCTGTATCGGCTCCTCCGGCTACTACGTTGTCAACAACGATCGCGTCGTTCAGCTGCGGAGCGGACGGCTGATCATGCCGGCGGCATACCACCGGACCCGTTCGACAGCCGGCACGCCACGGAGCGAGCAGCACGACCCGCGCGCGCTCACGATGTACTTCCACTCCGATGACGTCGGCCGCACGTGGCATGAATCGAACGACTGTTGGTCGCTGCCGATACGCAGCGAATCCGGACTTCAGGAGCCGGGGGTCGTCGAACTGAAGCGGGGCCGGCTGTACGGCTGGGCCCGCACCGACACCGGATACCAGTGGGAGCTGCGCTCGCGCGACCGCGGCGACACGTGGACCCCGCCGCAGCGGTCGCGGTTCAAATCGCCGTGTTCGCCGTTGTCGATCAAACGGATTGCCGCCACCGGTGATCTGCTGGCGGTCTGGAACGATCACAGCAACAGGTGGAAGCTGGCGACGACGGGAGCCGACAAGGCTCGGCGTCGAACACCGCTGGCGTTGGCGACAAGCGCCGACGAGGGCAGCACGTGGCGCAATGCTAAACTGATCGAGACCGCCCGCAACCGCGGCTTCTGTTATACGGCGATTCACGGCGTCGATGATTCCGTCTTGCTGGCGTACAGTTGCGGGAACGGCAGTAACTGGGGCCTGCCCGACTCCTGCATCCGCCGTGTCACGTTGGACTGGATCTATGGGTGACGGATTCGCAACTCAAGCCCCGACCTCGACTCGCGATCAGCAAGCATGAACAAACCGCTCGTCGTAGTCGCTGGTCCTGAATCAGCTAAAGCATGAACACCAACTGTCGATTTAGAATCCGTCCGTGAAAGGAAGCGCTCGCGACCCGTGACGTCATTCCGAGGGCCACGGTGCGGCGCGATGTGGGAGGTATTCGCGGAGAGGGAATAGGTATGCCACTGAATTCAGGCGGATTGAAAGCGCGGTGGGGGACTGACGAAGGCAAGGAACTGCTTCAAAAGGTTTACACAGCGCTGCAGGGACGTGCATCGTGTACGGATATCCTTGCTGATTTTCAGCGCCTTATGTGTTTCTGGATGATGCGAGGTACGCAGGAGGTTACGCGTCATGCCCGACACCAGGCACCTTCAGAAACGCGACGGCTGCTGGTATATCCGCATCGCCCGCCCAAATTCTGGGGCCTCGGCGGAAAAAAGTTCCTCCATTCGCTGAAAACCAGTGACTTCGGAAGTAAGGTGGCTCACGCGTCTCGGCAACGGCGTGTGTCCGTGTAAACCCCGGAACTAACATCCCAAGAAGGGAACCCAACGATCGACGGCAAACTCAACAACGCGTGCTGGCGCGTCGCAGCACTGCGACAGATTTTCTCGACAGCTTCAACAGTGAGGAGTTAGTCTCAAGAGGACGATAAGGAAATGAAACGCCAAAAAAACAGACCTGTATATCTGGATCCGTCGCGGTCGGCCGATGCACGCGTCGCCGATCTCTTGAAACGAATGACGCTCGAAGAGAAGGTTCGCCAGCTCGCGATGCGACATCTCCGTTTCACACCAAAGCGTAAATGGCGGATATCCGCCGCGAGTCTGGTAGATCTTTTCGGGGACCTCGGCTGCGGTATCCTGGAGGACGCGCGACAGGATCCTGCGGGGTCAGCGGAAAGCATCAACCAGGTGCAGAAGTATCTGCTCGAAAAAACCCGACTCGGCATACCGGCCCTGGTTTACTCCGAGTCGGTGCATGGGCACTTTTCCAGCGGAGCGACGATGTTCCCGCAGGTGATCGGTCAGGCCAGCACCTGGAACACGAGCCTCATCGGGCAGATGGCAGCGGTCATTGGTAAAGAGGCAAACGCGGTCGGCGTGCGGCAGACCGGATCGCCGGACCTGGACCTGGCTCGTGATCCGCGCTGGGGCAGAGTCGAAGAGACGTTTGGCGAGGACCCGTATCTGGCGTCGCGATTCGGCGTCGCTTTTATCAAAGGCATGCAGGGCGCCGGGCCGGAGCTGCAAGCTGGACACATCTTTTGCATGGTGAAACACTATGCAGCCCACGGCAGTCCCGAGGGTGGCCTCAATGTGGCGCCGGTCGAGGGTGGCATGCGTCAATTGCGCACCGTATATCTGCCGCCGTTCGAGGCTGCCGTGAAGGAAGCAGGCGTCGCAGCAGTGATGCCCTGCTACAGCGAGTATGACGGCGTGCCCGCGGCGGCATCCAGACTGCTGCTTACGACTGTCCTGCGCGAGGAGTGGGGATTCCGGGGCTATGTCTTCGCGGACTACAGCAGTATCGATCAGCTCGTGACTTTGCACAAGACCGCGGGCAGCCGTGCCGAGGCCGGCAAGCAGGCGCTCGAGGCGGGGATGGATGTCGAAGCGCCGGACGAGCTTTGCTACGGTGAGAATCTGGTCGCACTCGTGCGCCAGGGCGACG
>CAUZJQ010000357.1:0-4517 GCA_963580095.1 Lentisphaeria bacterium | reverse complement strand
CGGTCCAGTTGCGGGCGGATGATGCCCAGATTGATTTCGGCTCCAGTGGTTTGTGCGGCGTGGGGATTGATCCTAATTTGACCGGTATCAACGTCTCGGATCCCACGGGGGGCCGGATCACGGGCGGGCAGCAGTTGCTCTTCGGGCCGACGGATAATTGCACAATCAGGGCCCAGGCGGACGTCGGTTTGGCCTTGTCGGATCCGACGGGGATTCGCCTGCTCAACCCGGAGCCTGAGAAACCGACCAGGCTCCTCTTCGGTTCCACCGAAGCTTGCCGTATCGAAGTGGACCCGAACGGCCCAACGGGCTTACAACTCCGCGACCCGGACGGTATACGGATCATCGGAGACGCCAAGGGGGCTGATCTTTTCTTCGGTGCCACGAACGCTTGCTCGATCGGCATCGACGGCGCAGACGGCCTGACCGGCATCAAGGCAACCGACCCTGTGGGCGTGCGGATCACGGGCGGGCAGCAGTTGCTCTTTGGGCCGACGGATAATTGCGTAATCAGGGCCCAGGAAAACGGCTTGGTGTTGTCGGATCCCAAGGGCATTCGCCTGGATAACAATTCGACGGTCGCTGGCCGCCTTGAGGTCGAGGGGAACATGGTTGTGAGGGGCAACGTGGAAGCGTGGGGAGTGGTGACTGAATCCTCTCGACACTTGAAGGAGAACATTCGGCCGATCGACGACGCACTTTCTAAGATCGTCCAGTTACAGGGTGTCTACTTCGACTGGAAAACGGATCGGCTCGATAAGAAATCTTTCGGTTTCATCGCCGAAGACGTTGCCGAAATCCTGCCTGAGGCCGTCATGTGGGACAGGGAGGATGAGTCAGCGCGCGGCGTCCGGTATGGTCAGGTGGTGGCAGTTGCCATCGAAGGCGTCAAGGCGCAACAGTCGCAGATCGATGCGCTCAAATTGGAAAACGGCACGTTGCAGCAGCAAAACCAGGACTTCCGGGAGCGGTTCGCGCATCTCGAGTCTATGGTCGAGCGCATGGCAAAGCCCAGCAACTAAAGCACCGCGCACCCGGGTCGAAGTTCCCGGCCCAGGCTCTGGACGCGGTGAAGCGCTCCGCGATACCGCTGTTTGTCTGAGCTTCCGGCTGCTTGACCGGACTCGGAGTCGGGAGCATAAAGATCGATGCCGGGCGACGTTTCTACGGCACGTAGGGAATCGTCTGGGGGCCTTCCGGCAGGACGCAGATGCGGGCATCTGATCCGTACTTCTCGAGCATGGCGCGGACGTTTGCTTCGATGTCACGGCAAGGGGTCAAATGGCAGCCGCGGATCTGTTCGTCGCTGAGGTTGTCGCTGTAGACCTGAATCTCGGCACGCTCCTGGATCAGTACCTGGACGTGGACGCTCCACTGGTCCTGCGCCGACCAACCGGGGGTGCGAATCTGCTCGAGCACGGCCGCCGGACTCTCCGACTCCATCAGCAGCTTACCGAAGAGTCCGTGGTCCGGGATCCCGTCCCAGCAGGAGGCAACGATAAGGATGGTGCCGCCCGGGCGGATGATCTTTGCGGCGGCCTCCATGCCTTTGACTGTCTGGTAGAGATTGAGATCGAGCGGGTATCCCGAGTTCGAGGTGATGACGATGTCGAAGGCATCATCAACTGCCGCCATGGCGTGTTCCTTGACGAACTCGGTTCCGGCCAGGTAAGCCTCCATCCAGTTGCCGGCAAAGACGCCGGTGATTTCCTTGTCCGCATTCAGCGCCACGTTGATCAGGTATGATGGATTGGCCATGGCCGCTGCCTCATGGATCTCTTCCCAGATCGGATTGCCCGTGGTCACGCCAAACGTAGAATTCAGATTGTCGATATTGTCGGCACCGTGATTCGACAGGATCGTGTCTTCAGCAGCCATGCCCGGCATGATCGCTTTGCCGCCGCCGGAGAAGCCGGCGAAGAAATGCGGCTCGATGAAGCCGGTCAGCAGTTTGAAGTCGCATTCCATGAAGGCGCGATTGACCCGGATCTCGTTGCCACGTGCGCTGGTGCCGATGAGTACCTGGGTACTGCGATCGAAGGCGTTGTTGTCGCCAATGCGGTAGACGTCGGCGATCTTGCCGCCGCCGCGTGGGTCGTCGCCGAGCATGCCCCGCAGTTCGTCGGGCGTGTTGGGACGGTGCGTGCCGAGGGCATTGAACAGCGTGATGCGCTCGTTCGGGACGTTGTCCAGCGTGTCGAGGATGGCCGGCAGGATCAGGTGATTCGGGCAGGGGCGCGTGATGTCGCTGAAGATGATCCCGACGGTGTCGTCCGGTCCGACAGCATCGCGCAGCGGTGGCCCGGCGACGGGGGTTTTCAGGGCCTGGCGCAGGGCGGCAGGGGAATCTTCGAGGCCTGGCACGAATTTTGGTTCGACGATTTCGAGGTGCTCACCGTTGAGCGGTAACGTAACGTCGAGGCCGTCACGATCGTATGCGAGTTTGATGTTCATGGGAACCAGATGTCAGGAGAGTGGCGAAGTATTATTCCCGGATGCGGACAGCAAAAAATTTCCTCTTCACAGAATCTCTACTTCGACGATGCTTTCTTCGTTTACCTCAGGCTGCACCATTGCCCAGGCTTCGGGGCCGACGTTGCTGCAGTTGGCGAGGCTGTGATGGACATAGGCCTTGGCGGCGGCGGCGGCGGTGATCATGTCTTTGCCGCTTGCCAGGTTGGCGGCGATGGCGGCGCTGAGTGTGCAGCCGGTACCGTGCGATGACCTGGCATTGACCAGTGGCGACCGCAGCCGGTACGTGGTGCCACCCGTCGCCAGGTAGTCGATGGCGAAATCCTTGTCGGAATGGTGTCCGCCCTTGAGCATGACGGAGCAATCGAAATCATTGGTGAGTTGCTGCACAGCTTCAACCAGTGCGATGGTGTCGGGCAACGGTTGATCGAGGATCATCTCGGCTTCCAGCACGTTGGGGGTGATCAGCGTGGCCAGCGGCAGAAGCCGTTCCAGGATTAGTTCGGTTGCCTTCTCCTCGACCAGTCTGTCGCCGCTTCCGGCGACCATGACCGGATCGACGATGATCGGGATGCCGCGTAGTTCAGCGAACTCGTCGCAGACTGTCTCGACGATGGCAGCATTGGTCAGCATGCCGGTCTTGACCGCATTGACAGTCATCGTCTCGGTGACAGCACGGTACTGCAAAAGCACCTCCTCGACCGGGACCGGAAAGATGCTGGAGACGCCCGCGGGGGTTTGAGCTGTGATCGCGGTCACAGCACTGGTGCCAAACGTCGTGAAATATGCAAAAGCCTTGAGATCGGCCTGGATCCCCGCGCCGCCGCTGCTGTCACTTCCGGCGATTGTCAGGCAGACAGGGATATTCATCAGTCAGGACTCGTGCAAATGGTTACGGTATTTCGAGAAAGCTAGATACGCTTGTCAGCGACTGGCAGCCGCCCGGGGAGATGGCGACGACGTCTTCGAGACGCATGCCGCCCCATTCCCGATAATATACCCCCGGTTCCACGGTTACTACCTGACCGCTGCGCAAAACATTGGGGAGTGTGCCGAGCCTGGGGGCCTCGTGAATTTCGAGACCGACGCCGTGGCCGGTGCCGTGGAAAAAACCGTGAGGTGGATTGGCGGCAGCGTCCGTGGCAAAGCCTGCGGCTTCGAAGATTTCGTGCACGGTGTTGTGTACGGAATTTGCTTTGATTCCGGGTTTGATCATGCGCTTGGCGTGATTGCGCGCCTTTCGTACGGCTGCGAAAGCGCGCTTGACGACTGGCGTCGCCTTGCCTTTGACAACCGTCCTCGTCAGATCGCCGAAATAGCCGGTCGCGGTGACCCTTGGGAAGATGTCAAAAATAAGCGGTGAATGTGCGAGAATCGGGCCGTTGCCGCAGTTGTGCGGGTCAGCGCCATGGCTGCCGGAGGCGACAATCGTGTTGGCGGCAATTCCGCCGAGCCGCGAAATGGTCGCATCGATTTCGCCCCGCAACCGCTCAGAGGTCAGGATTTCGCTGCGCCAATGGACGTAGCCACCACGAATCTTTGATTTCGCGACGATGTCGAGCGCGACGTTGAGTCCTGCTTCAGCCAATTGCTGGCCTTCCTTGACCATGGCGATTTCCCGTTTCGTCTTGAATTCACGCTTTGGGAAGAAGGCGCTCTTGGCTGCACGTACAGTCACGCGTCGCTTGGCCAGTGCCTGTGCCAGGCCGACTGGAAAGGACCCAGGGACTTCCCAGTTGCGGATCTTGAAGGCCCGGGTAAGGGCTGCGATCAGGCTGCTCGGCCTGGCGTCGCGCGCGTTGAATTCTCGGCGGGCAGCGTCGATAGCGATCACTTTTGTGCCGCGGGGTGCTTCGAGGCTGGCACGCCCGATTTCGAGCGGGCTGACGATCATCATTTTTTTCCTGCCTATCGCGGCCCAGATGAACGGGTCTGGAACGAACATGCCGGTGGCATAGCGCATGTCGGCACAGCGCTCGCTGTCGGCGTAGATGAGTCTGGCTGTTGGCATAGAATGGGGAGGGTAGGGAGGTTTTAGGTTTCAG
>CAUZJQ010000356.1:0-4517 GCA_963580095.1 Lentisphaeria bacterium | reverse complement strand
CCGAGATGGAATACATCGCAATCCGTGAAAACCTTGGATGCGAAAGTCATGACACCGGCCGCAGCCCGCATCCCGGTGAATCGTTCGGGGCCAGTATTCCACGCACGATCACCCCGGAATTCGTGCGTCAGGAAGTGGCTTCCGGTCGTGCGATCATCCCGGCGAACATCAATCATCCGGAAAGCGAGCCAATGATCATCGGCCGCAATTTCCGCGTCAAGATCAACTCGAACATTGGTACATCCATCGTCACCTCGTCGATCGAAGAAGAAGTCGAGAAGATGGTCTGGTCGACGCGGTGGGGCGGCGATACGCTGATGGATTTGTCTACCGGCAAGCACATTCACGAGACCCGCGAGTGGATCATCCGCAACTGCCCAACCCCGGTGGGCACTGTGCCTATTTACCAGGCACTGGAAAAGATCAACGGCGATCCGGCCGCACTCACCTGGGAGCTCTTCCGCGACACCCTGGTCGAGCAGGCCGAGCAGGGCGTCGACTATTTCACTGTTCATGCGGGCGTGCGGCTCCAGTATATTCCACTGACGATCGACCGGCTCACCGGCATTGTCTCGCGTGGCGGTGCGATTCTGGCGAAATGGTGCATGGTGCATCACCAGGAAAATTTCCTGTACACCCATTTCGAGGATATCTGCGAGATCATGAAGGCCTATGATGTTGCCTTCTCGCTCGGTGACGGCTTGCGCCCTGGCTGCATTGCCGACGCCAACGACGAGGCCCAGTTCGCCGAGCTCGAGACCCTCGGCGAGTTGACACAGATAGCCTGGAAACACGATGTCCAGGTCATGATCGAAGGGCCCGGACATGTACCGCTCCACATGATCAAGGAAAACATGGATAAGGAACTCGAGGTCTGCTCCGAGGCCCCGTTCTACACGCTCGGCCCGCTGACCACCGACATCGCGCCGGGATACGACCACATCACTTCCGCCATCGGCGCTGCCAATATCGGCTGGTACGGCACCGCCATGTTGTGTTACGTCACCCCGAAAGAGCATCTTGGCCTGCCAGACCGCGAAGATGTGCGCGAAGGCATTGTTGCCTACAAGATAGCTGCACATGCCGCTGACCTGGCGAAGGGGCACCCGAGCGCCCAGCAACGCGACGATGCGCTGTCCAAGGCACGGTTCGAATTCCGCTGGAACGACCAATTCAACCTGGCACTCGACCCCGAACGTGCCCGTGAATATCACGACGAAACGCTTCCAAAGGACTCCGCGAAAGTAGCACATTTCTGCTCCATGTGCGGGCCGAAATTCTGCTCGATGAAAATAACCCAGGACGTCCGCGACTACGCACGTAAACACGGACTTGAGCCTGAACAGGCCATCGAGCACGGGCTCCAGGGACAGGCGCAGGCCTTTGCGGAAACAAACAACCTCTAACGAATCATCGAAGACGCACGGCATCCGTGCGTTATTTTGTGGCATTAGCCGATAGTGGTTGTGCCGGATCTTGCAGATTTGGCATCGCAACTGCCCGACAAAACCATGCACAGACTTCTGACCCTCTCCCTGCTCGCGGTTTTCCTCTGCGGTTGCACGACTGTGCCGGTGACCAACCGGCGCCAACTTACGCTCATACCGGCGTCGCAGATGCATTCTCTGAGCTTCCAGCAGTACGACGAAGTCCTGGGCAATGTGAAGCTGTCCACTGATACCAGACAAGTCGAACAAATCCGCCGGGTCGGTAAACATGTGGCGCAGGCAGCCGAGTCGTTTGTCGCCGAGAATGGTATGGACATGAAGTTCGACTGGGCCTTCAACCTGATTGAAGATGACAACCAGGCCAACGCCTGGGCCATGCCAGGCGGCAGGGTAGCTTTCTACACCGGTGTTTTGCCGTATTGCCAGGGCGAAACCGGTATCGCGGTTGTCATGGGCCACGAAATTGCCCACGCTCTCGCAAAGCACAGCAACGAACGGATGAGCGGTGCCTTGCTCACACAACTCGGCCACGCAGCACTTACAGAGGCAATCAAATCCGAACCGGAACGGACGCGGCAAATATTCATGACCGCTGCCGGCGTCGGCGTCCAACTGGGGTACGTCTTACCATTCAGCCGGCTGCAGGAGTCGGAAGCCGATCGCATTGGCCTCATCCTCATGGCTAAAGCCGGATACGACCCACGTGCCGCCAGCGGATTCTGGCAGCGTATGGCCGCCAGCGGGAAACAAAAACCACCGGAACTGTTGTCGACACATCCTGCCGACAACCGGCGCATCCGCAACATCGAAGATCATCTGCCCGAAGCCCTGTCGTACTACAACTGGCGTGGTGCCAATTGAATCACGTGTAACTTTTTCGCAGCGACAAACGTAACACCGCCGACAACAGGCAACGCCAGCAATTATATAGAGGACACTATGAAGCGACGCACAATTGGGCCCGCCTATGAGCGATCGCCGGCCACAGAATGCAGCGAATGGGCGAGCCGGAATTTTCTGTCGCTGCTGTCAGCTGTGATATGCGCGGGCATCTGGTGGTTTGTCGTCGACTTCGTCATCGACAAACTCATCCCTTTGGTCGCAAAGGAGGAGGCAGTTCAACACAGTTCACAGGACTCGGTGTGGATCGCGGTCAAAGTCATCGGTGCGGTGGTTCTGGCAGTATTGCTCTGCAAATCACGGGCTAAGTGAAGCTCGCCTTTTCTATTTCGATTATTTGCAATCTCAGGTACTGGACAATGCCGCGGCCCGTGGATATATTCGTCTAGTTATTTCCTATATACGTAGGACACATAGACGGGGGGGGACATATCCCTCGCTAATCAAACAACTGCAAGCGTATTGCTTGTAACGTTCTCTGGAGGTCTCGAATGTTTGGCTATGCTTTGATGATCATCTTTGCAATTGGCATGTATTGGGCCAACAGGCAGTATAAGACCAAAGGCACGGCATGGGGACGGCCGTTGGCCGGACTATTCGGCGTACTCGCATTGGTAATAGCATTGTCACGGATCCTCTATGACCTGACCGGCTGCGAAAAAGATAAGCGGCAGAATGTGATCCTCGATAAGGAACTTCGTTACACCGATGCGCAGTTCCAATACCTCGGCGGCTACATGAAGCGCAACTTTGCCAATCACACCGTTTTACTGATCGCCTCGCCGAAAATTGCCGGTTCCAGCGAATACGCCGACAAACGCCTCGACACCATCAGGGATGCGCTCGAGGACGCGTTCGATGGTTCCCTGACCCTCAGCAGGACGGTGCATCTCAAGGCACCGGAGATCGAGAACGGTATGCCACCGATGTTCGAGACGATGTTCACTGCAGAAGCCTTCGACGAAATCACCCAAAACTCCGAGGCTACCCTAATTCTCTCGTTAGTCGGCTTGCCGATGAACTGGAAGGAAATGGAATTTTGGCAAATCGAGGACGGGAAACGACCGAAGCTGATCATCACCAACGGTCAGGTTTTCGAGCTCTACGATCCGATTATTCAAGGCTACGTCAACGCCGTGATCCATTACAATCCGTCCTCCCAGTACAACTTCAAAGACGAAGTACCCTCCGATGTAACCGAAGCCTTCGAGAAGCGCTATCTTCTCATCGACTCTGACAATATCGCCAAGATCGCCTCCGAGAACAAAGGCATGTTTGCTTCGCCGGCAGAAGACTAAAAGGCACACCTGCTACACTTACTTCGCAAAAAGCGCCACCTGCAAAAAGGTGGCGCTTTTTTTTGCCCATCTGTAGTCCCTCGGGGCTCGGCGATGCCCTCGATTATTCGACCCGGCACCACAGCAACATACCGCCCGCTACCTGCATTATGAACACCATCGGTAACGCTGGAATGCCCGTCCGGTGGGCGGTTCAATGGGGGCCCCAGGACGGATGTAGCGATACCAATTGGCACTGTATCAGGAAACGAAGCCTCTATCAGAACTTGCGGATGACAACAGGATAAATATTTTCTGCAACCCCGCAGGGGACCCCGTCGACATTCATGTCCACGGAACTGTCCATCTGGACATATGTGCAAATAGACGCCTGATATCTCGCTTCGAAACGGCCTTCGGGGGCAGCATTTAGAAACAAAAAAGCCTTCCGGGGCATCTGCCCTGGAAGGCTTTTTGAATTGTCGGCACCATCAGCCGCCGAGGTTTTCGATAAGGCTGATGAGCGGCAGGAAAAGGGCGATAACGATACCACCGACGACAACCGCGAGCACAACGATCATCGCCGGCTCGATCAGGGAGGTCATGGCTTCGACCGCATTGTCGACTTCCTCTTCATAGGTTACCGAGATACGACCAAGCATCTCCGGCAAGGCTCCAGTTTCCTCGCCCACCTCGATCATGCTCACGACCATGGCCGGAAAAATCTGGGTCGACTCCAACGGCTTGGTCATGCCTTCACCTTCCTTCACAGCATCATGAACAACCTGCACGGCGCGGGCAACCACTTCATTGCCGGCGGTGTCACGGACGATCTGCAGAGCATTGAGCACGGACACACCGGAACTCATCAGCGTGCTGAGAGTCGAACAGA
>CAUZJQ010000355.1:0-4534 GCA_963580095.1 Lentisphaeria bacterium | reverse complement strand
ACTCCTGCGACGAATTTTGCGGCATCGTCCGAAAGCACGTAGGCACGGATTTTACCGGTGATCTGTACACCGGTCGGTTCACGGGGTTGATTGGGGCGCAGGATGCAGTTGAACCACTCGAGCCTGTGCGGGCCGTTTTCCTCGATGGCCTGGATGAACCGTGTGGCGGATTTCATGGTGGTATGACTGTTGATGTTCACGTCGACGGCACGCGCGTACTCGCTTACAGGAACCGGCTTGGGCGCCCCGACGGTCTTGAGCTGCAGTCCTGAGCGTCGCGCGAGCTGCTCGATGCGATCCTGGATCTTGTTGATCTCGAACGGCCAGAAACCGGCGGTCGCATCCACCAGATCGAGTCGCTCCATTTCAATATCGAGAACGTCTTGCTTGGTGTCATCGATATCCTGTCGTAATTTCTGGGCACGCTCTTCTTCCACCCGGATCATCGCCGGCGTCGGTAACGCTATTTCAAAGTTCAGGAAGCGCAATACATACACAGCAACCAGCAGCGCGATGATGCCGACACCGATGGCCAGGATGGCTTTGTTCTGTTTCGTACCGTTTGCCATCAGTTCACACCTTCGGTGTTCTCGTAGGTCTGGTTTTCGTCTGGGATCTCTTCTTCGGCCTTGTCGCCTTCCGGCTTGGGCAGGTCGAGCTCACCGTCCTCGAAGACCGGCATCAGCGGCGGCGGCGGCGGCGGTCCGCCCAAGGTCGCCTGTTCGCGGCGCTCGTAGCGTTCCTCCTCGGCGGCGAGGCGCGCTTCTTCGGCAGCTTTGATGCGAGCGGCCTGGCGCTCAGCAGCGCGCCTGGCATCCCGTTCGGCCTTCGCCGGCAGGTAGTCCTCCAAGGCTCTGACTGTACCTTCGAGCGTGACTTTTACGGTGCCGCTTGGATCGGTATGGTGTCTTTGAAAAGCCTCGGGGAAAAAGATGATGCATTCGCGCAGACCAGCCGTGAGGTTTTCGGTGGCCTGTTCGGCCTGCAGCTGGGCCGTGATGTGGCCCTCCTTCCATGTAAAATTCGTCGACCACAGATTATCCGAGATAACATGGGTGAGCTCAGCCAGCGCTTCCGACAGGCGTACGCGTTCCTGCCGGTTTTCCGCCAGGTCAGCATCGATCTTCGCAGCTATTTCCGGCCGCTCAGCACGCTGTTTGAGCTCGTAGAGCTGGCGCTCGAGCTGACCTGTCGTCATGCGGGCGCTTTGCAATTGCTGGTGATGGTCGGAGATCCAGCAGCAACCCAGGATCGACAGCACGAACACCAGGTAAGCGATGGCGGCAGTCGTCAGAAGCTTGATCGTGCGATTGCGGCGAGGCTGCAATTCGAGCGGCAACGGCAACCAGTGCTTGTGATCACCATGAAAGTGTTCGCTGAGGCCGTAGCGGCTGAGCAGAATAGCAGGCATGAAGCTAGCCTGGGCAGTCTTCTCAAGCTGGCCGAGTTCACCGGGAACGAGCCAATCCTCCAATAACGGCTGATCGCCGACGCCAATGAGAGCACTGTCATCTGGCGCTTCCGTCGTATAGGTGACCTGGCGCTGGCCGTTGGTACCGTGTTTGAAAACGAAGTAGTCACCGTTCACCCCTTCACTAAAGGCGATATCGCGGTTTTCGAACATCGGGTCGAGCACCGCGGAGGCGGGGATGATCATATCTACGCCGTGTCCCAGGCCGCTGGCAGCTTCGATCCAACGGTTCCAATCGTCACGGCGCACATAGACGACGCGGGTGAGTTGCATTTCGGTACCGGCGATCCGGTTGACATTACGATAGCCCCAGACCAGGTCATCGACGGCGATGGGTGAATACTTGCCGAGCTCGAACTGGACGGCACCGCGCATGTCTTCGGGCGCGATCCGCGGCATCGTGAGGTCGACGAAGCAGGCCTTGCGGAAATTGCCGCCTACGATAACAATGGTGTCGTCGTCGAGCCCCAGTTCACGGCGTCCGGCGGCGAGAAGCTCTGCCGGTGACTGGCTGGCTTTCTTCTGAGCCTGCCAGTAGCCGCGCACACGCGTGGTGTCGCGGGTACGGTCACAGAACACACCATGATAGTTGCTATCCTGATCCCAGGTGAATGCAGCACATTTATTGTGGCGGAACAAGAACATCTACGCAGCACCGGGATCGGCAGGCGGCACCCGCCAAGGTGGGTCATTTTGCTTGGATATAAGACGACCGCGTGGCGCTAAAGTTCCACGCGTCAAGCGGTTGAGACAGCACAAACCGACCGGCTTTAGTTTAGTGGGTGTCGCTTGATTTGCAATCTGCGAAGGCCTCGCAAGGTCCGGCGCAGGCAGGTTTGTGTCGACCGCGCCTCAACCCTGGCTCCGACGGAATTCTTGCATGAAGTCGACAAGCGCGTTGACACCGGCAGGCGGCATACCGTTGTAAATGCTGGCGCGAATGCCGCCGACGGAACGGTGGCCTTTGAGCCCGATCAGACCGGAGGCGGCGGCGGCTTCGACAAAGGCGGCTTCCTGCGCTGCGGTCGGCAGATTGAAACAGACGTTCATCGCAGACCGCGAATCGGTCCGGGCTCTGCCACGATAGAAGCCGTCGTGGTCGATGCAGCCGTAAATGTCCGCCGCTTTGCGGCGATTGACCTCGGCGACTGCGGATAGGCCGCCCTGCTCACAGATCCAATCGGTGACCAGAGCCATCATGTAGATCGCGAAAGTTGGCGGCGTGTTATAGAGTGAGTCGCCTTTGATGTGGGTGCGGTAATCGAGCATCGACGGCAGGTTCGCAGCGCCGCTTTCGGCCAGGTCCCGGCAGACGATAACCAGGGTCACGCCGCTCGGCCCGAGATTCTTCTGGGCACCGGCGTAGACCAGGTCGAACGACTCGAAAGGCAAAGGGCGCGAGAGGATATCGCTGGACATGTCGGCGAAAAGCGGCACGCAATCGGGAACTTCGGGTACCGCCTGATACTGAGTGCCACAGATCGTGTTGTTGGTGGTGATGTGCAGGTAAGCGGCGTCCGTCGCCACGGTGCCGGCAGGTAGCTCGGGGATATGGTCATAATCCGCGTCGGCGGTGCCGGCGACAACGGCAACGTGGCCGATTTTTCGGGCTTCCTTAACTGCTTTGCCGCTCCACAACCCGGTGTCGACATACGCCGCGGTGCGATCGGGCGGCAAGAAATTCATTGGTATCATGGCAAACTGCGTACTGGCGCCGCCCTGCAGAAAAAGCACGGCAAAATCGTCACCTATACCCGTGAGTTCACGGACGTTACCCTCGGCACGGGCAATAATCTCTTCGAACTCCGCACTGCGGTGACTCGCTTCGATGATGCCGTAACCGCAGTTGGCGTAGTCGATGAATTCGCCGCGCGCGCGCTCCATGACGGTAGCGGGAATGGTGGCGGGGCCTGCATTGAAATTATAAGTCATCGTCGGGCGTGGGCTTGGGGCGGTGGCTTTGTACCACCTCTTGCGTGGGAAAAAAAAGAACCACTATACATCAATCCCGTGGTCGACGAACGATCGGCTGTCGATTCCATCAACTACTGAGGTTCCCAGAAGGAATCGGTACCGGCAATCGGGATATTGGATTTCTTGATGGATTGCACGTGTCCGTCACTGAACAGGGTATCGGCTTGGGCACCGCTGACCGGATGGGGATATTTGAGCAAGTCGTTCGTGTGGTCGGTCTGGTCACCGGTTCGCAGGTCCGCGACACTGCCGCAGATGATCGTCATGGTGCTGGCCGGATCAATGACCTGCACCAGTTTCAATGCCCCGGACGGAGGATAAGCCGCGATTTGGTTGAGTTTGTTGTTGAACATGTAATTGGACTGTTTGAAGTCTTTTACCTCATTTAAAGCGCCTATTGGCATGCCGGGGTCCTTGACGAATTCGAGAACGGTGGAGGTATCCAGATTTTCGGCCAGAAACTTGCGCAGCTTCTGAAACCACACATCCTCCCCCTGTAATCCATCACTCGGACCGTCCAACGGGAAGTACCCCTGAAACTCATCTGCGTAGAACTGAATAGCGATATTCATCTGCTTGCAGCGGTTGATGCACTTGGCCTGTTTGCCGCGGGCCTTGGCTTGTATCAACGTCGGAAACAACAACCCGGCAAGAATGAAAATGATGGAAATTACGACCAACAATTCGATCAACGTAAATCCGGATGCACGAGTAGATGTACGTAGCTGCGCAGAGTTCATCAAGTTCCCCTAAGAGTTTTTGCTGCCGCAAAAAACAATCAATCCCGCCAAATGGTTCCGTCGATTTCATGCACGGTGTGACGTTATAGAAATATAATCGGACCCATCCAAAATTCAAGACAAAGGAGCTTGGAAACTTCTCTAAACCACGTATAATACGTGCTTTAGGATCTTCAGAAACGCCTAGCCAAATCTAATACCACGGCCGGCCAGCAAGCGGAAATTACAAACACGGGTAGCCAAGCGTGACGACACTTTGGTATGGACTTTTTGTCGCGTCAGCACTGATCATAATTATCGGCATGGTCGGGTACCACGCTGGCGCCATTTGGGGACGTCCACTCGCAGG
>CAUZJQ010000354.1:0-4540 GCA_963580095.1 Lentisphaeria bacterium | reverse complement strand
CGCGACTACATGAAACGTGCCACCGCCTTTCACACAGCACCGGGCCATCGCGAGACCAATGGCTGAGTCGACCAATGAATGGCACTGGTGATTTACGGCGTCTTGCCCACTGCGATACCGGCAAGAAGGCGAGGCAAAGGGGTGAACGACTCCGGCTGCCTCTGTCATTGCAGGGGCTTGCGACACTACGTCTTCGGGCATGTCTGAGGGAGCGTCTGTCAGAATTTCTGCGGCGCCTGAAGGGTTGTACCACTACCTCTGCACCATCTGTTCCGACCTCCTAAACTTTTTATCCATACGCGGGCAGCAAAAGCATGGCAGCAAATCTAAAAGACAACCTGAGACGGCTGTTCTCTGGGCTACAGGCGATCCTGCTCGGCTTTCTTCTGGCCACTGAGTTGCTGTTTATTTTCTTTCATTGCCTGCAGCTGGCAATCGATTATCCACACGACAAAAACTTTCGTCCGTACTGATTGCGCTTGCAATCAGATATCTGCGGGCGCCGGCCAGTGAGCGACCACTACTGAAGCCGTTCCTATGGATGCTGCGGTATATTCGCTTTTTTCGTTTTTGTCGTGGACACGCGACATAACCGTTCTACGGTGACAAGTGGTATATCTACCGCATGTTCCAGTTCGTCGAGGAAGGTGGCGAAATCATCTCGACGAGCTTCATAGTAGCGTATTTGCTGGAGTTGTCGACCAAATCTTCGGCCCCACCCCGTAATGCGAAACTTCCCGAACAAGCGCTCAGGTGCGGCAATGACTGCCGGGCACCCCCTAATTACTATGCCACATCGCGCTTCACACGGACCGCCCCGCCCTTGAATGCAAGATGGCGACGGCCTTGCATTGCGTTTCAGCCGATCGCGAATATACGATCAGTCGTCCCACTCGGATGGAAGGCCCAGTACCTGCTGCAGACGCTGGACAATGCTGTTCCAGTCCTGCCACATTCCCGCGAAAAGCTTCTGCTCCGAACTGATCTGCGGCGTCTGCAGCCGTACACGGTCGCTAAAGTCTCGCATTTCATCAAAACTCCGGGCATGGGCCAGGGTGCTCAGACGCATGTAGCTGGGGAAGAAGCCCGTAAGATCCACACGACGGCCGGGATCATCGATTTGCTTGACGTAAAACAATACCGACTGTCGCTCGTAAGATGTGTTGATCTCGTAGAATGAGATACACTCAGCATCCACCGCCTTGACGAGGTCCGCGTCGATCTCCCGGAACGCCGAGATCTCCTCAACAAGCTTCGGCCGTTCAATTTCTGCGATACCTTCCAGCGCCTCGAGCCTGGCCATGAAATACACCAGGCTCTGCTCGCCGATGATCGCCAGCGCTTTGTCCACCGTCTGAATCAGCGCCTTGTCATCCGGCCGCTTTTGCAACTCTGCTACCAGCAGCTTAGTGCCCAGCTTCACGAAGCTCAGCTCGCGAGCAATGCTCCACATTTCCTGATCCGAATAAAAGTTGATCCGCTGCCGCGGCACCTGCGCCAGCATTTGCTGATAATCGGCGAGAAAAAGCTCGGCGTGCTGCTTGCGGATAGTATCGGCATCGAACTTTTGCCATTTCCCGAACAACGCCGAGAAAGCGGGCGGTATCTCCGTCTTAAAATAGTACGCTGGGGCATGCGTGCTGCCGTATCCGTCCCACGGATGTGAGACATGCAGCTGGCAGCCGGATAGCACCAACACAGCGAGCGACCCGACAATTCTGATCTTCATGCATTCCAGTGTTCCCCAATTCCGTCCTGCCACGAAAATCCCTCCCATATTTGCATTCACAGCCGCCCCCACACGGCCAGCATCGAACTACCGCCGCTGTTTCCAGCCTATAAAAAACGGGGAATTGTATTCGGCGTTCAAAAATCAACCGACGCTACAGTATCCTCAATTGTCTCTGTGTCCGAATCAAAATCAAGTCTATCCTAAATTCATGGATAAAATACAAGATCAGAGGTCTCGACGGCAGCATATAGGCAAAAAAAATGGCGGTCAAGGCAGAGATTTTACAAATTTAAAATCTCAGTAATAACCAACTCAGGCAGACTTCTGGGCATAATTGTCACAATCTCTCCGAGCATGACCCATCAGGGGGATACATCTTGCCGGCGTCCGTAAAGGATTGATGTATTCCCGGAACGCCCCAGGCGTTACAGTAAAATCCCCTACCGCCGATATTTGAAGCCGTTCGATGGCATAGTATATTCGCTTGCCGTAACACTATACAGGTGGAACATCCACTGCAACGAACGGTCACATACCACATTCTTTATTCCACAACGCATAACCGCGAGAGTGCCAGATGATCTACTTCAGGCTTTACCTGCTCGTATGCCTTGGTGCCACCATTGGCATGGCACAGGACGAGGATGAAATATATTTTAGAGAGCAACAGAGTCCACGCCCCGAACCCGAAGCCGACTATATCTGCAAGCGCGCTGAACAGATTATCGATGCTGCAGTGGCCCCGGCCGTTCCAGTCATCGACGGCAGTATAGAAGACCCGATCTGGAAACTTGCCGAGTGGCACGCGCTCGAAGTCCTTGGTCAGGATTACAAAACCGACCGCGTTGCCCTCAGTTACGACGAGGAATATCTCTATTTCGCCGGAGAGTTCATCGATGCCGATGTCCAGGTACCGACCACCGAGCACAATACCGATCTGTCGAAAGATGATCATGTGGGGTTCCACCTGCGTCCGATTGGCAGTGACACAGCTTACGTGATCCTGGCATCCGCCAACGGCACCACCATGGGATACTCCAGCAGTGATAATGAGTGGCGCCCCAAGACGTTCGAAGTCATCAGCGCCGGCAGCGACGACGGCTGGACTGTCGAGGGCCGCGTCGGCATAAGTGAACTGATGCCGACGCATCGCAAACCAATGGTGCGCGATATTTGGCGTTATATTTTCTACCGCCTCGACGTCGATACCGAGCAGACGGTACTCTCGGGCAGCGCCCCCGAAGGCGAGTGGAAGCGCCTGAAATTCGACAGTGAACCGGTCCGCGCAGGCTTCCTCAAGCACCAGACCATGGCGAGGCTGATGATGAGGACAAGTTTCGTCGATCACAAAAACTCCCTGGCACGAAAAATCGACAGAATGAATGTGAGTGGCAAAACGACTAAATTCGAATTCGTGCCGGAGGAAATCGGCTGGAAATCCCTCCAATGCGACGGCTACGCACTGCTCGGCGACAGCCCCAACGTCTTCCTGCCATCGATGCTGGCAGTGCATCCCGTCAGCGCCAGTGAACCGACTATCATCACATGGTTGAACGCTACGCCGAAGCGGGTTTTGCTTTTTGCCTGTCTCGACACGTTGGCAATGACGCCGATCGGCAACGGCGAAGCCGATGGCACGCAAGTCAGCGTCACCGGCAAGGGACCGAACTTCGAGCAGTTGGACAAGATGGTGATCACAGATGACTTGTGGCAATTGTCCCTGATGCGGGCACCGGCAAACACCCGGGTCACTGTCGCAGTCGACGCCGGCCCGAGTGGCAATACGGTCAGCGACAAGACCTTCGTAGCGATCTATATCGTACCATGGAACCCCAAGCCGACCGTCCAGAAAGTTACGACCCCTGCGCAAATACCGCAGTTGCTACGCAGTCAGTCGACCGAAGACAGCGGCAACAACAAATAGCCGACTCCGCGGTGAACATGGCTGTTCACTCTCGACCATCATCCATCGGACCTCGTATGCGCCTACTCGCTTTGTTATTGGTCACCACGCTCACAGTGTCTGCAGCGGAGGATTTCAAATCGATCAATCAGTCGCTCATTCGGCTGACTGTGGCTGGCCAGAAACCGGACTACCGGATTCCCTGGAATTCCGGCCGCAGCAGCAGAGGTAGTGGCAGCGGTTTCGTCATCAGCGACCGGCGTGTTATGACCAACGCCCACGTCGTCAGCAACAGTCGCTTCATCGAACTCGAAAAGGACGGCGATCCAGAGCGCTACCCGGCGCAGGTCAAGTTTGTCGCGCACGACTGTGATCTGGCGATTATCGAAGTCGATGATCCGAAATTTTTCGAGGGAACTCAAGCCTTGGAATTCGGTGATATCCCAGCGCTGCACTCTACGGTCTACGCCTTCGGCTACCCGATCGGCGGCGAGCGCATGTCGGTAACACGCGGCGTCGTGTCGCGTATCGAGTTCCGCACTTACTCACATTCGGGACTCGACACCCATTTGAGTATCCAGGTCGATGCGGCGATCAATCCCGGCAATAGCGGCGGCCCGGTGATTCAGAACGGCAAGGTCGTAGGCGTCGCATTTCAGGGATACAGCGGCGCCGTCGCGCAAAACACCGGATACATGATTCCGACCCCGGTCATCCGACGCTTCCTGGCCGATATCGAGGATGATTCCTACGAGGGTTACGCCGAACTCGCAGTCGAACATAGCAACCTGCTCAATCCGGCTCATCGTGAATATCTCGGCATGTCACCCGACATGACCGGTGTCCGCGTCACCGACGTGATGTCCGTCGGTTCCGCTGCCGGGGTGCTGGAGAAGGACGATGTG
>CAUZJQ010000353.1:0-4577 GCA_963580095.1 Lentisphaeria bacterium | reverse complement strand
GAAACAGACCGGATTTTCCCGCGTCAGTCGAGTCATCATGACGCGGCTGGCGGAGAGCCCCGACCAGTGGTGGGCCGTTTTCGCCATGTTCGGCGCCATCGTGGCCGGCCTGGTGCCAGACAGCGACATCGCTCATCCTGTTACTGTTCTGGCCCTGCTCTTTTCATTCTGGATCACCAGCCGCGAAATGAAGACCATACAAACCGAACCCGTCGCCCAAGTCGTTCAAGAGGACAAAGATGATTCGGCAGCCGCCGAAACGATGGACTCCGAAATTCCACCGGAAAAAATCGAGGAACCGCCGGGCATTGAGGAGGCGCCCGACGAAATTGATTCAAAGGACGCCGGGAACGGCGGCTATGAAAAGGAACAGCGTGAACGCTGGGAAGACTGGATCAAGGATGAGATCGATCGACTCGACGACGAATGAACCGGCGGCGGCGGCGGCCTCGGTCAATCGCTTGAATTGCCAAACAGCTTGTCGAGCTGCCGCGTGGCCGCATTGCCGTCATCGCTCCCCTGCGTGACGTCAATCGAATCAACATCGGCATTGTCCGTTGTCGGAATGTTCATCGCCTGACGTACCTGCAGCTCAAGCTGATGCACGCGCTCACGGCTGACCCCGAGATCCTCCGCCCGACGATACAGCTCGATACGCTCGGTCGGCGCCATGACCCCGTCAATCAGCAATAGGCGGATGACGTCGGTGATCTTCGGCTCCGCTTCTGTCGACGGGCTTCTGGCAGTGTGGAGGTCATCCGTTGCCTGGCCGGCAACGACACCAGCCGCGACTTCCAGTGCCAACCGCGCTTGTGCGGCGGTTTCCATGCGGTCTTCCGGATCGCGTGCCAGGAGATTCATCACCACCTCGGCCACAGCGCCAGGCAATTCTGGACAAAGTTCTCCCAGCGGCTGCGGACGATTCTTCCCCAGCGCCTTCACCACTTCGAGCGCTGACGAATTATCTGGTAACCGGTGAGCCCGCTGTCCGCTCAACATCTCGTACAAGATCGCCCCGGTAGCGTACAGGTCCGTGCGTTGATCCACACCACGCCCACGCCACTGCTCAGGCGCAACGTAATACGGTGAACCGAGACGTTGATGCCGGTCCTCATCGCTCAACAGGCCGCCGCGATCCGACGGCAGATGTGCAATGCCGAAATCAGAGATCTTCGCTTCGCCGAGGACGCCGAAAAGAATGTTTGCCGGTTTGATGTCTCGATGGACAACGCCAAGCTCATGCGCCGCCTGCAGCCCATGCAGAATACCCGTAACAATTGACACGCTTCGGTCGAGCGGCAGCCGTCCGGCCATACGCAGGCAGTCGCGCAAATTGCCGCCACGGATATACTCCATGATGATGCAAGAGCCTTCCGGGTGGCGCTGCAAATCGTAAACGATGACAATATTCGGATGCTCGAGCTGCCCGGCAATTCGTGCCTCCTGCACGAACCTGGCACCGATCTGTTCGTTCTCAGACCATTTTTCGAAAAGCAACTTGATCGCGGTGTCACGACCGATGTGCTGATCGTCGGCCAGATAGACGACACCGAAACCACCTTGACCGATGCATTCCCTGATCGCATAGCGTTCGGCAACGGCTGCCGGCAACGACAGGTGCTCCTCCGGCGACTCGTCGTCGCCTGAATCATTTATGTATCGGGTTTTATCCAACACTTGGTCTCCTGTCATTTTTTATGCGACATTACAGTATCCTTTGTCTTCACTGCGTGCGCATTCTTGCCCTACGGTGCAATGGTACCAAGTTAAGCGCTGAAAAATGGACCTACGTGTCCGAGCATTCAGTACCGATTTGCCTTGTCCGCACCGAAGCAACATTCCTCCGGGAATCGACGAAGGGATCATACATACATAAAAAAGATCGATACGGTGCCGTCTACTGTATGGTTTGCAGCATCGGCTAAAGACGCCTCTTCTACCGCAATAGGAATTCTCCCTCAGATCGCGGCACGATACAGGTCTTCGAAGTCAGGTGCCTCAATCGCCACCGGATTAAAAGCGGCAGTCCACTGCTCGGCAGCGCTGGCGGCAAGCATCGGAACGGAGTCCGCACCGACACCGGCAGCGGCGAGGCGTGACGGAAAAGGCGCCACTTCGACGAAGCCTGCGAGCAGGTCAATCAAGGCGTCGACCGATGCTAACCCGACTGCTGCCGCCAGTTCCAGATAGATCGTTGCGGTCTGCTCATCGACGCAATTGTAGCCGACGACATGCGGCAACATCGTGCCGACCGCCTGACCATGCACGACACCGAACTGCGCTGTCAATGGATTGGCCATCGCGTGAGCCGCGCCGAGCATGCTGTTCTCGATGGCGATGCCGGCATAAGCCGCACCAAGCAACATCCCTTCGCGCGCAGTCAGATCGTCGGGAACTTCGAGAACGCGAGTGAAGTTGGCGCTGGTCAATCGGAAGGCTTCCATGGCATAGAGGCTGGAGAGTGGAGTGAGCCTGGTCGTCACCGCAGCCTCGACCGCATGACTGACAGCGTCGATGCCGGCGCAGGCGGAGACCATGGCCGGTTGTGTCACCGTCAAGACCGGGTCGAGCAACGCGATCACCGCCATGGCTTTACGGTCGCCACAGGCCATCTTGCGGTGGCTGTCCGACTCCGCGATAAGCGCAAACGACTGGCATTCCGATCCAGTCCCCGCTGTCGTTGGCACGGCGATCAGGGGCAGCATCGGTTTCGTCGCCTTGCCGAAACCCCAGTAGTCCTGCATGTCACCACCGTTGGTTAACAGAAAGTTGCAGCCCTTGGCAGTATCGAGGGCACTGCCGCCGCCGATGCCGACAAACAGATCGATATCCGCCGACCGCGCCACAGCCAGGCAGGATGCAACGTCATCGGTCGTCGGGTTCTCGTGCACGTCAACAAACGAGGTGACAGACAACCCGGCCGTCTCAAGGCAGTCGAGCGCACGCTGCGTATGCCCGGCCTCGGCCACGCCGTGGTCGCTGACAACCAGCACCCGGCTGCCGTATTCGTGTGCCAGCTCACCAAGCCGCTCGATGGCTCCGCACCCATAAACCAGGCGGTTGCGCGCCGGTGAATCAAATACCTCAATCGCCATGAATCGCCTCGATCAACTGTTCGGCATCCGTTAAATCCGGTACAATCCAGTCGGCACCGGCGCGGATAAGGCGCCGTCGTTTGTCGTTGCAAAGTTTGCCGGGGATGTCCTCGTCGTTCGCTATCCCTACGGTCACCGCGCCGGCATGACGCCCTTCGGCAATTTCGACCGAACCATCCCCGAAGACAACAATGCCGGCCAATGTCTGGCGGCCGGCGAGCAATCGCTGCATGACCAGACGTTTGGCATCGCCAATCTCATTACCCTGCGAACCGTGGATACTGCTGAAACAGCCAACGTAACCGAGCAGCGTCGCTTCTTTCTCGACATCGTCCTGATCGGTACCGCTGGCCAGAATCAATTCGACGCCGGTAGCATGGAATTGTTCAAGCAACGCCACGGCACCGGGTACAGTAAACGCCGTAACCGGCTGGCTGCCATCACGGACACTGGCCATCCGGGCATTCACCGTCGTCATCAGCCGCTCGAGATACTGGCGTTTGTATTCGGATGCCGTACAGACAGCCGATGCCTCGACCAGTCCTTCGCTGCTGACCATATCCTCCAGAAACATCATCTGCCGGATCGTCTGGATGCCGGTGGTTTCATCGACCATCTTGTGGATTTTCTCTGTAAGCCTGGCCCGCTGGTCGGGTGGCAATTCCGCCAACCTGCCACCGCTGGTGACGTTGAGCGCCATGTCGTACATCACTTCATTCCAGCCTCGGCGCAGTGTGGAGATCGTGCCGTCGTGGTCGAAGACCGCGTGCGTGATCGCGCCACTGGTACGCCCGGTAATACGTTCGATAGCAGTGTCGGCGAGCAGGTCCGGCGAACGCAGCCCGGAAGCGATTTCCGGAGCATGAATATAGCGGGCATCGACGACCTGTGCTGCCAGCTCATCGGCATTTGCCGTGCCGGTCTGATTCAGTTTAGTCACCGTAATCGACGCTGCCAGGTTTGCGAACTCCGCAGATGCCGCGGCACCGGCACCGGCTGCTGTCGCCAAAGCGTAGGCGGCAAGGCAGGTGTCACCGGCACCGACAGTGTCCGTTTCGCCCACGACCGCAACGGCCGGTACACTGGTCAGATGGTCGTCGCCGACAACAATCAGGCCGTACTCGCCGCGCGTCATCATGACGGGACCGCCCAGTTGTTTCGAAGCTTCACGGCAAGCTGTAATACACTGCTCCGTATCACGCTCATCGAGGGTATAGCCCAGCAGGCGCGCCACTTCTGTGGTGTTGACTTTCGCTATGACGCCCGGACGCAGCAGTGATACATCGCGGCAGTCGGCGATAATCAGCAACGCCGGATTCCTCACCGCCAACGATGCCAGTTGTTCGGCAAAGTCAACGGTCATCAGTGGCGCCAGCATCTGCTGATTGATGATCAGCACGTCGAGCGACGTGACGGCCGCCTCGAGGCGATTGACCAGCGCTTCAATACTCTCGGACGTCGGCCGATTGCGGGCGCCGAAGT
>CAUZJQ010000352.1:0-4605 GCA_963580095.1 Lentisphaeria bacterium | reverse complement strand
GAACTGACATCATCGAAAACAACCATCCCTTCGGAGCCGACGACGATGAGCTTCTGTTCCTTGTAGGGGTGCAGCCAGCTCACAAAGATATGACCTTTGACGCCGTTGCGGAATTCGAGCGTCGTCATCGTCGTGTCGTAAATGTTGTGACTGACGTAACCGCCGCCGAAGGCCGAAACCCTCACCGGTTCCTCCTCCAGCAGCATAAGCATGGTCGAAATGTCGTGCGGCGCGAAGCTCCACAGGATATTCTCTTCTGTCCGGAGTTTGCCGATGTTGAGCCGGTTCGAGTAGATATAAAAGATCTTGCCGAGGGCCCCCTGGGCAATCATGCTTTTGAGTTTCTCAACCGCCGGATGATACTGCAGGATATGCCCGACCATAAGAATTCGTTTGTTGGCGGCGGCCAACTCAACAAGCCGCCGCCCTTCATCGACAGTTAATGCCAGAGGCTTTTCGACAAACACGTCCTTACCTGCGCGGATTGCTGCATCGACGAGCTCGTAGTGGGTCACTGCGGGTGTGGCAATGACGATCGCTTTGACGTCCGGCGACTGCAGCAGGTCCTCACAGCGGGCCGTGAAGTTGACGTCCGGAAACTGCGACCGCCATTGATCCAGCGTCGCGGCATTGGAGTCACATGCGGCGTGGAGCAGGCCGAGCTCGTGGAGATTGCGCAGGATGTTCTTGCCCCAGCATCCCAGGCCGATCAGGCCTGTAAAGGGGCGTTCAGTAGTGTCCGCCATAGTTCAATCGGTGTTGCATTTCTGTTGCAGAACTTCCCCGAGCAAACGCTCGAAAGTGACGACATAGTCGCTGAAGGCATGCTGCTCGGCCGTCCCGCGAGCCGCTATGCCGAGGCGCCCGCGCAGTGCCGGATCGTCGACCAGTTGCCCGATGGCATCGTTCCACTGCCCATCGATACTCTCGCCGACAACCGGAAGAACATAACCGTTGCCGCCGTTATTCACCAGTTCATCCGTGCCGCAACGGTCACTCACGATCACCGGCAACCCGCAGCTCATTGCCTCGAGTACGACGTTGGCGCCGGCATCGAAAAACGAGGGATGCACCAGCACATCCGCCGCCTGATAGCACAGCTCCATGGCGTCGGAAACGCCGGCATAGTGCAGCAACGGCGACCTGAACGCAGGCCGTTTCTTGCCGACAATGACCAGTCGGGCGTTTTGCGGAGTCCGCATTTCGAGGACGCGACAGAGCAAGGCAAGGTTCTTGAGGCGCAGATTGTGGGCGACGAAGAGCAGGACAACAGCGTCGTCATCAACCTGCCATGCAGCGCGTTGGGCACTGCGCAGACCTTCGTCGGTGAGTGGCCTGAAGCGTTGGACATCGACACCGTTGTACATGACCGTGACGGCTTCCGCCGCGGCGCCGGCGGCTTGTGCCTGAGAGGCCACGAATTGAGAATTGGCGACGAACCTGGCACCCGGCCGCTCGAGGATTGCCGTCTCCTGCTCGATCAGGGCACGGTGCTTCAGTTGGCGGTTGCTGATCTGCTGCCAAGCCCGGGCAAGTCCCCGGTACGCGTCGAGCTTGTAGCGCATGAATTCTTTGTGTATACCACCACCCATGCGGTGAATATCGGCGGCATGATAAAAGCCCCAGTCGACGGTGATGTCCGGCGCCACGTCGGCGATGATGGTGTCAATTCGGTCGAGCCCGATATGCGTCGTGATCCCGGTGAACTTACCGGCGTCCCCGGCCACGACATGTACCTCGTAACCACGTTGGGCGAGCGCCGTGCACAGGTTGAAAGCGTAGTTCTCTGCACCGCTGCCGAACGGTCCGAAGTGTTCGACAAAAAACAGCAGTCGCACAGCTTGCGTAGTTGAGATCATTCGCCCTTGAATTCGGCGACCAGTGAGGTGACTGACTGCTTGGCATCGCCAAACAGCATACGTGTATTGTCCTTGAAGAACAGGCTATTCTCGATCTGTGCGAACCCGGCGTTGAGCGATCGTTTCAGGACGATGCAGGTTCTGGCACGGTCAACGTCGATCGTCGGCATGCCGTAGATCGGGCTGGTCTCGTCTTCGCGTGCCGCCGGGTTGACGACGTCGTTGGCACCGATGACCAGAGCGACGTCAACGGTTTCCATGATCGGATTGATGTCGTCCGGCTCGACCAGCTGATCGTACGGCACGTTGGCCTCCGCCAGCAGTACGTTCATGTGTCCCGGCATGCGTCCGGCTACCGGGTGAATGGCGAACTTTACCTCGCAGCCGTTCTGCTCGAGCTGCTGGGCAAGCTCGTGGACGGCATGCTGCGCCTGTGCTACGGCCATGCCGTAGCCCGGCACGAAAATCACTGACTGGGCAGCCTCGATGATGTAGTAGGCGTCGGCGGGGACGATCGGTTTCGCTTCGCCCTGGACGCCGCTGCCGCCGCCCGATGTGCTGGCTGAACCGAAACCGCTGAACAGCACGTTAGCTAATGACCGGTTCATCGCCTTGCACATGATGTTGGTGAGGATCAGTCCGCTGGCACCGACAAGCGCTCCCGAGACAATCAGTACGTTGTTGAGGATGACAAAACCCGCAGCGCACGCCGCCAATCCGGAGTAACTGTTGAGCAACGCGATCACCACGGGCATGTCGGCGCCGCCGATCGGAATGACAGCCATGACTCCGAGAATAAAAGACACTACGACAATAGCGATGAAGATTCCGTAGCGGGCGTTCCCCGGGGAACTGCCGCCATCGGCGAAACAGCAGATGGCGCCGAGAACAAGGACGGCAAGCACCAGAGCCGCATTGACGATCTGCTGGCCGCCAAAGAGAATCGGCTTGCTGGTGATACGCTCGGCCAGTTTTCCGTATGCTACCAGGCTGCCGGTAAAGGTGATGCCGCCAATCAGCACCGCCAGCGCGATGGCGACCAGTGTTGCGGGCGAATGGCCCCGGCCTGGATGGAACTCCGCCCAACCCACCAGCAGGCTGGCAATGCCGCCGAAACCGTTGAAGATCGCCACCATCTCCGGCATCCCGGTCATCGCCACGGTCCGTGCCACGATTACCCCGATGACGCCACCCACGGCAATGCCGACTACAATCCATGTGTAGTCGACGATGCCGCGGTTGAACAATGTCACGACAACCGCCAGCAGCATGCCGATCGAAGAAATCTGATTGCCCCGTCGCGCGGTAGCCGGCGATCCAAGCAGCTTAAGGCCGTAGATAAATAGGATTGCAGCTGCGACATAGCAGATATTGATGACTACCACACCGTTCACGAATTGTCATCCTTTTTGCGGAACATTGCCAGCATGCGGTCGGTTACGAGATAGCCGCCGAAAACGTTGATCGCCGCAAAGGCGACGGCCAGGGTGCCCAGGATGGTCGTCGCTGGCCCATTGCCGCTACCGGACGACAGCAGGGCACCAACGATGGTGATGCCGGAAATGGCATTCGACCCGGACATCAGCGGCGTGTGCAGCGTCGACGGCACTTTCGCGATCAGTTCAAAACCGAGGAAGATCGACAGCACCAGGACGAACAGCAACATCACCGGCAACGGCACCGTGTCGGCAGGCAGTGGCGTCAAAGACAGGACAATCATGAGGGTCCCTCCAAAGCTGCTTTGACGCGCGCGTTGACGACTTGCCCGGCATTGGTGATCAGGCAGCCCTGGACGATTTCGTCCTCGAGATCGAGGTTGAAGGTCTTCGCCTCCTCGTCCCAAAACTCGTCGATCATGGCATAGAGATTACCCGAATACATCTGGCTGGCATGGTACGCGACCCGCGCCGGCAGGTTGCCCAGGCCAACAATACGCACACCGTTGAAGTTGACTTCTTCATTCAGCTTCGAACCCTCGACGTTACCGCCGGTTTCCACCGCCATGTCGACAATAACACTGCCGGGACGCATGCCGGCAACCATGTCGCTGGTCAGGATGACCGGCGCCTTGCGTCCGAAAACCTTCGCCGTGGTGATCACCACGTCGGAGTTGGCACAAACCTTGGCGGTCCCCTGGCGCTGCAGCTCAAGCTGCTCGTCGGTCAATGCCTTGGCGTATCCGTCTTTGGTCGATTCCGTTTTGCCCAGGTCGATACGCACAACCTTGGCGTTGAGCGATTCTATCTGCTCCGCTGCTTCCGGACGGGTGTCCATGGCCTCGACGCGGGCTCCGAGTCGCTTGGCCGTGGCTATGGCCTGCAGGCCCGCAACCCCAGCACCGATGACGAAGACCCGACTGGGAGTGATCGTGCCGGCAGGCGTCATCATCATCGGAAACACACGATCCAACCGTTCCGCCGCGATGATGACAGTGACGTAGCCGGCGAGATTGCTCTGGGAACTGATGGCGTCCATTTTCTGGGCGCGCGTCGTACGCGGCAACATCTCCATGCTGATCGTGCGCACGCTCTGTGCCGCCAGCTTGCGGATGACATCGGTCTCGGTGAACGGATCAAGAAAGCTGACGTGGATAGTGTCCTTCTGCATCCAGCCGATTTCTTCGTCCGTAGGATGGCCGACGCGCAACACGATGTCGGCACCGGCCACGAGCGCTTGACGACTGGTCACCACCTCGGCGCCGGCCTGCTTGTACTGGTCGTCACCAACGTCTATCGTAGCACCGAGG
>CAUZJQ010000351.1:0-4606 GCA_963580095.1 Lentisphaeria bacterium | reverse complement strand
GGCATGATGATCGGCGGTATGATTGATGTGCTCGAGGCGGAGCCGGACATCGAGCTGGTGCCGCTGATCGCAGGCGTTGCGCCGACGGGCGGAACACTGGTGCGGGAGGGGTTCGACGCGATTGTCGAGGCGATCACGACGCGGCTGCAGCAGGCAGACGTCGATGCCGTCGTGCTCGACCTGCACGGTGCGATGCTGGCGGACGGCGTTGACGACCCGGAAGGCGAGATCCTGGCGACGATCCGGGGTATTGTCGGACCGGATGTGCCTGTTGTTATCGGTCTGGATTGCCACGGCAACATCACGCGGAAGATGGTCGACAACGTCGATCTGCTCGATGCCTACCGGACGTATCCGCATCGCGACTACCGCGAAACAGGGGAGCGCGTGGCCCGTCTCTTTGTCGAGCATCTGCATAGCTTGGACACTGTGCGGCACTTGGTCCGGGTGCCGGCACTGTTTGCGGCGGGGTCGTATGAGACCGACGAACCGCCGTTCCGTGATGTTCTCGATGTTTTGCGTGGTGCTGAGGCGGCAGGCATCATCCTCGCCGGCAGCTTTTATCCTGTCCAGCCCTGGCTTGATATCGAAACGCACGGCTCCACGATTGTCGTGACAGCGCATCCCGATCAGAGCGATGCGGCTGCTGCGGTGGCCTGTCAAACGGCCCAGCTTTTGTGGGATCGTCGGAAGGAATGCCGTGGGGAGTTCACGGCCCCGGCAGACGCTGTCCGGCAGGCTCGCGATATGACCGGCACGATTGTCATCTCGGAAGGCGGCGATGCCGTAAGCGGCGGCGGCTGTGGGGACAGTTCGCTGCTGCTGCAGGCGTTGCTGCCGGTGTCGGAGGTGTCATCGGCGATTACAATCTGCGATGCGGCGGCAGTGGACTCGGCGACTGCAGCCGGTGTCGGGGCGACGATCACGACGTTGATCGGCGGTTCGCTGGCGCCGCAGTTCAGCGAACCGGTGCGCATCGATGCGGAAGTCGTGGCGCTCGGTGACGGTGTGTGGGTCAACGAGGGCGAAGTCATGCGTGGCTTTCGTAATGACATGGGCGGGGCGGCCGTGCTGCGCTGTGACAACATTCACATCGTGTGTTCGCGCAAGCGCGTGATGAGCTGGGATCCGGGTGTTTTTCGCTGCATGGGAATCGAGCCGACCGACATGAAGATTGTCGGCGTCAAGGCGCAGCGTACCTTGGAGACGACTTACGGCGAAATCCTGTCCGGTGTCTTCTGGCTCGATATGCCGGGCGCCTGCACGGCCAATTTGACACAGCTGCCCTGGCAACGGATACGGCGGCCTATCTGGCCACTGGATTCAGACTGTGTGTACCGTGCGACGATCGAAGAGTGAGAACGTGACAGCCCTGCTGATCATCCCCGGTGCCGTGCCCCATGCCCCATGCTCGGGATGAATCGGCGGTGTAAAGTCGAATCCGGCGACGTTCGCCTGCAACGTGTCAGACCTTGTCTGTCGGGTCATGCGTAGTGCTTCTTATGTTGACGTTGTCAACCGCTGCCCGTGGCGCCGATGCTGCATGCTTCCCAGTATGGAGTTACGTCGACGACCGTGCCGGTGTCCATCGCTTCGTCGATCGCGAAGCAAGTGACTGCCGACACCAGTCCTTCGATCAGGCCGACCGACGGCGGGATGCCATCGAGCATGCTGTCGGCGAGCTCTCGGGCCAATATTTTGTCACCGCCGCCATGGCCTCCCGAGGCTGTCGTGGAGACGTCCTCGATTTCACTGTCCCAGCCAATCCTGCGGACCTCGATGGCCCCGGTCATGACATCAGCCCGGATAGATCCCTCTGTACCGAGGATATACATGCGTCGTTCAGGGATCGCGGCGTTGATGTTGGTATGAAAGGTTGCCCGCACGCCGTTTTCGTACTCTAAGATTGCCACTTGATTATCGACGATATCCTTGTCGGCCTTGAACGGGTCCTGCTCCACCAACCCATGCCCCTGCCAAGTGCCGTAGGCTGCTTTGCCATCGTCGCGCGGCCCGACTCGCTCGACATGATGGGCGTTCTCGGGGAGGAAAAAGTCAAGACCACCGAAAGAGGCAACTCGACTGGCGCGTGAATTCAGCATCCAGTTTGCCAGGTCGATGTCGTGGCAGCACTTCTCGAGGAGGTGTGGACCCGCGTTCTTTTGCAAGCGCCGCCAATCGCCCATGATGAAGGCACCATGGTTGAAGTCGAGCGTCTCATTGAACTCGATGCTGATAATGCTGCCGATGCATCCGTCCTCGATGAGTTGTTTGACCTTGCGGTAGTGCGGTGAGTAGCGGAGCGTGAAGCCGACGTTGAAATGCTTTTCGCCGCTGGCCTCCCAGGCGTTCTTCATGCGGACACATTCGTCGAGGTTCAATCCGATGGGTTTCTGGCAAAACACGTGTTTGCCTGCCTCGAAAGCCGCCACGACCTGCTCGCTGTGATAGCAATTCCACGACGCGATCATGACCCATTGCACATCGGGCATGGCCATGACTTCGCGGTAGTCGGGGCAGACTTCCGGATGCGATTCAATCGAGTTGAGGGCTTTATCTATGGATCTGTTGTCCGGATCGGAGATTGCCGTGACCTGCAGCCGGGAGTCACATGCCAGCAGTTTCTCAACAAGCTCCAACCCCATCGCACCGCAACCGATCACGCCGATATTTGTTTTATTCATAGGACTTACTCCACTGGGTATTGTTCAAGCGCATCTAGGTCCAGTTCGCTGCCGAGGCTGCTTACAAGCTGTGCCGTTGCAGGAAGTCAAGGGTGACCTTATTGAATTCCTGCGGGTTCTCCACGTTATGCAGGTGGCCGCCGCCTTCGAAGACAATCAGTTCGGCGCCGGGGATGCGTGCCGTCACTTCCCGGGCATACAGCGGTGGTGTCGCCAGGTCGAAACTGCCGACGGTGACGAGTGTCGGCACCTGGATGTGATCGAGTCGATCCAGGGCGTCGTGCGCCAGGTCGGCGCGATACTGGCGGATCAGTGACTCGTTCGAGGGGTTGTTGCTGACCGCGGCGTCGATCTGCCGGGCCACTAGCGCTGGGTGCTGCTGCATGAATTCCGGCGTCATGAACCACAGCACATTGATCTCGTAGAAGGCCCGCATATCGAGCGACTGCAGCATGCGGATCTGGGTTTGGAACTTGCGCGCTGCGTAGCCATGGGCGCGTCCCCAGGTGCCGTGCAGTTGCAGCGTCGCGACGAGCTCGGGACGCATCAGCGTTAGTTCCTGGGCGACGCAGGAGCCGAGAGACAACCCGGAGACATGAGCGCGCGAAATGCCGAGCCCGTCCATCAGCCCGGCGGTATCGACAGCCAGTTGCTGCATGGTGATTGGTTCGTCCGTCGCTTCGCTCTTGCCGGTGCCCCGGTTGTCGAAAGCGATACAATCGTACTGGGAAGCATAGGCATCGACTTGAGCGTTCCAGCAGGTGTGGTCGAGACCGGTGCCCATGATCAGCAGCAGCGGTGGGCCATCGCCGCGGCGCTCATAATGGAGTTTGACGTTGTTCGGAACTGTCTGATAAGGCATAGTCGACAATATACACTGCAGGGCGAATTTCTCGGACAGGAATTGTCAGTTTGACTGGATCCTGCCCTGTCGAGAGTTTTTTCGATCGCTGTCAAACGGTCATCATCTGGTTGACCGCCGGTGCGATCCTGGTGCTGGTAATCAGCTGGCGCATGCTGATCTAAGCGATTGCCACGAGTAAGCGAACAACAGGGGCACCGCTCCCATAACGTTCAGCAATCAGCAGGTTGCATTGGACACATTGTGCATACAATCGTGGGCGCGCCACCAACGCGGGTCCGACGTATTTCTGCGCATCCCGCAGGACGTTCAGGGCGAGGAACTGACGCTGCTCCTGCTGCGGCAGACGAGGTCATCGCTGTCGACAGTAAAATTCTGTCGGTTGCAGGTGAGGGCGAGAAAATCAAGATTTTTTCATTGTCGCTTCTGCCATTCGGCGCCCTGCGGGAATTCAAAGTCGTCGAGAGAGTCCGGCTTCATGGTGATGCTGTAGCCTGGTTGTGACGGCAACAGATAGCGACCATTAATCGGGATCTTTGTGGAACGCATCGGAGCCGTGCAGTCCTTCGGATGTAGGGAAGCGTATGTCGCGGACAGAGATCTCGGTGATCGCGGTCGGCATGTGTTTCTCCGAATACGTTGTTCCTTGTGGTACGGTGCATTTCTGGCGTGAGGCTGAACTGTAAGGCAGTTCGTCACTTTTTGCATGACGTGAACTTCCATTTGTCCTGATAGAACGGACCTCTGCGCCTGTTCAATCCAGCGGGAAGGCAGGCAGGGAACCGATCGCCCCGGAATTGGACGGGCACAATGGCAATGCGCTGATTGTCGGATAATTTTTCGATGCGAAATAATTCAGTGTTAATTCATCATGCTGAGGAATTGAAGATGGCGAAAAAGACAATCAGGCTCACAACCGCCCAGGCGGTTGTACGTTTCCTGTCGGTTCAATACAGCGAACGCGATGGTTCCCGGCAACGGCTCATACCTGGCGTATTCGGCATCTATGGTCACGGCAACGTATGCGGGCTGGGCCAGGCGCTGGAAGAATACGGGAAGG
>CAUZJQ010000350.1:0-4610 GCA_963580095.1 Lentisphaeria bacterium | reverse complement strand
GCGGACGCTTCTACATCAAACGGCTGGTCGGCGTACCCGGCGACACCCTGCGCATTCGCGACCACCGACTGTACGTCACCGAAGCCGGCAGTGACAGGGAGGTTGTCGTAGATGGCAGCTTTGATCCGGCCTTCGACCACATCTACTCATTCAAAGGCGACTACCGCGGTTACTCCTACGCCGGATTCCTGTCGTCAGAATCGAAGGAAGTCACGCTGGATATCAACGAGTACTGGCTGATGGGTGACAATAGCGAGAATAGTCTCGATAGCAGGTTCTGGGGACCTGTACCGCGACGCAACATCGTTGGACGCGCGGACTTCGTGTACTGGCCATTTACCCGACGCTGGGGCTTTACCGACTTGGCGGAACCACTCGACTTCGAGTCACCGCCCACCCCGATGCCGGGCCTCAAGGAGTAACCGGGACCGGCCTACGCCGCGACTGCGATGATATCTTCCGGCGCTGCCGAAAGCCGCTGCGGTCCCGAGTCGGTGACGACGTAGGTGTTCTCCAGCCCGACGACGCCGTATTGCGGATGCGTCACTTTGGGCTCGACCGCAACGACATTACCGGCGACCAAGGGCTGGCGCATGCGCGGCGCCAGAATCGGATACTCATTCACCTCCAGCCCGACGCCGTGAGCGACGAAGCCGGCATTGTAGCCGGGCGGCCCCATGAACCCTTCGACGATACCGGCATCGGTCGCCGCCGCGACGGCCGACTCATAAACCGTCTCCGGTACGGCCCCGGGCTTCAGCAGTGACTCAATGTGACGCAGCACCTGCGCGGTACAGTCGAGTATGCGCAATGCCTCTTGCGGCATCTCCCCGAGTACGGCCATGCGAGTCTGATCGCAGAAATACCCTGTCGTGTTACTCAGGTAATCGCAAATGATCGGTGTGTCTGGGACGATTGGATCACGGTCACCGCCCTGCGGATAAGCCGGGTGCGGTCCTTTGCCGCCAATCGGAAACTGGGAATGCCCCGGGATCGCGCCGTTCGGGCCGGAGACAATGACGCCGGGACTGCATTCCAGATTGAGTCCGCGGAAGCGTGTCAGGCCCAGGCCGCCGGCGCGGTACATGAAGGCGTCCAGAGTGGCCTGCAGATCGATGGTTGACATGCCCGGCTTCAGAACCTGAGGCAGCTCCTTGTAGACCGCGTCGTTCAGCACCGCGGCGTCGCGAATCTGATCGAGCTCCCAATCGCTCTTCACCGACCGCAAATCCATAATTTCCGGCGATGCGTCTGTGAAACTTGCGGATCCCAGCAGCTTCTCGTAGAACGCCAGCGAGGTGGCCGGCAGCACATCGAGCTCCATTCCGAGACGCCACGGCGCCGGTCCGCATAATTCTTCGACATGCTCCTGTAGCTGGCGCATGCTGCTCAGACCTTGGATATCCGCCAGCGGCGAGTCGGCCTGTGCGCGTTCGAGTACTTTTCGAACCAGCAGCCGCGGCTCGCCGCTCGCCGGGACCAGCAAATGTGCTGTCTGCACAGTGCCGGCGAAGTAGTACAGGTCTGCATATTGCACGATGATGACACCATCCAGCGGTGTCTCGCCGTTCGTCATGCGCGATTGCAACGCAGCGATGCGCCCTTGAATTTCATTTTTCGGAATGGTTGCCATGTTGCCCAGTTATCCCATAACCATGATTGGCGAACCTCAGGCCTTGTAATATAAGAGCGGGAGCCGCAGTAAAAACATGTGTGAGCCAGAATTGTAGGGCCAGCCCACCATATCACAGCACCGATAGAATGCTTGTAATTGTCACAAGATGCTTCGGAATCAGTTCACATACCTGTTGAAACGCTGTAGGTTTGCTGCGAGCGGCTGTCCGGGCATGGCGGCCTCCTTCTCTCGATGGCAGTCGAATTAAATTTTGCTTCGGAAACTGCATCGTCTGGCTCATTCTTTTCCATAAAAAGTTTACTACAATCCTATGGGATTCGGTTGTGGCTATGCTGCCCCCCGTAAGACATGTAATTTGCGTCTCAGGCCTTCCTCCCTTTTCCTTCCGCCATCAATCCCTGTAACCGGTCCTGGATATTCCTGATGAGAAATGAAGGGCTCGAAAACAAACGCATCCTCGTCGTCGACGACGAAGCCAGTATTCGCAGGTTGGTGTCACGGCTGCTGACGAAGAACAGCTACGATGTCATCGATACCGACGACGGCAATGAAGCCCTCAAAATTCTGGATGCCGAGAACATAGATCTGGTAATCTCCGACATTGCCATGCCGAACAAGTCCGGCCTGGAGCTGCTGGCAGAGATCAAAGCGCACAGTGACGTCCCCGTGATCATGCTTACTGGCCAGCGCTCGGTGAAGAGCGCCGTCGACTGCATGAAGCACGGCGCCTTCGAGTACGTCATGAAACCTTTCGTCATCAACGACTTGCTCGAGAAAATCGAAAACGCCCTGCTCAGCGCCACCGTGGTCGACCGCACGACGTGCATGAGTCATGCTGATAACCGCCAGATTGCCGGTTACGAAGTCATCCGTGTCCTTGGAGAAGGTAATATGGGCACGGTCTACCTCGTGCACGGTAATGAAAAAAAGCACCCCGGTGAAAAGCTCGCAGTCAAGATCCTCAAAACCGGTACCATGGCTGAAGTGGACCGCGACCTTTGCCTTAAACGCTTCATGAACGAAGCAAAGGCGGTGTCAGCGGTGATGCACCCGAATATCGTCTCGATCGTCGAATACGGGGCCTGTGAGAGCGAAAAAATACCGTTTATAGCCATGGAGTATGCCCGCGGCAAGTCCCTCAAGGAATACATCATCGACAAAGATGAATTCACTACCGTGCAGAAAGCCCTCATCCTGCGGCAGATCGCAGATGCACTCAGCGCCATTCATGAGCGCAAAATCTGTCATCGCGACGTCAAGCCGGCCAATATCATGGTCGACCAGGCGCTGACCGTGAAGCTCACTGACTTTGGCATTGCCCATCTGCCTGATTCAGATCTGACCATGACCGCCAACATCATCGGCACACCAACGTATATGTCGCCCGAAGCGTTTATCTCCGCCAAAGTCGATGAGCGCTCCGACATCTTCTCGCTCGGCATCGTTGCCTATGAATTCCTGCTCGGCCAAAAACCCTTCCAGGGCGACAACATCCGCGCTCTGGCCAAGGATATTCAGTTCGGGAAACCGAAAGACCCCTGCCAGCTCGACGCGAATTTCCCTCGGAAACTCCAGCAGCTTTTGGCTAAGATGCTGAAGAAAAGCCCGGTAAACCGTTACAGCTCCGCCACCGAAATCGTCACCGATATCGACGAATACCTCCTTGCCGCCACCGACGGCGCCAGGTCGATGTTCCAGCGACTAATGGGCCGCTTCGGCATCTCCGACTGGTGCTGAATTCCTACGGCCCGGTCCTTTTACTATTGCCAAACTGTACGCCTCTCACGGAACAATCCTGAAGGATCAACTTCCGGTGACCGGGCGTCTGCGTTAAATTTTCTTTCCGTTCACTAAGAAATACCTTCCCGCTGTCGTCTTACCTGATGTTGAAGGTCGCCACTCATTCATTTACACGCATTCGCCATTTTCGGAGGAAAATCATGAAATGCCTGCTGCTGATCATTTTCGTCGCCGCTATTTTCCCGGCAACTACTCGTGCCACCGGTATCCTGCTGCCCAAGGACAAATCGCTCCCGGCACTGGCGATCCAGCATCAGCGCGTCAGTATCGACGTCAAGGATGGCGTTGCCACCGCGAAAATCGAGCAGGTCTTCAAGAACAGTGTCAATCGCCAGCTCGAGGCGACGTATGTCTTTCCATTGCCGGCCGACGCCAGTATCGGCGAATTCGCCATGTACATCAACGGTAAAAAGCAGGCCGGCGAGCTCGTCGAAGCCGGCAAGGCCCGCAAAATCTACGAAGACATCGTTCGCCGGATGCGCGATCCTGGACTGCTCGAGTACATGGACGGGCAACTCCTGAAAATGCGCGTCTTCCCGATTCCTGCCAATGGTGAACAGCGTATTGAAATATCTTATACCCAGCAACTTAAGTACGAAGGCGGCACCTATCAGTATGTCTATCCGCTGCGTACCACGAAAGCTGCCTCGCGCACGCTCGAAGACTTCACGATCGGTGTCAATATCGATTCGAAAGTGCCGATCAAGACGATCTACTCGCCGACCCACGAGATCGGTATTTCCCGCAAAGGCGAAAACCGCGCGGTCATCGGTTTCGAGGAGTACCAGAGCCTGCTCGATCGCGATTTCGTGCTCTACTACGGCGTTTCGGAGAAGCGCTTTGGCCTCAACCTCCTGACCCATGCCGAGGTCGACAAGGACGGCTACTTCATGATGATGCTCGCGCCGCAGTACGACAAGAAAGACATGGAAATAATCGCGCGCGATGTCGTTTTTGTCGTTGACACTTCCGGGAGTATGGCAGGTGAAAAAATCCGCCAGGCCCGGGAAGCTCTCGACTATTGCGTCAAGAAGCTCAACGCGGGAGACCGCTTCAACGTCCTGCGCTTCAGTACCGATGTCGATGCCTTCAAGCCCGAGCTGGTCAAGGTGTCGGAAGAATCACGCCGGGAAGCCCTCGACTACATCAAGAATTTCGAAGCCCGTGGCGGCAC
>CAUZJQ010000349.1:0-4613 GCA_963580095.1 Lentisphaeria bacterium | reverse complement strand
ATAATGCATCGCGGCGAGCTTGCGCTGGTCATTCCAAAAGCTGATCGATTTCAGGTACGGATCGATCAAGCCCTCCGGCGCGGCGCGGACCTCGGGGTCTTTGGTTGCCGTCCAGCGCACCGCTTTCACCTTGCCGTCGTCCCCCATCACCCGGCGGTTCGATGCGACCTGGTCGATCCGCGCACGGCCGCAGGCGATGTGGGTAAAGAGCTCGGGGCGCGTCGACGCTGCTTTGACTGCCTGCGCGACGCGTGACAGCGCTTCGTGGCAGAATTCGGTCTGCATGACATCGCGCACGCCATGCTCACGAACCAGCGCCTGGGCATCTTCGTCCGGCCACGGCGAACAGTGCGGATGTGTCGTCTGCACGGCAACATGATCCGCATCCGTTCCGGCGGCATCGGCCAGGGACTCGCACCACATGATATGGCTGCGATTGCTGATCTCACACCAGTCCACGGCACAGAGTACGACCGGCTTGTCGGCACCGTAGAGAATCATGCCAGCGGCATACAGCGGATCAGCGAAACCAACAGCAGGGTCTTGCCAGCCGGCTGTCAGCGGATGACCGATCGGGCAGGTGACATCGACCTTGAAGGTTGCAAGTTGCATGAAAAATACCTCAGCCGGCGTACGGGTTCATGTATGCGATCAAGCACATGGCATAACGCTCGAGATTGCGGCTTGCCAGTTGCTCGTGCTGTCACGACAGTCGGACAATGAATAGCCGAGCGTCGAAAAAACGGTGAACAGCGAAAGTTTCATCAGTTCTTTCCTGCATTCGGGCCGACACGGGCCATACGCATTGGCGGATAGTGGGTGCCAAGCATGGCGCGATCGCTGGTTTCGTGAATGCGTTTCCAGATTGCCGTCATCATCTGCAGACATCGTTCAGGGTTGTCCACAGCCACATTGGTGGTTTCGTACGGGTCCTCCGCAAGATTGTACAACTCGTCATAATCGAAGCCGTTGAAGACAAACTTCCAGTCACCGTCCCAAAGAATGCGCTGTTCCATGGTAAAACGACAGCCATGGCTTTCGCCGTAGGCCGGACCGTTGTCAATGTCCGGCTGTGCGAGCACCGGCACAAACGATTTCGAATCCGGTACATCAATCGCCTCGGCCTGGGCAAGCTCGACCAGCGTCGGACAGAGATCGGCGATACCAACGCACGCATCGGTCGACGCATCGACAGCGATTCCCGGCCCGGCCATGATCAGCGGTACGCGGTAGATCTCGTCGAAGGCCGCGAAGTTGTGGTTGTCGAACCCGTGCGCCCCGAGGTAACGCCCATGATCACTGAGCACGATGACTATTGTGTTGTCGAGCTGCTGCTCGGCCTCCAGCCGATCGAGCAGGCGGCCGAATTGCGCATCGAGCTCGGTGACCCCAGCGTAGTAGGCAGCGCGTTGCTCGCGCCATTCGCGATCCGTGGTATGCTGCCAGATCTCGCGCTGTCGACTGTACAGCGCTGGGCGGTCGGCAAGGTCGTCGTTCAGGTTCGGTGGCAGCTCGATGCTGTCGACGTCGTATTTCGCAAACGCCTCAGCGCCGGCGATCTCTGGTGTATTGGGCTCCGTGAAACTGACAACGCAGGCCCATGGTGCGTCGCCGGCGATTGCTTCATCGAGAAAGGCCAGTGCGTTGTTCGTGGTCAGGCCGATACGCCTCTGCTCGGGCGGCACATTGGTCACCGCATAGTGCAGAACTTTGTTGTAGCCATCGGGGCCTTCCAGGTACCGCGCCAGGACTGCATCATCCAGCAGGTCGCCGACCGCCGCGACACCTTCGCCAAGTTTCCGTTGCGCCGCCGCCTGATCGCAGCCGTTGACCTGCCAGCCGAACGCCTCGAGACGATTGCTGCGCTCGATATGCCATTTACCGAAGTACGCGGTGCGGTAGCTCGCGTCACTGAGCCGCTGCGCCCAGTGCGGATGCTCGGTGCGGAGGCAACATTGATCGTCATCGACGCAATGCTCGACCTGCAGCACACCGTGGTTATGCGGCAGCAGCCCCGTCATCAGGCTGGCACGCGCCGGCGAGCAGATCGGTGTCGTCGTGTAGCAGCGATCAAAACGCATTCCGCTCGCCGCCAACCGATCAAAATTCGGCGTGATGCATTGACTGTCAGGCTGCACCACAGATGCCGGCATCGCGTCCGGCAAAAACATCAGGATGTTGGGGCTGGGCATTTATCCTACCAGTTTGAGCGAAAGAAACTGGGGAATTGTAGCCGCAAAAAGACACAAAAACACAAGAATTGAATTCCCTTTGTGCATATTTTTGACTTTTGTCGGCTATCCACCAAAGACAAGTGACACGGACGCTAAAAAAAACTTGCAATTGCGATGGACAATCTCTATATCACCTAAATATGGCGATTTTTCGGAAAAAAACGCCCATTAAACTGACACTATAATATAGGAGAGAACAGACCATGTTAACCCGCAAACTAACCACAACACTGGGCGCTTTGGCGCTCGCATTCGCATTCCTGACCACGACCAGCATGGCCGTGACCGTATTGGTCGACCATTCGGACGCTTTGGCATGGGAGGGACATGCTACGTATCCCGGGTTTGACTTTGACCCAGTGACCGCCCAGTCCGACGAGAACATCCTTCACGCCGAATTCGACGTCAGTATAGCCGGCATTTCGGATGGTGGCATATTTTCGCGCTGGCTCGATGCCCCGTGGAATCAAGGCAACAATGAATGGATGAACATGTTTAGCTGGTACGCTTGGGATCCTGTCATGGCATTGGGATCAACAATTTGGTCGCCGACACACCGGCTCCTAGGCAACACCGACGCCACGCAGAAGACACACACGTGGCACTGCTCCGCGACCCTCGACCTGGGTTCAACACCGAAAACACACAGCATCACAGTCAGCGACACCGAAGGTGATGGCGAGTACAGTTTTACGTGGACCTCGAATGATATCGAAGATGGCTCGAACCCAACGAGTATCGGGTACATCGAGTGGGAACTCCAGAGCGCTATCGGCAGTGAGCCACATCCGGCTGTGAATAACGTCCTGGTCGTCAGTTTCTCGAACGATGAGAAGTCCAGTTGGCGTGCCATCGCTGACCTGCAAAGCCAGATCGACAACATCGCACTGACGCCCGGGCCGCAGGGTCCGCAGGGCAAGGCTGGTGCTGATGGCACCGCCGGTGCGGATGGTACGAATGCGCCGTGTGTACCTTGTCAGGATGTCGCCACAGAGGCAGTCGATTTGACCTGCTTAATTCTGGGCGAAAACCCCCCAGCCAATGTTCAGGACCTTCGGGATGCAACCCAGGTCATTGTCAATTCGCTGATGATCAGCGCCAACCTCTGTGAGGGGGAATGCGATCTCAGTTCTCAAATCGATGACGCCATCGCGACCAAGCTGGGTGAATAATCCATAAGCAGGACTGCAAGGTTTTTAAAAAAGCCCGGGAATCGATCGATTTCCGGGCTTTTTTGTACACCAATCCTGTCAAGCTGCTCAGTCTGCACCGAAGCGCTCTGATTGCCCAGGCAGTGCTGGACCCAGATCAAACACTGGTCCGACGTACCCGCGCCGAATACCTTTCCCGAACCATCATAAGAAACGGGAAGTAGCCTTTGGGTGACCGAGCCACGTGTCTCATTCCCAGGCAATTTGAGAACTTCGTATGGGGCTGCAACGACTGGAAGTATTGAGGACCGTAACCCTAAAATACGGGTGCTGTTATTATTCGATAATCTCGTGCGGAAACACTTTCCCCAACGAATCCCCCCATGTCTCTACCCCGTTTTTTTCTTCAATGTCGACAGTGCACACCAGTTGCACACGCGCCCGGGCATGCGGGATTTGTATAATACTCGATCAACATCAACTGTAATGGGGGTTCGCAGTAGATAGGAACCTAAACGCGGAATCAGCAACGGCATCACGTGAAGTTACGACGCCAACGCCGCTTTCTGAGTCTGCAAAAGACGGATGCCGCACCACCGTCCAGCACAAAGACGACAAGTCATGAGGATTCTTTACATCGACATTGACTCTTTGCGCGAGGGGCCGTCACAATCGCGAGGGATTCGGCGAAGTACCTGGATCGTTTGCGCGCCGGCGGCCGCGACGACTGGGCCCAGCGCGTGGAAGCCGGTACCACGTTGAATGCCCGCCGTGATCTTGCGCCTTGACCTTACGCAACCGTTTCGATTACGAGTCGGGCGATTACGAATGTATGTACGGGAACCCGTCTCGCACTCATACTTCCGAGCTCTGAGCCCTTAGTCCGTCCAAGGCAGGGCGTCCTTAATGCCGACATCCCCGGCGAGGCCGGTAAGGTTGTCGATCGTCGCCTGCGTCAGAGCAATGCCGTGTTCGCGGCAGAGCGCCTCGTGCTCGAGTTCCATCTCGCCGGGGACGAAGGTGCGCTCAACACCTTTCGCTTTGGGCGCGGTGCGCATGCGGTCGATGAGCTTGTCGACGCGTTCGTAGTATGCATCCGCGGGCATCATCGCCTCAACGTTGACTGCCATGAACCAGTGCCCCTGGTCGGCGGGCTTGCCTGTTTCCTGCGACCAGTCGGTCATATCACTCGTGAGCCTCGCCCCGGTCAGCACACCGGCAAGGGATT
>CAUZJQ010000348.1:0-4622 GCA_963580095.1 Lentisphaeria bacterium | reverse complement strand
TCGAACGGACACAGAGGTCCGTTCTACTGTGTTGCGGCTCTGCCGCTTTATTAGAAAAGAGAACAAAAAAGTGTCAACTTTTCGTTAGGACCTGAAACCTTCCCTACAATCCCCGCACGGACGAGCAGCATGAACTTTGTCATCATCTTAACGGACACGCAGTGCAAGTGGATGGTGGGCGCTTACGGCCAGCCGGTGTGTGCCACGCCGAACCTCGATCGGCTGGCGGGGGAGGGCGTCCGCTTCGAACGTGCGTACACGGCCTCACCGATCTGCGGCCCGGCTCGCGGCGCGCTGTTCAGCGGCCAGCACCCGCAGTGCAACGGCGCCTGGGCCAACCTCATGGCCCCGCATCGGCGCGTACCACTCATGGGCGATATTTTCCGGAAGCTGGGTTATCGGGCGGCGCTTACTGGTAAATGGCATCTGGACGGCACTGACGACGCCGGCTCCGGTGTACCCGGTGGCGGGTTCGAGCCGGACTGGTGGTACGAGCAGGCAAACTGTCTGGCCGAGCTGCCCGACGACATCCGCGCCCTGTACAACCAGCAAACAACGCCCGCCGATCTGCGGCAAGCCGGCTTTGGCATCGAGCACGTCTACGGCCACCGAGTGACCGATCGCGCGCTCGACTTCCTGGGACGTGTAGACGACGACCCGTCGGGTAAACGGTCGGCCGCTTCGACCACTTCGGCAAGCTCAGGGCAGGCAGGCTCAGGACAGGCTACTGGCGAGCCTTCACCCTGCGAGCCTTCAAACCCGTTTGTGCTGGTGGTGTCGTACGATGAACCACACGATCCGTGGATGGCACCGGTCGAGTACTGGGAGAAGTTCCAACCCGGAGATATCCCGGGACGTCCCAACTACTGCCCGCCGATGGACGGCAAATCTGATCTGCAGCAGATGCAGGCCCAGGAGACAGCCGCCTACCACGACAACCCTACCTGGGAGCAACTGGTGGCGAAACGTCTGAAGTTCTTCGGCTGCAACAGCTATATCGACAGCGAGATCGGGCGTGTGACAGCAGCCGTGGACGCGCTGCATGGCGACGACACAATGATCATTTACACTTCGGACCACGGCGATCAACTCGGCTCCCACGGGCTGCACGACAAGGGGCCGCAGATGTACGAGGAATCCACCAACATCCCGTTTATCGTGCGCGGTCCCGGCGTACCCGGCGGGGCGGTGAGTCAGGCGCTGTTGTCACACCTCGACATCCTGCCGACCATGCTGGACCTGGCGGGCGAGGAAATCCCGGAATCGCTGCACGGCGTCAGCCAGGCGCCGGTGCTGGCTGATCCGACAGCCGCGGTGCGCGAGCACGTGTTCGTAAGCTACAACCTCAATGAACCCGGCGAGCAGGAACGAGGCGGATTGTACCCCATCCGATGTGTCAGCAACGAGCGTTACAAGCTGGCTGTCAATCTGTTCGATCGCGACGAGTTTTACGACCTGGAAGCCGACCCATACGAGTTGACCAATCTGATCGACAGCCCAGAAACCGCTGAGGCGCGCGACCGGATGCATGATGCGTTGCTGGAAGAAATGGCGCGCACTCGCGATCCCATGTGGAATGTCCACTGGGAAGATCGGCCGTGGCGACCTGCGAAGCACTTCTTTTTCGCGGGCGGTTAGCGCCAAGGAATCTGAACCGTCAATTAACGTCAATTAACGGTTCGAATCTAAGGCTACCCGGCCTGCTGCTCCATTTGCTTCATGTGACTGATGCCCTGCTGCACTACGGTCTTCCAGTCCGGCTTGGCGGGCACACTGTCCATGGAAAGGTAGCCGGTGAAGTTCATTTCCTTGAGCGTCCGCACAATACCGGCAAAGTCCAGGTGTCCAGAGCCGAGCAGGTACCGGTTGCTTTCGGCGAGATGAATATGCAGCAGTTTGCCTTCCATCAGTTTCAGCGTCTCGACAAAATTGCCGTCAGCCATGTTCATGTGGTAGAAGTCGGCCTGAACGCCCAGATTATCGGCGTCGATTTCGTCGATCACACTCATCGCTTCCGGGATGGCGTTGAGGAATCCGGCGTGCGCTTCGAATTTGTTGACCGGTTCGATTGCGATGTTCACCCGCTTCGACGATGCGTACTCGGCGATCTCTGCGGCGGACCTGACGAACTGGCTACGCAGCGTGTCGATCGGTATAGCCGAAAGTGGATACTCGTTCTCTATTGGACAGGCGCAGAGTTGGAAGAGCGGCGGCTCCTCGAACTCAGCGGCCAGGTCGACAGCGCGTCTGGCGTATGCCACGCCGCGGGTGCGAACGGCCTCGTCGGGTGAGCAGAGATCCCGCTCCTCGCCGCAGTGCCACGGCGCCCAGGCGCCAAGCAGCGCCGGGACCTTCAATCCCATCGAGAACGCCAGATCACGAACGTCGTTGAATCGATCGCGATCGATCCGGTCAGGCTCCCCGTCCATGTCAACGCCGTCATAGCCGGCGGCTGCAATGGTCTCGAGCATCTCGTTGGGATGTTCCCAGATACTGCAGCCAGCATCCCCGGTGTTCAACGTATTGAGAACGACAGAATACTTCAGGTCCATGATGTCATCTCTCTGGTTCAGGATTTCAGCTTTCAGCGTCTAGTGTTCTGTCCAATGTAGCCCACGTATTCACGGACGATCATGATGTGTTTCAGGAGAGGTTTCAGGTGTCAGGTTTCAGCGATCCACGGCCTAACCGACCACCGGAAAATCACTGCCGGTGATGGGTTCGCCATGCTTGCCCTCGATAAGCGGGACGAGGGGATGATCCCCGGCCTGGGTGTTATCGAAACACATGCCCTCCGGCAGGTAGATAATCACAAAGGCGCGACGTTGTGAATCCGTAGTGTTCTTCGGAGTTGAATGGAAGTTCAGGCTGTGATGGAACATACACTCGCCCGACTTCAACTCTACCGGCACGCCGAAGCTGGCGGGGTGTTCGCCCATGATCACCCGCTCAGTCCTGGCGTCGGGATTTTTCGCAAGTTCCTCCAGCTCCAGCTTCCTGGCTTCCACCGAGAAACGCGGATCGCGATGGCTGCCGGGGACAACGTGCATACAGCCGTTCGCCACGGTTGCGTCGTCCAGAGCGATCCAGCACGTGAGGATGTTCGGATCGGCGAGGGGCCAGTTGTAGAAATCCTGATGGAACTGGAAACGGGCGTTTTCCCCGGGTGGTTTCGAGATCATATGATCATGCCACAGCCGCAGTGCCGGTGTCTTCAGCAGCCGCTTTGTGATACCGGTGACCAGCGGGTGACGCACGACTTTATCGTACGCCTCATCGCGCTTCCATAGATTGAGATACTGCCTGATTGCCTCGGGTTCATATCCGGCTCCGGTCTCGTCACGGGCGTGGCCGACGCTGAACTCAACGGATGAATCATCACCGCCTTTCGATTCAATAAGGGCGATCCGATCCAACCGTTCAAGAAGTTCCGCGACGTCACCTTGTTCCAGGACCTTGCCATATTTCAAATAACCGTTCTCATCCCAGAATTGGATCTGTTCATCGGTAATCATGTCAATTCTTCGCTTTGCGTCTGCCACGGCCGTGGGCATGGATCATCGCCAGGGGGACGGGGAATGTCGGCCCAGTTGCCCTCGGGATCGGTGCCGCGACAGAGGATGGAACCCACCTCATAATCTTGATAGGGACGAACCGACGGGGGGGAATAGCGGAGCGTCAGGCCGCAGCGGCGGCGCTTTGAGAGGTTTGGCTCGGAAGCGTGTAACAACATGTCCGAGTGCAGTGAAATCTCACCGCCTTTTAATTCGAGGCAGACCGGATCGCCATACTGTTCGATGTCGACTACGGATGAGTCCAGCAAGTTCTGTTCGGCCGCGGCACTTTCCTCGAGAACCAGCTCGCCAACGCGATGGGAGTCGGGAATGATCTGCATGCACCCGTTTTCGCGGTCGACATCATCGATCGCCAACCAGGCCGTTACCGATCGTGCCGGCGTCAGCGGCCAGTACGGTGCGTCCTGATGCCAGGACACGCGTTTTGGATCACCCGGAAGTTTACAGAAAAAATGCGTCCCCCAGCACACGATGTCGGGTCCGATCAGATCCTCGACGAGGTCGAGGATGGCAGGCGACACCGCCAGATCGTAGAGGCCGCGGCACGTTGCCTGATAGCCGCAAATGGAATAGGCATCGCGTCCGTCGCCGGCGTCCGCCACAGTCGCCATCAGCCCATCGAAGTACCGCCGGTTAGCATCGACGTGATCGCCATCGAAGATCGGCAATGGGGTCAGATAGCCCTTGTCATTGAAGAAGCTGACCTGTTCGGGTGTCAGCGTTTTCGCGGCGGCTGGATCTGCCGGGTTATACGACAAGTCGCGGTCCAGTTTCTGCAGTTCTGCCTGTTGCTCCTCGAAAGTCGTCATGTTGAATGTTCGTCCGGCGGTTGAATTTCAAGCAGATTCTTGCTGCCTGCGAAGCTTTACAGTTCGGCCTTTTTGAGCTGATAATGATTGGCTTGTATAGCAAATAATATAACGCTGTTTACGTAATAAACCTGACGTAGTGATTCAATTCATCTGGTACTCCGAGCCATCACGCCCTGGGCGCTTGGCACTGTCAAAGTGTCTGCTGCTGCGGGCGTCGGTATTTTGCTGTGCAGTC
>CAUZJQ010000347.1:0-4660 GCA_963580095.1 Lentisphaeria bacterium | reverse complement strand
TGATGATTTGATTGCACTGGCAGGAACACGCTGTGTTACAAAGATACTGGTCAGGGGAGGGGGACACGCAGTGGACTCGAGCTGTTGCCGGCGCGGTCGTGGACGCGTAGCTCGAGCCAGCCGGGGACGTCACGCGGCAGGTCGAGCTGCGCTGGTTGAACCGTCAGCTTCCGACTCTCTCCCTGGCGCACAACCTTGCCGCTGGTTGTGACGAACTGCCAGTGCAGTTTGCCGATGCCGCTGGCGTCGTAGGCGTCGAGCTGGATGGTGGCTTTTGCCGGCCAGTCGGCCAGGACGCAGAGGTTCTCCAGATGCAGCTCGGCGTTTTTATTTTCATGGTTTCGGTGGATCTCGATCTGATTGATCCGCACGTAGTCGGCCTTATCGCCGGCGGCTTGCCGGACTGCTGCTGCGACGTCGATGATCAACGAGAACCATTCGCCGGCAGTCCATTGGGTTGAGGTGTCGTGCTTGAGCACATGCGGATGTCCATCGTTGCCGCTGACCGGGATCACCACGTGTTCGCCGGTGGTCGACAATCGCAGGCGCACCGAGAAGTCGCCGCCTTCCTGCAGTTGCGGTTGTCGCATGCGCAGAGCCAGGTACGGATATGCATTGACATCCCAGCGGAGTGCTTGCCAGACATGTCCGTTTTTGCCGTGGCTGCGGGTCATGAGATAAGGCGCTTCGCCCAGCTTGTGGACCATGTCGATAACATTGCCCTTTGCACCTTCAAAGGTTGGTTCGAGCGTGCCGCGTCCTTCCCATTCGCAGCGCCAGAACATGTTGTCGGGAATTTTCGCCGGCAGCCATGCCGGGCCTGTTTTGTCATTGGCGTAATTGATCGGGATTGCGTAATCGCGTGCTGCTGTCTGGTTGCCAGCTCCGTCCTCGATGTTGTCGATCGTAAAGGTGAGCGTGGAGCCGGCCGCTGCCTGGTTGAGTTGGCGTCGCAGGATGTACGGGTAATTCAACTGCAGTATTTCCTTGTTGCTTTGGTGGATGAATTCGCTGAGGTATGGTTCGATTTCGATCGCTTTACCATCGACGCGAAAGCGCAGGTTCTCCAGCGCCAGGGGTGCGCCGCCCGCAGTCGTCAAGGTGATGCGCAGCACGGTGCCGTTATCGGCAGGGTGATCTGACGGTTCGATTTTTATTTTGCTCGAGATGATTGGTGTGTTGTCCAGTATGAACGGAACATCGGTGATACTTGATTGGTGGCCGTGCACATTGACGGCCTTCAGGAGCAGATGCCCGATGCCGTTGAAGTGCCGGAACTGCGGTGTGTGTAATTCGTAGTTCGTGATCTCGGACCATTCGATGGTCTGTCGCCGCTCATCGTCGAGTTGGTCATAAGGTGTCTTGTTCGGGTGTACTGCGACGTAGACCTTGTCGATGCCGACAAAGTCGAAGTATTGTGGCGTGAATGCCAGGGCCGCGGGCGATGCGACGGCAGGGCCGAAGACTATATCGTCAATATCCCAGTCGCTGAAGCGTCCGGTCTGGTTGGTCTGATGCATCGATCGAAAACGAAGGATTTCTGGAAAGAAATGCGTTTTCAGATAGGCTCGATCCCGCAGCCCGTCAGCAGCCATTCCCATCCAGACTTTCCAGTGTCCGCTACGGTCGAGAGGTGTGGCGTAACGTACCTTGACGGCGTTTTCGTAATTGTCCTCGCCAAGTCGGATATCAGATTTTTCCTGCAGACGTAAAGTGATGTTGGTCATGGCATCGGCTCGATACCGGAACTGCATGATCGGATACCTGGCAAGGCTGAACGGTGCCGCCAAATCAAAGGCAAGCCGGTGATCCGGATTCGAGTTGTAGCATTGTATGAATGTGTCCTGTATCGAGTTGCCGTAAATCAGGCGTGTCTGTGCCTGGGGCGTGCCTTTGGGCGCATTGGACTCAAAGGTTTCCAGTAGTTCGGTCAGCCCCTTGACCCCGAGTAGGACCGGCCGTGTTGGAGTTTCGGCATCGGTCCATTTGAGGACTGTCGTGTCTGACTGCGAGGCGCCGCCGAGGACGCTTGGCAAGAAGCTGATTTCAACAACGACGTCGCCAGTGTCTGCCAGCAGTTTGTCGACGCGCGGCAGCATAGCGGTGTAGGCGCCAAAGCCGGCAGGAACGAGATCGAGCTGGACGCCGTTGGCTTGCACGTTCATGCCGTTGAATCGGCGATTGCGATACTCAGGGGTGTGTTGTATGCGAATTCGACCAGCGACATTCTTGTCCCAGGAGCAGTCGATGTCCATCTGCTCCGGCTCATCGATCCATGACAGTCGCAGTGTCGTGATGGCGGTGCCGGGGCTGACTGTTCGCAGCCAGGCAGTGGTCAGCCCCTTGCTGTCGAGCCGGTCGATAGCAGAGTTGATTTCCGAAATGTCGCTACTGCGTGCGAGTGTAGTGCCGTGAGCCTGGCGCAGCAAAATGTACGAGATTTTCCTGGCAGCCGATGAATCTGCTGCGGACTCAGCTTCAGTCAATCTCGGCTTGCGATAACGAATCGGTGTGAGTTGGGCTACAGCATAGGCGGCGCCAGGCTGGTTGCCGCTGAGTCCCTGCAGTACGAAGCTCGGTTGTAGATTGCCGAAGCCGTCGAGGCGCACCATCATATTTTCCTGATCGAGGCTCGATCGAATTTCATCGATAGGCAGCCAGGCGAAAGCCTCAGTCCAGCGACCACGCTCGTGCCAGTTGCTGCGACGCCTTTTGGTGCCGGACACTGCTGTCTCGCCGTACATGGTGGTCGGCCCCTTGCCGAAGTCGGTGCCGCTGATGCGGTGAAAAAAACGTTTTTCAGGTACGAACTCTCCGATCGCGTTTCGACGGCCGATCGAGTAGTGGAAATTGAACTCGGCGTCATCGGTACGCTTTATGAGGAATGACCAGCCGGCGAACTCCGCGAGGGGTTCCAGGGGCAGGTCTGGTCGGGCATGCATGGCTCCGGCGCCGAGGCGATTGGTGAAGACGAAATACGGCCCATCCCACTTGCGCGTGTGCCAGGCAATCTCGCCGTAGGCCACCGGATCTTTCACCGTCCAGTGACTCGGCAGCATGGAGATGGCCGGATGGTTGCCTTCCTTGAGCTTCCAGTACGGGGCTTCGCCTGCCGATTTCGGAGCGGTCGGAGCGTTGTATTTGCGGAAGCTCCGGGGCATCGGACTGATATCTTCGGCGGCGATCTTAACTCGGGCGACGACGATGGAATTGAGAAAAGTCCACAGCCCCATCATGCCTTCGTCGAGCGGCTCGGCGTCTGTCTGCTCGAACACCAACTCGTTGTCAAACCACAACTCAAGTTTGTTGCCGATACGCCGCAGCTTGAGATAGTACCAGGCACCGTGGACGCCGCGGTCGTGCTTGATCCGGGGATCAGGGTTCAACTGCCGCAGGCCGTCGCGGGTGCGGGGAACCAGGTATTTTTCCGAGCGTGCATATTCCTCGCCATTTCGAAACAGTTTGCTGTAGAGTTGAGAGTGATCAAAATCCCAACCGGTGCAGGTGACGGTATAGCCGCGACTCGCCGAGGCGCTGTTGCTCAACATCGAGATGTTGATGTCGCCGCAACGACTGTAAAAACCCTCGCGCACCCCGGCGTAAACCTCGACGCAGAAGTCGCCGCCGTAACGGAACTTTGTCCACATGGCGCCGAAACTGTCGGCGGCTTGGCCGTTCATATGCGACCATGTCGGGTTGCACTGGAACCGGTTGGTGACCTGCCAGTTGCCGCCATTGACCAGCCAGTCGCTGGGGGCGCGGTTGAACATGTAGTCGGTCACCCGGTAGCGGTAGACTCGGCTGTCGGTCAGGTCCTCGTTGGCGTAGCCTTCCAGGCGCATTCGTCTCCCCTTCAACGGCCGATCGAGTTGGGTGCGGCAGACGATCGTGTTGTTGAATGTGACCCATGCCGTGTAGCCCTCATAGTGCATCGTGATGAGTGGCGGCATCTGTACCTTGCGTTTCTGCGGCATCAGCGGAACCGCATCGATCTTGCCGGCGTCGAGCTCGACGTCGAGCAGTTCGCGGTCGCCCGGGCGGGTCAGCCGGATATTGCCGCCCTCCAGTTCGAGTATCAAGGGCCCGACTTCGTGATCTTCCAGAATGCCCATGAACAATTTCCCGGACGCGACGACCGGCAAGGCAACCTCGAAGCGGCCGAAGAAATCGCTTTTGTGCCAGGCCGTATTGCCTTTCGGATCGATGATCCAGTCGCCTTCCGGCGACGACCAGTGGCGCATATAGGGGTCGTCCGCGAACCGGCGGTTCTTCTCAAAGTGGTTGCGGTACAGTTGCCGCTCGAACACGTACTGCATGCCGGAGATGAGGGTTCGCGTGTTTGATCCGACAAATACCCCGGAAGCGCCATCCAGGCGGCGGTCATGTTGATGGACCAGTGCGAGGTCGCCGTCGCGATAAAAACGCACTTCGCGGCCGTCGCTGGCGTCGACCATAAGGTTGACCATCGGCGGCTTGCCGTTTTCGTCGATGGGCTTCAGTGGTTTCTGCCAGACTTGCAGCGGCTTGGCAACATCGTCAATCACCTCGTAGACCCCGAAGATTTCGGCGTTTGCAGCCTGCTCATAGGTGAAACGATAGTGCGGGGCGTTGCCGCCGGTGTAGCCGGCCAGCAACCCGATGCTGTAGACGCCCATGATTG
>CAUZJQ010000346.1:0-4661 GCA_963580095.1 Lentisphaeria bacterium | reverse complement strand
CGGTCAACACCTCGCCCATCGTGAGCGGTGCTTCGCCGTTAGCAGCACGTTGCTGCGAAACGAAATCGGCAACGGCCAAAATGCCGCCGAGGTTGTCGGAGGGGTGGCCCCATTCGGCAGCGAGCCAAGTGTCGTTATAGTCCAGCCAGCGGATCATGCAGCCGATATCCCACGCGGCTTTCACTGGATCCAGCACGTAGCGGGTGCCGGGGACACGGGCGCCGCCAGGCACGATCATGCCGGCAACGGTCGGGCCGAGGTGCCGCGCACAGGCGGGAAAGGTCAGTGCCAGCAGTCCACAGCCAAGGGTATCGAGCAGACAGTATCTCGCAGTGTTGAACGCCTCGTCGCTGTCAACGCTGTGATCAACGACATAGGCCGCAATGTCGGCCAGCACGCGGTCCGGCGGCGGGCGCTCATTGATATCGGCGTTGGCGCTCACCGTTCGCCGATCGGAACCAGGGTGCGCGGTTCGGGCCCGATATAATCGGCGTTGGGCCGGATGATTCGGTTGTTCACACGCTGCTCCATGACATGGGCGGTCCAGCCGGCCACGCGCGACATGACGAAGATCGGGGTGAACAGCTTTGTCGGGATCCCCATGAAATGGTAGGCAGCAGCATGATAAAAATCGGCGTTGGGAAACAGGCCTTTCTCGCGCTTGAGTACTTCGTCGACACGCTCGGAAACAGGCATGAGCACAGCATCGTCAACCTCGGCAGCGAGCTTTCTTGCCCATTCCTTGATGATCCCATTGCGTGGGTCTGACTCCCGGTAAACGGCATGGCCGAAGCCCATGATTTTTTCTTTGCGCGTCAGCATCCCGAGGATGGCCTGCTCCGCCTCGTCCGCTGTCTGCCACTGCTCGAGCATGGCCATGGCGGCTTCGTTGGCACCCCCATGCAGCGGACCGCGTAGAGTGCCGATGGCGCCGGTGACGCAGGAAAAGATATCGGACAAGGTCGAGGCACAGACACGGGCGGTGAACGTGGAGGCATTAAACTCGTGCTCGGCATAGAGAATGAGCGAGCAGTTCATGACCTGCTCATGTAACACCGGCGGCTTGTCATCGTGCAGCATATGCAGGAACTGTCCACCGGTCGAATCGGCATCGGAATCATCCGCGTCGATGCGGACCCCGTCGTGGCTGTAACGGTACCAGTAGCAGATAATCGAGGGGAAAACCGCGAGCATTCGCTCGATCTTGTCCTGCTGTTCGTTGAAATTCGATTCCGGTTCCAGATTGCCCAGCATCGAGCAGCCGGTGCGCATGACATCCATGGGGTGGGCGCTGGCGGGAATGCGCTCGAGCGTGTCTTTCATTGCCGCGGGCAAACCACGCAGTGACTTGAGGCGGGCGACGTAGTCGTCGAGCTCCGTCTGCGTCGGCAGCTCGCCGTGGGTCAGCAGCCACGAAACCTCTTCGAACCGGGCATTGGCTGCCAGGTCCGCAATATCATATCCGCAGTAAGTCAGGCCGGTGCCGGTCTTCCCCACAGTGCATAAGGCGGTCTCGCCGGCAATAATGCCGCGCAGACCGGTGCCCATCTTTTTGTCAGGAGTTGCCATGGTTTGGTCTCGTCGGTTGTCAATTAGTCAGTTGTTCAGCTACGGGTGTGAAAATAGACTGTGCCTTTGAAAACGCAATGTACCAGTAAAACAACGGCGCCACGAATACCAGACTGTCGAGCACGTCGAGCAGTCCCCCTACGCCGGGCACCATAGTGCCGGAATCCTTAACGCCGGCACCTCGCTTGATCACCGATTCCGCCAAGTCGCCCCAAACCCCCAGGATAGCAGCTGCAACGCCGATGCAGACAGCGATCGGCATGGTGATGAGCGGTTGGTCGTGCGGTTGCATACGATCCCCGAACCAGTGCAGCAACAGACAGGCAATGCCGACACTGAAAACAACACTGCCAACAAGGCCTTCCCAGCTTTTCTTCGGGCTGAGCCGCGGCGTCATCTTGTGATTATTGCCAATCAGCCGGTTGCTGAGGTTGCCGACAGTGTAACCCCCTATATCGTTGAACTTGGTGACAAGAATCACGAACAAAACCAGAAACGGCCCGGCCCTGGTGCCAGGTTCAAAACAATAGATGCGGACCAAAAATGCAAGGGTCCAAGCAAGATACAGAAAACCGCCGAGGGAGACGATGACATTCATCAAGGCTTGCCGCAGGTCCGGTTCGCGGAAGGCAGCCAGAAACAGAGCAACGATGAGAATCGCCAGCACGAACATCGGCAGACCCTGTGTCACCATGCCCTTAGCTTCTCCAGCGACTGCCAGCACGTACAGTAAGCCGCCCAGGACCAACACTGGGCGGTAGCCCGGATACCCGGCCGCCGCTGCCATACCGAGGAATTCGGTCAACGCTGCGCCAACGCAAAAACAGCCGAAGCACACAAAAATTACAGTCGCCGCTGGCGAATCCCAGAAGACACTGAGCAACACCAGGGCTAACAGAAACGAACCACTGATCAGGCGATATTTAAGCACGTCTCTCTCGGGAAGTTGTGTTGGGGGCGTAACGACAGACAACGCAATGTAGCCCATCAACGCAGTACGCGCGTACGGTCCCGCCACCATTCACTTATTCATACAAACTGAAGGCCACTTATATAAAAACCCGGCCCTAATTTCACTTTAGTCTGGTGTGGGGGGGGGAAGGGGCTACTTAACGGAGAGACGAACGATGGCAGGCAACTGCGGTTTGCCACCGGTAAGGTCGTTAAAGCCGATGCGCAAATGCAGCACGGCTAGGTCGTCGGGCAGGTCGTCGGGTACGATCAGGCGCCGGAAAACCACCCGGCTTTCAGCCGGTTCCAGATCACCGATGTAAAGCATCTTGCCGTCCAGCCAAGGCCAGCGACTAACGGTGCGGCCAAGCAGTCGGTAAATGCCTTCAGCCTTGCTGCCATTAGTTACTTTCAGCGAAAACACAGCAACATCGCCAGCGCGGTAACTCGAACGATCCCACTCAACTTCGCCGACCAACTGATCGGCATGCGAACTTCTGGTCTCGTCATAATCAATGTCGAGTTTCGCGTACATTTCAAGGCGGGTCAATTCGACCTTGCAGTTGCCGTGCCGCAGGTTGGTGATAATGAATGTGTGGCGGTTCACCTTGAGATTGTCAAAAATTGCCAAAATCGTCTGGTCACTGTCGATGAACACACCCTCTCTGTTGGTACGGCCTGACATGCCGTCGAATTGTACGGACGCATCTGCCAGCAGCCCGAGCTCGACATTTTCCTGTCGCGATTCGACCGGGCCCTCCAGGGTTTCACCAGGCACGACGATACGAATGCCGGTGCTTTGCATGTCATCATCGTTGCGCGTTACCATTACTTTCTGATAAATCGGCCGCTCAAGGATGACCTGCAGGTCCATGCGCCGGAACAGGAAGGCCAGGTTGCCCTCGCGCAGGCCGATGAATTCGGCATTAATAAACGGATTGCTTTCAGTCGCGACGCGCTCCTTGCCCAAGAGATCACCGCGGTAGGCTTGACTGACCTCCGCCGCCCAGATTGCCGGCACCATTCCGAGGCTGGACACGAGTATAAATATCGATAGAGAGCGTCTCACTGGAGTTCCTGTAACTGATTCAGGTAGAAATATTTAGCTGCTTTTATCGACGTGATCAGCCGGATTTCCGCGTCCGGATAGTGCGCCTCTTCAAGCTCGCCAACCGGTTCACCGCGGTGCACCAAGGTGCGAAAGGCGACGCCGAACATCCGCATGTTTTCACGTCGCAACGGGTCGTCCTCCTTCCATTTGCTGCTGCTCCAACAGGTGGTCGCCTCCGAACCAACGAGCCGTACAAAGCCGGCACCAGGCAGGCTGCAACGTTGTTTCTGCCGCCGCGTCAGCCATTTAGCAAATCCGGCGGCGGCAGTGTAGCTCACCGCCTTCAGGGCTGTGGCCGGACGCCGTGCGTTGTATTTGCCGGTCTCGTTGTCGTAGTCGATCGAGTGGTCCGTCAGGTCCAGCCAAGTCTCCACGGCGGCCTGCGGTACACGGTTGGAATTAAGATACTCGACGAAACTACCCGCTGTGACGGGGTCACTCCAGTAAAACGATTTGCCACGGATCTCCATGAAATTAAAGGTGACTCCATCGGGCGTGTGCACCGTTGTCGGCTCACGCAGATGAGGGATTGCCGCCTGCAGGCGTCTTTGCCATTCGTCACGCTCGCGCTGGGGCAAGCTGACAGCAATTTCATCCAGGGTCTCACGGGTGCGCAGTAACATGCTGTACTGCTGATCGATATCCGCCGTGCGCCGCAGGTCCTTCAACAGGTTTCTCATGAGAATCATCGACTCGCCGACGTCCAGGTCGCCGGAAAACTGAGCCAGGGCGCCGGACCCCATAGGGAAAAGGCAAAGGAACACTGTCATGACAGCCAAAAGATGTCGCATAAAAGCAGACCTTCGCTTGCGGTGCAGAAGAATTCCCGATTGACATGACCCGAATGGACCTTTGAAACCCATCGGTGGGCCCCTTTCAATTTACTTTCAAGCGGGTACCAATGCCACCCCCCCCTACCTGCATTTACGTGACCTGTCGTACGAATCTTACAGTTAGGCGAGAATCAGGCTGATTTTTCTATTTATCATCTAACTATTTCTACAACAAACAGTTAAATTCTAACATGCCC
>CAUZJQ010000345.1:0-4672 GCA_963580095.1 Lentisphaeria bacterium | reverse complement strand
TAGCGCACCTGTAAACCTACGTGGAATCAAGTGCGCTTGTACTTGTAAAAGGGGTTCCAAAAACTCAAAACAAATACTATGACGTGGGCTTCTATGGATGCAATGAAAGCAGCATCAATTTGTCAACAGTTTGTAGACGTCGGTATTCTGACAGTATTGAACGATGACTGTCGCCAGCATCGTTCTGATGTCTCTTCTGGATTCGCCGCATGCTTAGTTCGTGGTAGATTGTTTTCTCTTTCGCACCCGATGACAACGGAATACATTCTTGCATAGCCGAACCTTTCAATTCCTGACCATCCCAGCTGATCCTGAGCGGTTCATAACTCCGCGGTGTCAATCTCAGGCAGGCGCTCGAATACAACCTATGCATTGAGAAAAACCTTTTTATAGCGCTTGCGTTCATGCGCCTGCCCAGTTGATTCTTTATGGTTGCTCTTACCTGGCATCTTATTCTCGCTGCATGTTCCCTTCTGCTGGCGCGACGGCTCCGTTCTGAAACGACGTGGCCCCGGCTTGCTCTCGACACGCTGATTCTGTTCTACGCCGTCATGGTTACGACAGTTACCGTACTCGGTGCTCTCTCGATCTTGCGACCAGGCCTGATCACAGTCGCCTTGTTGATTATTCTCATTGCGACGGTGGCGTGTACACGACCGGATCGCATGCGTTGGCCGCGTGTGAGTGCGTTGCCACCGGTACCCGCGATTCTCTGCGCGGCGGTGGTCTGCATCTACGCCGTGACATTGTACTCCCAGAGTTTTCTGCCGCCGTTAAATTCAGACGCCTTGCTCTATCATCTGCCCTTCGCACGCCATCTGTATGAGCAACAGAACCTGTCACTGCCGCTTCTTTTTTTTACCGACCTGGGGATGACGTACTACCCCAAGGCCGGCGTCATGCCGTACTTCATGTTGATGCATGGCGAGCGCGAATACCTGCTAAAATTCGCCCAGTTGCCTTTTGTGTTTATCGGTGCTTTGTCCGCTTACTCGCTGATGTGCCATGCCGGATGGCGCCGCGATATTGCGGTTGCCGGTGCCGCTTCCTTTTGTCTGCTGGGGCCAGTTATGGCGCAGGCGAGCTTGTGTTTTGTCGACTTGATGATGGCATCCACCTTTATGGCGGCCCTCTATTATTTCTTCACCCAGGAGCGACGTGACACATTGCTGGCGCTGCTTGCCGGTGGACTTTTGATTGGTACGAAATCGTTCGCCCTGCTGTTTCTGTTCGTCGTGCTGCCGTTGCTGCTGCCAGGTCTCCGCGACAAGCTGCGTGGACCTTGGATCTGGTGCGGCGGCGCATTTCTCATAGTGATCGCCGGATACAACTACTGGCAGAACCTGTTTCTTACCGGCAATCCAGTCTACCCGGGTCAAGTGTCGATCGCTGGATTTACGGTGTTTCCCGGGCTCTACGAGTACGCCCGGGAGTCCATCGTTGCAGCCTTCGCTGGACTGATGCGGCATAATCTGGGGTGGGCCGGTGCATCGGTGCCGACGCTGGCGGTCTTGCTGCCGTTTCCCGTGCTGGTCTCTGTGGCCTTTGCATATCGGGAATCGAAGCTGTTGCTGTATGTAATTGCAGCCCCATGGATCGCCATCTTCTTGTATGCAATCCTGGTGCCCCCGTACTACCACGGTGAGCAGGTTCGGCATCTGCTGCCTGCGTACGCGGCCAGTTTGATCGGGCTGATGTACCTGCTGCAGCGCCTGCAGCGATTTGGTTGGGTCGCGTACATCGTGCCCCTGATCCTGTTTGTTCCACGCTTGGACAACCGGACCGTACTCCTATGGACAGTCATCATATTGGCCGTCGTGTCCGGTGTGTATTGGGCGTGTCGCAAATTTTCTCGGACGATATATGGCATCATCATCCCGATCGCTGTTGCACTATTGTTTCTCATCGTCTGGCAGATCCCGTTGCTTGATACGATATATCTTGAGAACCGCAACCTGTTTTTCCACAAGGTTTACGGTGACCGCGGTGCGATATGGGCGTTTGTCGACAAAAATTCCGGTGCGGGCAAGAGGATTGCCCACGTCGGCCTTTTCTACAACTACACGTTGCGGGGCGGCCACCTGCAGAATACGGTCGTGTACCAGTCAGTGAACAGCCCGGAAGTTTTGCCGGTGCATGAGTACCCGCGCCGGAGGATCCCAGCGCCATGGACACTGCCGCAGATCGAGAGCGTTTACCGCAGCAATCCGTCCGTAGAGATCTGGCTGCAGGGTCTCATCTCAGGCAACGTGGACTGGATAGTAGTGAACAAGGCCAGCGAAGCAATCGAGAAGAGATGGATTCGCGATCGCCCCAAGCAATTCCGCCTTATTTATGAGAACAGCTACGGTGCAGTCTACGCCTTCCATTAGGTCTTGCCCCCATTTCCTGCCGAGCGACACTACACCAATTTATCTACCGATAGAACGGTCGATAGATCGCAGTGCGGAAACCGATTCCCGCAGTGTTGAAAGTGCGATTCCAGCCTTTTTTCGTATAGATCTCTATCCTGGGTTCGCTGCATCCTTAGTTCGTGGTAGATTGTTTTATCTTCTGCATCTGAACTTCTGACTACTGAATACATTCTTGCATACCCGCGCGTTTCAACTTTCGGTTATCATAACACTGCTGCTCCTGATGGGGTTATGGCTCGACAGCAGCAATCCCAGGGAGGCGTTAGAGCACAAACTGCGTAACGGGAAAAAACTGCTGCTTGCCCTGTCGCATCAGCACGATGAGATGCCGTTGCGTGCCTACACCTTCGATCGCGCGACGCTGGCTACAACGCCGTTGTATATGATTGGCGGCGACGCCTCCGACCATTTTGTCTACATCGACAGCAACGGCCGTGTGCACATCGACGGTAAGCTCGATGGTGAACTGCGGGAGCAGGGCCGGTTACTGATGGCTCCCGACGCGACCGCGCTGTTTGTCGACGGGATACGCGTACCGCTGCCACTCGGCGGTTGGCGGGCTTTCCTGGTCGGTGATGCGCTGCATGCGAAGCCGCCGCCCTCCGTCGATTATGCTCGAGTGCGGGTGGCCGACGGCTTCATGCGCGCTGATCTGTTCGACGATTCCGATTGGCAGAAGACCTCCGGTATCTGGGTGATGAAGCAGCGCGGCGGCGGCATGCCGGCAACCAAAGCGGAACAGCAGAACTTCGATTTTCAGCGCGCTGTCAATCCGTTTGCCGTGCACGGTCGTGAAAACGGCATGTTGACTTACGGCGAGACACCGATGCCGCACGCCGAGGCCGAGGCCCGTTTCTTTTTCGGGCAGCCGCAAACGGGTCGATTGATTCGGCAAAACCACGTGCTGGACACTACCGATATGCTGATTGTCTTCGGTCAGGCCGACGGTCCGCAAGCGGCCTTTGGCTGGTCCGGCAGCCAGGGTGCCTTTGCGCTTCTGCAGCGGGATGGGGTTACGGCGCCCTGGCAGACAGTATCGCTGTGGTCCGACAAACGCCCGCCGGTCAGCAACTGGGTGAAGATCGGCCTGCGCCTCGAAGCGGGGTGTGCGGTTACCGGTTACCTCGATGGTGTTGCCGTGCTGCAGTCCGTACTTGATCGCGAGATCAACGGGCCCTTTCACATAGCCTGTGGGGAGGCTCGCATGGCTTTCGACGATGTCTATGCATGGAGCCTGCCGCAGCAGGTGAAGAATGCGAACCCCATTTTCGTCCGAAGCGGACATTTCGCCAACAAGAACAAGAAAAAAGATTCCGATCCTCCCGAGTTCGCCAAGTGGGCACGGGGCAGCGATACTTTTCTACAGTCCAAATTTACCGAAGCGGACCAGACCAATGCGGCGATCATTGCTCGCCTGCCTTTACACGGTTCCTTTACTTACGAATCGTTGCCGTACCTGGACTCCTTCGGCGATCTGCCCGCCGGCAAATACCGCCTGCAGTTGTTTGCTGCTGGTGGGCATGAGGTGCCGGATCCATCGCGAGACCAGCCCCTGTTCACACTGGATGCAGACTATGGCTTGAAGGGGTGGCGTGTTCACGGTGTTCCTGCATGGCCGGCGGGCCACGACGAATTCACGCTGCGTTTTGGCAGGGCTGCCGACGATACGGTCCGCCTGCAGATCGACGGTGCCTGGCACACCGTGTCCAAGGTGCTGCGCGGGCCGATGCACGTAGCCGTGGTTGCGGTTGGGCAAGGCCCGGCGGTAGGACACCCGTCACCGGCGCATCACCAGATCTATGCCGACAATCTCGTTCACGAGTTGTTCGAGGCCGCACCGACAGACTGGAACTGGCTCGATGGATCGTTCCGTATGGACGCGCGGTGGGCTTGTCAGGATCGCTGGAATTTCATGGCCTGCGGTTCCTTGGCTGTTCCGTTTATGGTCGGCAAGACTATTGTCAACGGCGATCAGGATCATGAATTTTTCATGTCACTGCGCCCGGTAATGCCTTGGGATATAGGTGACCGGACCTTTGATTACGTGTATGGCCAGGTTGAGGGTTTGTTTCAAAAATTTGGCGGCTGGTACAATCGGCGGGACCTCAACTTCTCCTTCTGCATGGACGGGCGCAATCCGCTTTCAGGCTACGCGATTGTTTTTGGCGGCGACGACAACTCCGAGACGCGCCTGCTCCGCCGCGGTGTTGTCGTTGCGAAAACCAGCAAGGACGAGCACCTTTTTCGGGGCGAGGGGC
>CAUZJQ010000344.1:0-4703 GCA_963580095.1 Lentisphaeria bacterium | reverse complement strand
GGGTAATGCTGGATTCCGGCCTGGCGAAAATATCACCGCCACCTGCGACAGGGAGGCGCCTGATCAGTATCCCTGACCCGGGGTGAAAGCCGACCAATTTGCCACTGGGCTGAACGTCAGAAACGGATGCGGATGCGGTTGCAGCCGCAGTTAAGGAACGTTATGAAGAAGTGGATCAAACAGCTTGGCAAAGACAGCCTGGTATACGGCATCGGCGGCGTTGCTGCGAGGGGGCTCAGTTTTTTTCTGCTGCCAATTTACACGCGGATCTTTTCGATAGCGGACTATGGACTGATCGAATTGATCACCGTCGTGTGTATGTTTACCTTCGCCGTGATAGCAGGCGGCACGGATGCGAGCCTGGAGTTCTACTTCACCGAACGTGCGAAAGAAGGACGGCAGGCGCAGGCGCGCGTTGTCACATCGGTGTTGCTCTGGCGGGTGGTGTGGGGTGGCGTTGTTGTCGGCATTGTGCTTTTGCTGGCACCGCTGCTGAACACCTTCTTGCAGTACGACATACCGTTTACGCTGCTGGCTATTGCCATCACAAGCGTGTTCCTGGCAGGACTGACAGGGCCGGTACTGTCTGTTTTCCGGTTGCTGTTCAAGCCTTGGTGGTATGTTGGCATTTCGCTGCTCGGCACAGTAGCAGCGGCAGCCACGACCATCGTCCTGGTCGTGGGTTTCGACATGGGTGTCATGGGGGCCTTGATTGGCACATGCATCGGGGCAGCGATGGTCAGCGTTGTCGGGTTGTGGGGTGTCCGGCAATACCTGTTGTGGCAACCGCAGTTCCGCCAATGGTGGCCGCAGTTGCTACGGTTCGGCTTACCGCTGGTGCCGGCGGCGCTGGCATTATATGTGCTAAACTCCTGCGACCGCTTCTTCATCGTCCGTTTTCACGGCGACGACGCTCTCGGCCTGTATTCCGTCGGTGCGAAATTCGCTCTGATCATCTCGTTGATGGTCATAACATTTCGCCAGGCGTGGTGGCCGACCGCATTGAAGGCAATGCAGGATCCGGAAGGTCCGGCAGTTTTTCGAACGATTGCGCGGTTGTATTTGGGTTCTGGTGTGATTGCCGTTATGTGGCTTTCCGCCATGGCGCCATACCTGACCGCATGGATGACAGCACCGGATTATCACGCGGCCTTTCCGATCGTTGGGGCGCTGAGCTGGTCGGCACTGCTGTATGGTTTTTATCTGATCGGCTGCGCCGGCATCTGGAAAGTGAAAAAAACTTTCTGGGCAGGAGCCACCATGGCGGCGGCAGCTGTCGCCAACTTGATTCTTAATTATCTACTGGTGCCACGCTTCGGCGGTCTCGGTGCCGCTGTCGGCACATCCGTTTCCTTTCTTCTCTGGAACATTGCCGTGCTGCTGATCAGCGAACGTTTGTGGCGGGTCGGGCATTCGCTCGTGACCTTGGGCCTGCAGATCGTCATCGGTGTGACGGTCTGCTGCTGCATCCATCGATTTTACCAGGATCAAATGTCCCCCTGGTTGCCGTTCGCTTTCACTGTCGCCGCGACATTACTGCTTTTACCGACGCTGATGACAAGGCAGCACTGGGGAGACCTCCGCGCCTGGCTGCGGCACCGGCACTGAGGCATCGACTCGAACCGGACGACCAGGGTCACCTGCTTGCCGGTGTCGGGCTTTCGAGTTGCGCTTTTTCCACCAGGATATCGGCCAGAAGTTCGTGCAGTTTCTTCTCTTCTTTTTCCCAGTCCAGTGTAATGTGAGCCTTTCTCAAATTGCGTCGCAACTGCTCATATCGGCCGTTGTCGTTACGCAGGGTTTCGATGCCGGCCCGCAACGATTGGGAGTTCCGGGGGTCAATGCGTATGCCAATGTCGAAGTGCTCTGCGACCTTTTTGATTTCTATCAGATCCGGGTACAGCACAGGAAGCTCGGCAGCTACAGATTGGAAAAAACCGTTGGGCAGGCTGTAGGCGTAGTTGACGGATCGTGCATAGTACAATATCGCCGCGGCATCCGCGCTGCGGACAAACGGTACGACCTCAAACGGTTTCACCGGCGGAACAAAGTGCACCCGCCCCGCAAGGCCAAGGCGCTGCACATCATCAGCGAATTTGTCCTGATAGCCGGAGCCGAGAAAGGCAACATGCACTTTGTCAGGGAGATCCGCGACAGCCTGCAGCAGTTCCAAGATCGCCCGCCCCTTTTTCGCACGGCCGATAACCACGACCAGAAAATCGTCTGGCCGTATGCCAATCGTCTCACGCATAGCTGGCGGATGTTCCTGATCCAGTCGTGAATCATGGCAATTGCGAATTACGACCGACTCGCAGCCAAACGTCTCCCTCAGTAAATCCGCAATCCCGTCGGCAACCGTCACGATGGCGGCGGCGTGCTTTATGCACTTGCGTTCAAGCCATCTTTCGAACGGCAGCACCAGATGTCTGCGCGACCATGAAATCTGGTCGGGCTCTTCGAGGCGCGAATAAAAGTCGTGCGCGTCGTAAATGTACGGAACGCCATGGCGGCGCGACAGACAGTAGATGGCAGGAAACTGATAAAAGGCATGCAGGTAATAGAGCGATGCGGGTGGCGTCCTGCGGAACGTTACGAGACCGAAATCGATGGCATACATGGCAACATAACGGACCGCACGCCACGGCCATTTGAACGACTCCGGTGCACGTTGCAGGAAGGCCCTCAACCCGCTCGATTGGCTGCTTGCAGCCGGCCTCTCCGCCACTGCGTCTTCCGGATCGACGTCAGGGCTTATCAGTTTGAACGGCAACATGTCAGGCTGCAGACGACTTGGCCGGCCCTCCACGACAATCGAGCGATACCCTGCCCGCGCCACCGTTGCTGCCTGTTTGAACGTACGGCTGTCAGCTTCCAGCGCCATCGGTGTGACTGTGACGACCGTCATCATGCCGCGTTGTTGACGAGTTTCTTGAACTTTCCTGCCTGATCGTGAAACTCCTGATGCCACAACTCCAGCGACATCAGGCCCCACAGCTTGCGGCTGAACATCTGGTTCTCGTCCAGCGCCGCCAAAATTGCCTCGCGGTGGAAGTATGGACGGTCGGCCGCGCCGGCATGGAAGAGGTCGAAAACGAATTCCTTCAGTTCGCCCGCTACCCAGTCGTTGAGCGGTACCGGGAACCCCATCTTGTCTTTGCGATTGGCCACCAGTTCCGGCAGTTCGTCCTTCATCGCATCGATCAGGATCTTCTTGAGCGTACCATCCTTGAACTTGACGTCGGCCGGCATCGTCGCTGCGAATTCAACGAGCGGATAATACAAAAACGGCACACGCGACTCGAGGCCATGCGCCATGCTCATGCGGTCCTCCACCTGCAGCAGTCCGGGCAGCAACGTTTTGAAGTCGAAATGCGTCATCCGGTCGAAGTATGAGTTGCTGCCGACGTTCGACGCGTTGAATATCTTGCTGAAGGTGTCGAACGGCGAATAATCGCCCAGCACATCCCAGTTGATTTCACCGGCCAGTGACGCCGCCCGGTTGACGAGTCGATAGTACCGCCGGTCCGGGGATTCGAACAGACCTTCGCGCCAGAACTCCTTGATCATCGGCTGATAGTTCTGCAGCGCCGCCAGGTTGGGAATGATCGACTCGTAGGTGACAACGAAATTGCCGGACTCCAGCGTGCCGTCGATGGCGCCGCGGATGCATTGTTCGAAGTAGGCCAGCAGGTAGCGCACATAGCCGCCGAAAATCTCATCACCGCCCTGGCCGCCGAGCACGACCTTGCGATGCTGCGCCGCCAGCTGCGACACGTGATACTGCGGAAACGCCCCGGGCCCGGCCACCGGATAGTCGAGATGATAGATCACCTTGCGAATCGAGTCGATGAAATCGCCGGCGCCGATGGTTACCTGGTGCAGGTCCATGCCACTGTTCTCGGCAACCGCTTTGGCATATCGTGATTCGTCGTACAACGGACCGTTGTCGAAGCGCCCGTTGAACGCTGCAAACCCGCCGCCACCCTGCAGCCGCGCGGCCAATGATGCCATGATACTTGAATCCGCGCCGCCGCTCAGATAGGCGCCCACAGGCACATCGCTACGCAGATGCAAGGCTACCGACTGCCCAATCAACTCGCGGAGCTGGTCCTCGAAGTCCTTCGGCGTGTGATCCCAGTTCAGGTCGTAGAAAACCTCCCAGTACTGCTCCTCACGGACAGTGCCGCCCTGCACGATCAACCGCTGCCCCGGACGCAACTGGTGGATGTCCTTGAACAATGTTCGACCGTCCAGGCAGAGCTGAAAGATGATATATTCCTTCAGCCCTTCGATATCTGTGGCAATCTCCGGCATGAACGGCAGCAGGGCCTTCGGCTCCGACGCCAGATAAAGATGCTGGCCGACTACGGTGTAGTAGAACGGCTTAATACCAAACCTGTCGCGGGCACAGAACAGCAGGTTGTTGCGCTCGTCCCAGATCGCGAAGGCAAACATACCTTGCAGATGATCGACACAAGCCGTGCCCCACTTTTCATACGCCGCCAGCAGCACCTCGGTGTCGGACGACGTGCGGAACGGATACGGCTTGAGTTGTTCACGCAGCTCGAGGTAGTTGTAGATCTCGCCGTTGTAGCTGACAACGTTGCCGGCCGGCGAGGTCATCGGCTGCTGGCCGGATTCCAGGTCGATGATGCTCAGGCGCCGATGCGCCAGGCCGACGTGGCCGTTGTCGTGCAGCCATA
>CAUZJQ010000343.1:0-4743 GCA_963580095.1 Lentisphaeria bacterium | reverse complement strand
CTGCTCGGACTGGTTTTCGGTAACACGACCTACGCCATCTCCACCGTTTTGGCAACGTATATGGCCGGCCTCGGTGTCGGCAGTTATTTCCTCGGCCGCTATGCCGATCGCTGGATGCGCCCGTTGCGCGCTTACGGCATCCTCGAGATCGGTATCGGTACGTACGCAGCGTTCACCTTTCCGATCCTTTACGGGATTCAGTTTCTATATGTCAGTTTCGCCCAGACCTTCTCACAGACAGTGGCCGAATCACCGGGCATCTACACCCTGATCCGGCTAGCTCTGTGCGTGCTTATTATTTTCGTACCGACGTTCTTCATGGGGGCGACGTTGCCGATCCTGGCACGCTTCTACATTCGTCGCAAGGACACGATCGGCTCCGGTACCGCGCTGTTGTACGGACTCAACACGATCGGTGCTGTCACAGGTACCGTGCTGACGGGGTTCTGGCTGTTACCATTGATCGGCCTGCGCGGCACGCTGACCGTGGCGGTCGTCGTCAACGTCGTGGTGGGCGGCCTGGCGATCTGGCTGTCGTCACGCACGCAGCCGATGCCGGCGACTGAACCCGAGCCCGAAATTGCGGTGTCCACAGAATTGGCGGGCACGGCGAGGGCATCTGGTGGGCGTGCCGGCTGGTTGCTGCCGGCCTTGGTCATGAGCGGAGCGACGACGATGGCCTACGAGGTTTCCTGGACGCGCACGCTGTCAACAGTGTGCGGCAGTTCGACATATGCCTTCACGATCATGTTGGCAACGTTTCTGTTCGGCCTGGCGATCGGTGCTGCGGTTTTTCAACGGCTGCTGACGCGGCGAGTGGCGCATCCCGCCGACTGGGGCTGGATGCAGCTTACAGTGGCGCTGGCCGCCCTAATCGCCTTGCCGCTGTTCCAGTATGTCGATGTCGTCACGCTGCGACTGTTTGCGATGACGGTCGAATATCACGGCCTGCTGTCGCTTATGCGGTTCTTTGTGTGCGGCACCCTGATGCTGATCCCGGCGTTTTGTTTTGGTGCACTTTTTCCAGTGAGCGTGTCTTTGTATACGCGCGATCCGCGACGGATTTCTCAGGGTGTCGGCCGTTTATACCTGTACAACAGTTTGGGCAATATCATCGGGTCACTGGCAGCCGGGTTTATCCTTATCCGTTTGTTCGGCATCCACACGACGATGCTGATCACGATTGTGGTAAGCGGCGTTATCGGGCTGTGGGCGGTGTTGATGGATCGTCGTCGCACAGTCTGGCGCCTGACACCCGTGGCACTGGTTGCGCTGGTCCTGATTTTTGGTGTCAATGCCAATCGCAGCGGCTGGGATTCGCGGTTGATCACGGCGGGTCTGCACATCCGGCCGTTCCAGAGCCTGAGCATGACGATACCGGAAATTCTATCGTCGATCTACGGGCGCGACACCAAATTTTACGCTGAGGGTATGGCGAGCATTGTCAATGTCGACCAACATGGCGGCCATCGCAACTTAAAGGTCAACGGCAAGACCGATGCGTCAACCGGAATCGACATGCGCACCCAGGTGTTGTCCGGGCATCTGCCGATGCTGATACATCCGGGTAAGGTTGAGCGGGCGATGGTCATCGGTTTCGGCAGCGGCACGACACTGGGAGCAGTGCTGGCTCACGAGGATCTGCAGACGGCGCATCAGGCGGAGATTGAGCAGTCTGTGCTGGATGCGGCTCCATACTTCGACCGGGTCAATCGCCGGGCTTACCAGGACAAGAAGGCGACGATATTCCTGAATGACGGTCGCAATCATCTGCTGGTGCATCGGCAGCCGTACGACATCATCATCAGTGAGCCGTCGAATCCGTGGATGGCAGGCGTGTCGTACCTGTTCACGGAGCAATTCTACGAGTTGGCCTGTGACCGACTGGAAGACGACGGCGTGTTTTGCCAATGGCTGCAGCGCTATTCGATTTCGCCCGAGGACTTTCAGATGGTGATTGCTTCGGTGCAGAGTGTTTTCCCGCACGTTCAGCTGTGGAAGACGATGTCGGCCGACACGATGATCATTGCCAGCAAACAACCGCTGACATTCAACACCAGCCTGATCAACGAGCGCATCGCCAAATGGGACCTGGTACGACAGGATCTGGCAGAGTTCGAAATTCACGGGGCTGCCGGCCTGCTGTATTTTTTTGAAATGGGCGAGGCCGACGTCAAGACCTATACCGAGGGTGCGTCATTGAACACGGATGATACGCTGTTGCTCGGGTTCAATGCGCCGAAGTGGTTGTACCAGCAGGGCACAACGGAGCTCATCACCGAGTTGCTTGTTGCTCATCGTACGACGGACTATCCGCGCATCCTGCCCGCTGACTTCGATCTTGATACAAACCCGGAAGCGATGGCGCAACTGGCGTTTAGCTACCTGGGAACCGGTGCCTCAGCAGATCGGCAGAAGGCGGCCGATCTCCTGGTGAAAGCAATCAAGATCGACCCGGAAAATGCGTGGTTCTATTACGGCCTGGGACGCGCCTTCTCCGCCAACAGCAACTGGGCGAAGGCCAAGACGTTCATGGAAAAAGCGATGTTGCTCGATCCCACGTCAGCCCGGTACAACGCTTATTCCAGTCTTGTCCTGGCAAAGATAGACATTCTGAAGTACAGCGAAATTTCCCTCGAACGTTTAGGCTTTGCGATCGAGAAGGAACCCGATAACCCGGACTATTATTATTGGCAGGCACAGATTTTCGAAGCACTGGATCGGCACAACCAGGCGCAGCTTGCGTTCAAGCGGGCTGCGGCGCACGACGTGTGGAACCTGAACTACAAGCTGGGGCAGGCCCGAAACCTCCGACTGGCTGGCGCCCGGAACCCCGAGAAGATCGAGGCCGCAATCGAGGTGATCGAGGAAGGTGTTCGTCGGGATGCCAGCGGGCGGCGTGACAACATCAACTATTACCCGGCGTACAAGGAACTGCGTACTGCCTATCTCGAGTTGGAGAGCAAGTCCGGGGACGGCGAGAATCTCGCCAAAGCTATTGCGCTGTTCGAGGAGCTTGTGAACCACAATCCGTACAAGTATCAATACTGGATCGACCTGATCCACCTGTACGACCGTGCCGGTGATTATGATCGGGCGCAGTGGGCGATACGCCAGGGGAAGAAGACGCAACGTTACTTCACCGACATCCTGGCATTGACCCGCGACGAAAAACAGCCGGTGGCGCAGTAGCACCGAGGCCGGCGGCTTGAGGACGACTACGCAGGCAGCCTTATGTCCCAGGTGTGTTGCCGTAGATCTCGATATGGGCGCGTGGTGAGTAACGCCACCCGTGCGCGATACACAGGTCGACACAGATTTTGGCAGTTGCTGCCAGTTGCTCGATACAAACGCCCTGCGGCATGAGGTAGACACGGGCCGGATCGTGCACGCCGAGTTCGGCCAGTATCAAGACAATCTCCTGTTCGTCATCAGCGCTGTCGACGACGAACTTCAACTGGCAATCGTTGCTTGCGAGCCACTGGCGCAATACCTCGGGGTTATAGCGTTCCGCTTCGTGCCGTTGCTCGAAGTTGGTGCCGACTGGTGCCGATGTCCGCAGCTTGGGCGACAGTGAAATGAACTCGGCGCCAAGCTCTAAGTACCGGGTGCCGTTGGTCTCGATAGTAACGAAGAAGCCGGCAGCCTGTATCGCTTTCACCAGGATCGGCAATTTCGGCTGGAGCATCGGCTCACCACCGGTGATAACCAAGTGATCGAGATGCGTATGGTCGTTGTGCAGCTCGGAGACACGTGCCATGACCGTAGCGATATCGAGCATTTCGCCCGTCGCCTCCCAGGACGTGTACGCGGTGTCGCACAGCGTGTCACCCCACTTGCAGCGCAGATTACACCCGGACATTCGCACGAAGATGGATGGTCGGCCGATGTACCGGCCCTCGCCCTGGATCGAGACGAAGATTTCATGGATATAGACGGATGCAGCGGTCATGACAGTCGAACGGCCGAGGCTGCCGGCTCCACTGCAAGACGCGAAAAAACTAAGCTTTTGCTATTCGGCATCAGGTCTATTCAAAGCTTGTAGTCAGCCCAGGAATTCGGTGTTTCAAATACCCGCACGTTGACGATTTCGATGCAGTCTGGGAAATGCGGCCGCAGTTGTCGGTAGCACCATGCGGAAATGTTTTCGGCAGTGGGAATGAACGGCACGACCAGGACGAGAAACTCGTCGTCGTGACAGTTGCCGAAGAACGAGCGCATGATGGTATCGCCCTCGTAGATCATGAAGCCGTGATCAATGACGTCGTGCACGTGTTGAGTCATCAATTTCTTGATGTCACCGAAATCGAAGACCATGCCTTCGGAGGTGTTGCCTGCGGAAGACTCGAGGTCACCACCGACAGTCAGTTCGAGGCGGTACCTGTGCCCATGCGGGTTACGGCATTTGCTCTTGTGGTTCGGGATGCGGTGGCCCATGTCCCATTCGATGACTTTGGTGACTTCGATCATGCTCGCTAAGGTATCGTGTCGGTGCGGCACCGCAAGGTGTCAACACTACGACTGTTAATGGGGGGAAGACAACAAAACGCCCTGCGAGTGACCTCGGCAGGGCGTTTTGTTATACGACTGCGATCAGATTACTTCTTCTTTTTCTTTGCAGCCTTCTTCGCCGGCTTTTTCTTTGCGGCCTTCTTTGCCGCTGGCTTCTTTGCGGCCTTCTTTGCCGCTGGCTTCTTTGCAGCCTTCTTTTTCACGGTCTTTTTTGCCGCTGGCTTCTTTGCA
>CAUZJQ010000342.1:0-4744 GCA_963580095.1 Lentisphaeria bacterium | reverse complement strand
ACGGGCACGACGGGCACGACTGGGAATTCGGCCCCAAGCTGTTCGGTTCCCCCTTCTACGGCGGCGAGCATCTGGCGATGTGGCGCAGCGAGCACCACATCTTCGGCTCAAACGGGCCCAACACCCCCGATTCACCTTGGTCCTGGTTTGGCATGGACGCACCGAACACCCTGATCATGCAACCTATACTGGGCAAAGGCAACATCTCCATTCCGGCAACCAACTCATCGAACCTGTACCTCTTGCCAAGTGCTATCGTCAAGCTCATTCCGGGCACCGGCAACAAGCAACGGATCCATCAAGTCAAGCACGGCTATGCCACGGCGTCCTTCGGTAGTCTGCGCGTGGAATCCAGCGATGACGATTCACTGCATTTCCGGCGCTACACCTCGACCTCCCGCGCCAACGAACTGTTGTCTGAACAGTTTGACCAGAGCAAAAGCGACGTCAGCATGCTTTCGCTGATCGGGGAGCATCTGGACGGTTCCAAAGCAGGGGCCATCCGCGGCGAAGCCGTACTCGGCCTAATACATCCGTATATCGCCTTCGAGTTTTACGAAGCCCTCGACTTCCTCGGCGGCACGGTCATGCTCGACTTAAAGAAAGACGACTGGAACCCGGAACCCGGCCGTGACAAGGGCCGCAAGCTTGGCCGCGGAGTCAACAACATCGTCTTCGGGTTGCTCGAAATACCGCGCAACATCCAAAGCGTCAACGAGGAAAAAGGCGGTTCCGCGGCATTGACCGAAGGCATCTTTCGCGGCTTCTATCGAGCTGCAGTCCGCGCCATTTTCGTTGGCCCGTACGAAGTGCTGACGTTCCCGACAAACACCGACCCGATTGTCGAGCCGGAGTTCTATTTCGAGCCCGGCCTGGCCGAGACCGAATGGCGTATGCACTGAGCGGCCGCCGGCACGCATGTCGACCTTGATTAGATCTTTTTCCTGTTCAACCAACCGTTAGAGGCTGTCATGTATCGTTTTCTCATTGTCTTTTTCGTCGTCTGTCTCACCACCGCTGTCGGCTACAGCGACGCCTTCGCCGACATCGACCCCAACGCTACTGCAGAAGCAGCCAAGTCAAGATCCGGCTCCGCGAAGGGTCTGCGTGGCGTCATCAATCTGTCGACCTGCTGGCTCGAGATTCCGATCCAGACCGCTCGAGGCGCCAGGCAGGGCACTGCAGGCATGGAGAGTGCCGGAGTCAGCGGTAAATTGTTCGGGGGCATCTGCGGTCTGAGCCGTGGTATTTTCCATGGCACCGGCCGCTTGATAACGGGTGCCAGTGACCTTGCCGGCTTCTGGGCTGCCGATCATCCCAGCAATGAGGGGTACGGCACCAACTACGACTCGATGTTCGCCTATCAGCTCAATGTCGAGCCATCTCCAATGGATCTGCAATCGGCCTCGGAGCAGATGGTCAATAAAGCCTATCGTGGCGTCAGCACTGTCATCGTCATACCCCAGGATTTCTTCCGCTACCGCAATGAGCAGGCCCGTGAAAGCAAACCTTTCTCCGGCTTGTCCAAGGGCATCTGGGCCGGCAGCAGCAGCCTGTGGAACAGCGCCACCGACATCATCTCCTTCCCCTTTCCGAACTACCCGGACACCATCGGGAATACCCTCGAATAACGGTCACGATACGTAACAAGTATCCGACAAACAATCCCGCCCCGTCTGCCCTATGAAGAATTCTGTTGACACGCTCGCAGGCGAGCGACTGGGCATTTGCGTGTCCGGCGGACTCGACAGCCGCACCATTACCAAAAAACTGATGGAACTCGGCATTGATGTCGTCTGTTTTTCTGCCGATCTCGATCAGCCGGACGAAGCCGACATCAACGATATCGTCGAGAAGATGGCACCTTGCGGCGCCGACACCTTCATCATCGACCTCAAGGACGACATGGCCGAGGCTTGTTATGAAGTGATCAAGACGCAGGCCACCTATGATGGCGGCTACTGGAACACAACCGGTATCGCTCGCGCCGTGACGGTGCGCGGCCTAATCGACGAAATGAAGACGCACGGCTGCACAACCTTGGCCCATGGTGCCACCGGGCGGGGCAACGACCAGGTCCGCTTCGAACGCTACACTAACGTGCTGGCGCCGGGCATGCGGGTGTACGCGCCCTGGCGCGATGCGGGTCTGCTCGAAGAGTTTCCCGGCCGCAAGCAGATGGCCGAGTACCTGATGAAGTTCGGCATCGAATCCGATACCGGCGACAAGAAACGCTACTCAACCGACGCCAATCTCGCTGGACTTTCGCATGAGGCTGAAGATCTCGAAAGCCTCGGTACGCCGTCAACCATCGTCGAACCGACGATGGGTGTGTGGCCCCACGACGCTCCCGACAAGATCGAAAATGTCACCATCCGGTTCGAGAATGGACGGGCAGTGGCGATAAACGGCGGAGCGGTGGGTCCTCTCGCCGGCATGCGCACAGCCAACGAAATCGCCGGGCGCAACGGCATCGGCATGAAGAACGCTTTGGAGAACCGGGTCGTCGGCACGAAAAGCCGGGGCGTCTATGAGGCTCCAGGCATGGAGCTTCTGGGATTCTGCCTGCTGCAGCTCTACCAGGCGGTCCTCGACCGGCGGGCAACCGCCGTATTTCGGAGTTTGTCCAGCTTCATTGCAGACCAGATTTATGACGGCCGATGGTTCGACCCGGCAACTCGTGCTGCACGCGCTGCTATTGACGTATTTGCGGAGTTCGCAACCGGCACGGTGACCGTCGGACTGTACAAAGGCAATATCTACTTCCAGTCATTGAGCGACTGCGAGGCAAATCTGTACAACGAGGCCGATTCATCGATGGAAGCCAGCGAAGGCCTTAACCCGGTCAGTTCCCAGGGATTCGTAGAAGTCCAGAGCGTCGAAGCACTAAGCCTGGCATGTGCGGGACAAATCCGCGACAAATGATTGGCCGCTTGAAAAGCTGGACCGTTCCATTGCTGCATGACAGCGCCTCTTTCAACTGCCGGCCGCGGCACTCCCCCACCACCCGGTCCGCCGTCCCTTGACCGAAACGCTCAAGATTGTACTACTCGCGATCGTCCAGGGAATCACTGAATTTTTGCCGGTCAGTTCCTCTGGGCACTTGAACCTGCTGCAGCTCGGGCTCGGCATCGAGCACGACCACCTGTTCATCAATGTCGTCCTGCACAGCGGCACTCTGATCGCCATCGTCGTCTGTTATCGGAACGAGATCGGGTCCCTCATGCAGCCAAAGAACCGGCGCATGATCGGATTGGTGCTGATCGGGACACTGCCGTTGGTGTTTCCCGGCCTGCTGCTGCGACCGCTTGTCAAGGAAATCTATCAGGAGCCGTGGTTAACGGGCGGCGGCCTCATCACTACAGGCATCGTTCTGTTGTTCGTACATCGGCCGGCTGTAAACGCCGCAACACCGAGATCAATTACCTGGCGTATAGCAATTTTTATCGGGATGATGCAATGCCTGGCGATGGTGCCGGGAATTTCGCGCAGCGGCGCAACGATCGCCATCGCCACGCGGCTTGGCATCGATACTGCGGCTGCAGCGAAGTTCTCGTTTCTGCTGGCGATTCCGGCCATCGCCGGCGTCGAACTGATCGAGATCATTGCCCGGTATTCACAGGCCGACGCGGCCGCAATGAGCATGCCCCTGGGGGTGCTCGCCATCGGATTTGTCGTGGCTATGGTCATCGGCTATTTGTCGCTGTCGTTTTTGCTGCACATATTACGTCGCGGCGAACTGTCGTATTTCGGCTACTATTGCCTGGCTGCAGGCGCTGTAGTCCTTATCTGGCAACTGACCAACAATTGAGATTGACGATGAAAATTCGCATCCAGAAACTTTGTTTCGTCATTGCTTGCCTCGCCGCCCCACAGGCCCCGGCCCAGGGCGGTAGTGCCGCCGAGATGCGTGATTTCAAGGATGAGATCATTCGCGAGATCAACGCCCAGCGGGCCGCCTATCGCGAGGACCTCAGAGTACGCGATAAGCAACTGAACGAACTGAGTGGCGAATTACAGGCTTGGAGCGACTATGCGACCGCCCTGCAGAAACAACTGAAGCGCCTCGAAAGCCAGCAGCAAAGCGTCGCCCTCGGCAGTCAGCAGTTCGCGTTGAGGCTCGCCGAGAACATCGAGGCTCTCGATCAGCGGATTGAAGCAGAGACGAAATCCCGAGACGCCGGCGATCGAAAACTGGCCGAAACGGTCATGATTCTGCTTGCCTCCAGCACCAACGTGACTCCCACGCCGGTACCGGGACCAGTGCCCGACACCAATCAGCCGGAGACGGACGATCGCGTTTATACCGTTGTAAAAGGCGACACATTGAACGCCATTGCGCTGGCATTCAATACGTCTGTCGCCACTATCAAGGAACGAAACAGTCTCGAGTCCGACCTCATCATCATCGACCAGAAACTGTACATACCGGAGTTGGTCCCATGAAGGAAAAAATCCTCAACCTGTTGAAAAAAGATGCCCGCTTATCCGCATCCGAAATTGCTGATCGACTAGCCACTGACGTGGCGACTGTGACCGCGATCATTGGCGAATGTGAAAAGGTCAAGACGATCTACGGCTACTGCGCACTAATCAACGAAGAGGCCTTCGACAAACCTCCCGTTCGCGCCCTGATCGAGGTCTCTGTACAGCCCGAACGCGACGACGGCTTCGACAATATCGCCCGAAAAATCAGTAAGTTTACACAAGTATCCGACGTCATGCTGGTGTCCGGCAACTACGA
>CAUZJQ010000341.1:0-4745 GCA_963580095.1 Lentisphaeria bacterium | reverse complement strand
AAACTAAGATGAGCCGGTCAGAAACATCATTAGGACGCCTTAAAGGCGCCATTGTCCCTTTGAACCTGTGCTTCAACGACGACGGTTCAGTTAACGATGATGCAATCTGCAACTACGTCGACTGGCTAGCATCGGAGAAGACGCCGGTCATCCTGCTGACCTATGGAAGCAGTGAGTTTGCCTGGCTCAATGACGACGAACTGTGGCGCCTCACGGAAAAGGTCGCAAAGACAATTGACGGCCGCAGCATGTGCGTCTCATCGACCGGCTTCTGGACACCGCGCCAGAGCCGCGAGTTCCTCAAGCACGCGGAAGCAGTCGGTGTCGATGCGGTCAAGGTTCAGATCAATACGTTCGATTATCCGAACGGCGCAGTCACCAAGGCCTACTTCGACGAACTCGAAGGAGCCGCAGACATGCCCCTGCTGATGTGGTGGAATTCGGCTGGGTGGGTCAAAGCAATGCCGGGTGACATCAAGGAGGCGTATATCGAACTCAGCAAACGTCCGAACATCATCGGCATCAAGAATGACGGTGACGCTTTTTACGATTATTACAGCCACATTCGTGATCTGCAGGACAATGGCTGTGCGGCAATCAGTGGCGGACTGATGAGTAATTTCCTGTTCGGCCACGCACACGGATCGCCGGCGTACCTTTGCGGGGTCGCACCGTTTCGTCCGGACCTGGCCATCGAGTTCGGCAACCTCGTCGAGGCGGGAGACACCGCGGCCGCCAAGGACATTATCTATCGTTACGAAGAGCCGTTGATCGCCTTCGCAGGCACCGTCAACTGGCAGGTATTCCTCAAGAGCTCCGTCATGATCCGCGGCTTCTACCCCAACAACCGTGTCGGCAATCCGACGAAAACCTGCGCCACCGGTGAAGAATTCGAGCGCATAAAAAAGTTCTTCGAAGAGGTATTCGAGCTCAAGCCTGTCGTCTGATCACGGGTGGAGCCTGTCTTTTTCCACGCAGCGATCCCGCTCACCGATCCGTTACAAAAACTGTTAAGCAAGAGAACCAATGAAACTGGCAACACTATTTAGCGACGGCATGATTCTGCAGCAGGATCAGACGGTAAAAGTTTGGGGATGGGACACGCCAGGCAACAACGTGACAGTCGCTTTGAACGGCTCTGCTGCCGATGCCGTGGCGGATGCAGAGGGCCGCTTCATCTGCGAACTGCCGGCAATGGACTATGGCGGGCCGTATGAAATGCGCGTCTGCGGCTCCGAAGAAATTGTCGTTGGTGACATCCTGGTCGGCGAGGTGTGGCTGTGCTCCGGCCAGTCGAACATGGAATGGCCCTTGCAGGATTGTGCCAACGGCGATGCGGAGGTCGAGCTCGCTGATTATCCCCAGATACGCCTGTTCCAGGTACCGACACTGACCGGGGCAGACGAACGTGACGATCTCCAAGGAAACTGGCAAGCCTGCACACCGGCCGCCGCGGCCGGTTTTTCGGGGGTCGGCTATTTCTTCGGCCGCGAACTGCATCGCACCCGGAACGTCTCTATCGGCCTGATCAATGCCTCGGTTGGCGGCACTCGTGCGGAGGCCTGGACCAGCCGGGAAAAGCTGCTGTCGATGCCGCACTATGCGGCAATGATCGCAGCGTATGATGCAGGACTCGAGAATCTGGATGAGGCTCTGGCAGCGTATGCGAAAGAGCAGACTGCCTGGGAGAAGGAGAACCTTCCCGCCGACCCCGGTAACAATGGCTTCGAACTGGGCTATGCCGACACGGACTACGACGACTCGGCATGGCGCGAAATGGAACAACCCGGCAGCTGGCAAAGCAAGGGCGAAAACTACAGCGGCGTGTTCTGGTTCCGCCGTGAAATTGACATACCCCAAGACTGGGATGGCAAGCAACTCCTGCTGTCTCTCGGGGAACTGGACAAGTGGGATGAAACGTATTTCAATGGAGAAAAGGTCGGCGGGCTATCCAGAGACGACGACCCCGCCGCCTGGATCGTCCCGCGCCGGTACACGGTGCCGGGCAATCTCGTCAAGCCGGGCCGCGCGATTGTCGCCACCCGAGTGTTTTCACATATGTACGCCGGCGGTTTTGTCGGCCAGCCGACCGAACTGTATCTGTCGCCGGCCGGCGACAACGAACAACGGTTGCCGCTGACCGGCGCATGGAACTTTCATGTCGAGCATGACTTCGGTTTTGTCGATCTCAGCGATCTAGGCCTGCCGGAAGAACCGATGGGGCCGGGCAACCAAAACTCCCCCTCGGTATTGTTTCGCAACATGATCAATCCACTGGTTGGCTACGGCATTCGCGGCACCATCTGGTATCAGGGCGAATCGAACGCCTGGCAGGGTGTTGCCGTGAATTACCATCAACTGTTCTCCGCGATGATTGCCGACTGGCGAGAACAATGGGGCTATGACTTTCCCTTTTATTTCGTGCAACTCGCGAACTTCGCTGACAGCATCTCTGAGTGGGCTATCCTGCGCCAGTGCCAGACCGATACATTGCAAGTACCCGGCACCGGCATGGCAGTGATCGTCGATATCGGTGAATCCAACGACATTCATCCGAAAAACAAACAGGACGTCGGCAAACGCCTCAGCCTCATCGCCCGTCATCACATCCACGGCGAGGACATCGAATACAGCGGGCCTGTGGCCAAGGCTGCCGAAGCCGCAGAAAACGGCTGCCGGATTACCTTTTCTCATGCCGAATCCGGGTTGAAAGTCGGGGGCGACAAACTCGTGGGCTTCGAAGTTGCCGGCGACGACGGATCGTTTTCCCCTGCGGACGCCACCATCGAGGGTGCAGCGGTCCTGGTCACATCGGAACTCCTCAATAGTCCCGAAACCGTCCGCTATGCCTGGGCCGGCGACCCGGTCTGCAACCTGTACAACAATGCAGGCTTGCCGGCCGCACCGTTCCTCCGGAACATCACCAACGCTTGAGCCGCTGCTCGGGCGCGGAGATGAGAGTGCCGGCATCAATCCAATGAAGCCCCCTGCTTTGGCCGGACAGATGCAGTGAAGGCACGTCCCTGTGACATCGCTGTTTCGTTTTGCCCGCGTTGCAAAACGCCTCTCCATGTTCTATTTTCGTCATGCCCTTACTACAATACAATTCAATCTTTTCAAATCAGTTGAAGGACAGACAGCCATGCTGACCAAAGACCAACTCGAGCAATACCACAAGGACGGTTACGTCATCGTTGAACAACTGTTCGACGAGGAAGAGACGGCGTTGATGCTGGAAATCTCGATCGCCGACCAGGCACTCGCCGCCGCTGCCAAGACACTGGACGAGATGGATAACACGCAGAAACAGGCAGCGCGGGTGGTCGCGCTTGGTGATAATGCCGGCGGCGAATCCACATTCTGGGTCGACGACGATCTGGGCGATGACATGTACAGCGCTATCTCACAATGCCGGCGCATCGTCGATCCGCTCGAGCAGATGCTGGATGGCGAGGTGTACCACTGGCATCATAAGATGATGCTGAAGGATGCGCATACCGGTGGTGCCTTCCTGTGGCATCAGGACTTCGGCTATTGGCAACCGAAAGGATATTGTCTTTTCCCATTCATGGCGAGTTGCATGATTGCGGTCAATCGCGCCAACATAGAAAACGGCTGTCTTCAGGTGCTCAAAGGGTCGCACCACATCGGCCTGATCACCCACATAGCCGTCGACAGCCAGAACACCGCCGATCCCGAACTCGTCGCGGCTGCCGAGGAACGTTTACCGCTGGTCCATCTGGAGCTTGAGCCGGGCTCAGCCGTCTTCTTCCACGCTAATCTGCTGCATCGTTCCGACAAGAATCTCAGTGACCATCCCCGGCGAACGCTGATCTGCTGTTACAACGCGGCACGCAATGATCCTTATCGCGAATCGCATCATGCGCGCTATCAGCCGCTGGAAAAACTCGATGACGCCCGGGTCAGGGAACTCGGCAAAGCGCAACTGCAGGCGATGCAGGCGTAGCCCTGGGAACGCACGCACCCTGCCTGTTTCTGTGAGCCACGACTTGACGGCTTGGATTCCCGGGACCTGCCAGCCGCTAATCTAACGTCAGCTGCTTCTCGTAGGGATCGAAAAGTCCACGCTGCGCCTCGTCGTAGCGGTCCAGGGTGCGCTGGAGGATATAAGGGTCCTGGTCGATCGTGGCAATGTTCTGAGACTTCAACCAGAACGGGCCGTACCCGATATGCAGCGTCTTGCGCACCTGCCCGGATAGGTTTGGTACGCCACCGTGGCGAAGGTTCTCCGTGAAAAGAATCGCATCGCCCGCCTTCACCTCGACCGGGGTCATGCCGGGCTCATCCTGCGGTTCACAATCAAATGGCGACAAAAAATTGGACTTGTGCGTGCCCGGCACAACGCAGAAAGCCCCCTGCTCGGCCGAGACGTCCTGGACGAAGTAGACCATGCGAATCATCATGCAGTCTATACGGTTGTTGAAAAAACGGTATCTGTACTTTGTCCCTATAGGCCCGCCCATATGCGTCGCTGACAGGTTGCCCGGGTAACGCACGCGCAGCTCGGAGTCGTTTATCGTCGGGCGCTCGGCAATCAGGCCATCCACATACGCCATTGTCCGGGAATGGTTGACCAGGCAGTCGAAAGCAGGGTCGGCGTTGAAGAAATCCTCGATAATAATCGTATCCCCAATCCCCTTGCCGAAGTGGCCGCCGACATGATACCCAAGTTCATCGTTCCGATGATACTCGGCTCCCCAGCGGGCCATCACGCGTGGGGCGTC
>CAUZJQ010000340.1:0-4749 GCA_963580095.1 Lentisphaeria bacterium | reverse complement strand
CTGATCAACGGCCAGGACTTTCCCATAACCATCGACGACGGTGTTGCCGCGATCGAGGCCGCGACGGCAATCTACAAGAGTACGCTATCGGGCAGGACAACCAAGCCCAAACAGAGAAGCTAAAACCGCAATGGCAACAAAAAAGAAAAACAATCGATCAGCTCCACTCGGCATCGGCATCATCGGTTGCGGGTTGATGGGCGACATCCACGCGGACTGTTACACGCGCAACCGCAACAGCCGCATAGTGGCTACGTACAATCCAACCCATGCCAAGGCACTGGCACTGGCAGAAAAATACGGCGGTACCGCCTGCGTCGATATCAATGAACTGCTGGCAAGCCCGGCGGTCGATGCGGTCGCCATCTGCAGCCCACAGGTCGCGCACCACGAGCAGATCGTTGCCGCATCACGCGCCGGCAAGCATATCTTCTGCGAGAAGCCCGTGGCGCTGACGGCTGCAGAACTGGACAACGCCGAAGCTGTTGTCGCCAAGCACAAGGTGACGTTCATGACCGGGCACCAGCTGCGTTTCCATCCGGTCATCACCGCCGTGCAAAAAGCGATGCCAAGACTCGGTCCGATCTATCACGTCGACTTCGAATGGTGTTTTCGGATCGACGCCCATGAGGGCCGATGCTGGGAAAGCTACCGGCAGGGTGGCTTCTTCATGGAACTCGGTTGCCACGCAACGGACCTCGCCGGCTGCCTGCTCGGAAAAGTCGCGCATGTCAGCGGTCATACGCTTCGACTCAACCCGAAACGCATTACCGAAGACTATACGAATGTGCTGCTGCAGTTCGAAAGCGGCGCTGTCGCGCAGATTCTGGTGAGCGCCAACCATCGCACCAAGCGCCAGGGCATGCTGCGCGGTCGAGTCGTCGGCGATCGCGGCCGCATCGATTTCACGGTGTACCCGTACAAACGCTCTTTCAACGAAGCAACGCTGACCATCGATTACGGCAAGAAGGTCTTCGTGCCGGACACGAAAACGACGAAACTCCGGATTCCCAACCTCCCGTCACCGTCGGAGGTCTATCCAGGATTTTTCGATGTCTACGATCGCCAGGCAGCGGCGTTCATCGAATCGGTGAAAACCGGCACACCGCCGCCGTGCACACTGGCGGACGGGCGGCAAGCCATCGAAGTGGTACTGGCCACCTACCACACGCAAAACCAGGCGACCCGCACGCAGAATTTTGTTAAACGACCGAAACGTTATCTCTCGAATGCCAACAGCCATCCGCTGCTCAGCAACTGAGTGTCGACCTACTGCAGGAACTGCTTCACATGACGCCGCTAAACATCCTCGATATCGCCCAGACCTTCGTCGACGACTATATCGTCGCGGACACCCAGGGACTCGAACGCCGGTTCCATGGCGCGACAAAAGTCGACGGCCCGGTCATTGCAAAAACGCTCGAGTGCGAATCAGAGATGTTCTTCGTGGTCAGCGTTATCCGGACCAGTCCGGACGGGCCGTTCCGGATGTGGTACGGTTGTCACCAACCCGGCGCCGGGCAACCGGTACATACAGCGGTGTCCGATGACGCCGTGACCTGGGAGAAACTCCCGACACGGCCGGACGGCAGCAACCGCATCTCCTTCGACGACGGGACAATCGTTTCGGATACGAGCTGCGCCTTTTTCTACGATCCGGATGACGAACCGGCACGCCGCTACAAAATGATCCACTACAAGCCGAGTTACTACCTGTCTTACTCCCCCGACGGTATTGTGTGGACACCGCACAGCGATCAGCCGGTGTGGGCCAACGGCTCAGGCGACGGGCTGGAAGAATGTTTTTTCTTTCTCAAGGACGAGCGTCTCGGCAAGTATCGTGGCTACATGCGCATCTGGCAGGAGCGCCATACGATCCGGCGGCTGGGATTGGGTGAAAGCGATGACCTGACCGAGTGGACAGGGCCGGAGGTTATTTGGTCGGCCCCGCCCGAGTACGGGGTCGGCGCGCAGATCTACGGCATGCTGGTGCACCCCGAGGACGGCGTTTATTGGGGCGTCCCCTGGATGTTTTACACCAGCGAGCCGCTGAATCGACGGGACCAGCAGACGATCAAGCTGAAACTGGCGTTCAGCCGGGACGGTATCGACTGGCAATCGGTCTTCGCCGATGAAGAGGTCGTGAGCCTGGGCGAGCCCGGCGCCTTCGACGGCGAGATGATGCACACATACTGTCCGGTTGTATCGGTTGGCGACAAACGCCTGCTGTACTATGACGGACACCCCGACAAGCACGATGCGCAGAAGAGCCAGGGGCCGGGCGGCATCGGCCTGGCAACCTTTCGCAAAAACGGTTTCGTCTCTCTGCACGCCGACGACGAAGGAATCGTGCTGACGAAGAGGTTTCTATTCAAGGGCAACGCCCTGCAGATCAATGCGAAAACCGCGGACAGCGGCAGTGTCGAGGCTGAGCTGCTTGCCGACAACGGCGCCAACCTCAACGGCTATCGCTACGAGGACATGGATATTTTCACTGGTGACGCAACGGATGCGCCGCTGTCGTGGAACGCCAGCAGTGACCTGAGCGCAATCACCGGGCAATACATCATGCTGAGACTGCGACTGCGGCAGGCGGATGTTTTTTCGTTTCGCGCCGCCGGCGACCAGCAACTGTTCGAAAGCGACAGCCGGCCGCAGCCGATCAACTGCGGCATGTGCGCCACGGTCCCAGTCATCGACGGCAAGCTGGACGACAACTGCTGGCAGGACTTCGATCACTCGGGTGTCGCCGAGGACTTCGTAACCTTCGAGCGCCTGGAACCGGCGCCCGTCGCGACTCGCGCCATGTTCACGCGCGATGAGATCCACCTGTATATCAGTGTGGATTGTGAAGAACCCCTTATCGACAAACTGGTGACGAACCGCGAGGAGAACGAGCCGGAATTCCACTTCGATCAGGACGACACAGTCGAATTCCGGCTCAACGCGCCGCAGCACGGAACGTTCTTCAATCAGGTGTGCGTCAATGCCGCAGGCAAACGTTCGCAGGCCTGGTTCAGCGTCGATGAAGGCGGCAGCCGGATGGTGCCGGGCGCCGAGTGGAAGGCTGCCGTCTCACAAGTCGGCGGGCATTGGTACGTGGAAATCGCCGTGCCCTGGACGGCACTCAACGTCGAGCCGCCGGCAACCGGCGACAAATGGATGGTGAATGTCATTCGTCACCGCAACACCGATGGCTACCAGATCTCCTCCTGGTCCTGCCTGTTCGGCGGCGCCCACAGCAATGACCTGAGCGGGACCTTGCTTTTCGCTTGACGGCGGGCCGGTCCACAGGTGCACCAGCAGTATAGCGAAATTCTTGCGGAGCTGGCCGCAAACGCCCCGATGCCCAATTTCGAAACGCGACAGCGGCGCACGTTTAATACTGAGATGCCAGTCGATTACGACGCGGAGACGTTTGTCCGCAACCGGGAAGGCTGAGCAGTGCCCCTGTCATACCACTAATCAAAGAACGACTTGAAGTCGAGATCTTCGGTGTCTTCGTCAATAGCGTCGTCGAATCTGATTTCGTTGTCGCTGTCGGAATCGTCGTCTTCGGGTTTGTCGCCGTCATCGCCGCCGAAGCCCCAGTCGGTGCCGAGCCGCTTCTTGCCCTGGCCAAGCGGCCGGGAAACGTGCCCGCCTCCGCCGTCGCTCGGCAGATACCGGTAGTAGACCTGCAGTTGCAGCAGGCACAGTGTCGTGGCAAAGACGCGGCCTTCAGCACCCTTGAAGTGGCCGCCCTCGACCGTCCAGTAGCCGTCCGGATGCTGGTGATTCATCAGTTCAGGCTGAAAAACCTTGTTCCATTTTTTCCAGCGATAGCCGCCGGCGTTGAATACCGCCTGGGTATCATAATACCAACCGTACAGGCTACCGGAGGAATTGTTGAACTTGTAGCCCGGCAGCCGCTCGATCAAGATCTTGCCGACAGCGGTCTCGGAAAATGCGTTGCGGCGGCTTTCGAGCAGTTGCAGAATGAGGGCCCCGACGCCGCTCATGTTTGAAGGCTCAGCGTTCTGGGCTGGTTTGGAGCTGTAGCCGAAATGGCCCTGGTTGTAGGTAACGTTGCGTACGAAATTAGCGGATTTCTTCATGGCCTGCTTGATGCCGGAGACCTCGCTGCCAGCGTTGTAGCCGGCTTTCAGCGCCTGACACTGCCAACCGACCACCGAAAGATCCCAGCGCTCGCCCTTGGCATAGGCGTAGTCAAAGCCGCCGCTGTCCTGTTGCCCAGCGATAATATGCTTGAGACCGCGGTCCATCGCTTCGCGGGCAAAGCCAACATCCAGCGAGCTGTCCCGGGTCATACCACAGGCTTCAGCGATCGCATAGGTAGCTATACCGTTCTTATACGCATCCGAACGACCGTTAACGACCGGAACCCTGGGGGCAAGCCACCGCATGGCACGTTCGACAGTGTCGCCGAATTCTTCGGCTATCGGTGTTTCGCCGTGCGCCAAAAAACACAACAGTGCCATACCCGTATACGCTTCATCATGCCATGAGCCGTCGGGCGCCTGCACCTTCTGCAACCATCGCAAGGCCCGCATGATCGCGTCCTCGCCGGCCGGGTCGCCACCGAACTTCTTGCGCAACGCATCACGTCCCCCAGCCGATCGGCCGCCGAACGGCCCCTGGCCAACAACCGCGGCGGCACCGATCCCGCCTATCGCCCCTGCGGCATTACCGCCGACATCGGCATTGTTGCCGCCACCCAGCCCCTGTACCCAGTCGAGATTCGGCTTG
>CAUZJQ010000339.1:0-4751 GCA_963580095.1 Lentisphaeria bacterium | reverse complement strand
AGTGTGAATTATCGGATACTAACTTTCTTGGACAAACTTTCAGGGGACAGGCCCGGGTGACCTTCCATTGTGTTGTGCGAGGTCCCAATTCACAGGCAAGACCACTTTGTGCACCCACTGCCCCCCCGCGATCAGAATCCGGCACATTGCAATCACCGTGGTTGCATTTACTTTCACAGGATAGCGAGATTTAAAAAACAAATAGAGGTTATCATGATCCCACGAAACCTGCTGCTCGGACTCCTCCTTACTGGTGTATCTACAGGTGCCGACTACCGCACCTACGTCATCGACCCGCCAATCAACGACAACCCGATTCTGGAAGGCGAAGCGTTGCCGATCGAATGCCGCGACGAGACGGTGATGTCTGTTATGTGCGCCCGCGGCGAATACGAACCGGCATCGTTCCTCGTCGAGACCGATGCACCGTTAAAACAGGTGATGGTAAAGGTCGGCCCTCTGAAAGGTGCCGGCGGCGAACTCCCCGCTGCGACCGTCGACGTGCGGATCGCGCAGAAGTTTACCATGGCGATCACCTGGACGTTTGAAGCCCTGCCGTGGGTGCTGGTGCACGACCCGGGAATGATGCAGATAGTCGAGCACACTCCCAGGTACTTCCGCGAGCTGACCACGGGGCCCATTCGGCCGGACGGTAAACCGGCTTCCCTCGCAGAATACAAGGCAGGGCACAGCAAGATCAACCAACTCCTCAAAGAACTGATCGACACGGATACTCTGCAACCGGGGGACGTCACGGATTTTCGCCAGTTCTGGATCACTGTGCATGTGCCCGATGATGCACCATCGGGAACCTATCGGTCGACCGTGACGGTCACGGCCGCAAACGGCCCGACAAAGACCCTGTCCCTCGAAGTCACCGTGCCGCCGTTCGATCTGCAGCCGCCACAGTTTCACTACGGCGCCTACTACCCGACCATGGTGAATTACCCGGGGATGCCGGAACATCTCGTCGAGCGTTACAACGCAGTTACTCCTGAACAGTACCTGGCGGAATGCCGCAACATGGTCGAGCACGGTTGCACCAATCCGGTCAGCTACTACGGCGCCGGACTCGACGCCAACGGGGAACCCGAATTCAAGGTATTGAGTTTTGTCCTGGATATCCGCGAAAAGGCGGGCATGCCGAAGGGCGTGCCGCTGTTCATGTTTGACGGTGGTGGCGTCATTATGAAGGAAGGTGCGCTGACCGAAGAAGAGAAAAGGAGCAGCACCGAAGCGACCCGAAAGGTCGTCGACTGGGTCAGGGCCCGTGGCTATACCGACGCCTGCTTCATGGGGGGCGATGAATTCCACGGCGAGCGATTGCGCTCGGAGCGTGACAGCTTCCAGGCGATCCGCGACGGTGGCGGCAAAATCTGGGTCGCTTGCGGCAACGACTTTCTGGATATCGTGGGTGACTTGCTGGATTATCCCATCCTGGCCCACCCCGGCGCCTTGATGACGGACCGGTACCAGCAATGGTTTTTCACCCCGCGCGACTTCCTGCTGCACCGAACGGGATTGATAACCTGGGACCCGGAAACGTTTATGATGCCGGACTACCAGCGGTCGATCAAAGGCGCGCACGAACACGGTCACAAGATCTTCAGCTACTTCGATCCCCAGGGCGGTATGCCGGTGCCGGAGCTGCACCGCCGTCATCGCGGGCTTGGGATGTGGAAAACCGGACTGGACGGCACGATGACCTGGGCCTACATCCACATCTATTGGAAGACGCCTCGTCTGGACAGTCCGGATATTCAGGACAGTGGTGTGCCGCACAGCCCCAACTCCTTTGTTCTTCGCGGTCCGCAAGGCCCACTCGACACGTTGGCGTGGGAAGGTTATCGCGAGGGCTACGACGACGCGCGCTACCTGGCGACGTTGCAGGATGCGATTGCAAAAGCCAAAGACGCCGGCAAGCACGCCCGCTTCGTCGCGCGCACCGAGCGCTGGCTCGGCGACCTGCGGGTCGATACCGACCTCGACAAATGGCGTCGCGAAATGGCCCGGCGAACAGCAGCGCTGTTGCAATAAAACCAGCCCTTAAAATTCAGGGGTCCTCTCATGATAAAAAGTCTGCGGTGTCTGATCGGGATTGCCTTGATGCAAGTTGCAGTTACCACTGCACAAGGGGCGTTCATCGACAAGAGCGCCGAGCTGGGATTTACCGGGACAGCCGGACGCTGGGCTGTTGCCTGGGCCGATTACAACAACGACGGTTACGTCGATTTGTATGACGGCTTCACCTGGAAAAACAACGAGGGGAAAGGCTTTACCAGGTTGGAACACCCGCACCGGAGTACGGGGGTTTTCGCCGACTATGACAACGACGGATATCTCGACCTCTTCATCTCGGACTCGCCAGCGAGCTCGGCTTTGTACCGCAACATCTCGGGCACCGGGGAATTCACGAAACAGGCGATGGCCACAATGCCGATGGACTGTTCGATGTGCCTGGCCTGGGCCGACCTGAATGGTGACGGCTACGTGGACCTGTATGTCGGCGGTGGGAATCCCGGCGCGCAGACCGATGCTGTCTTCATGAGCCATGACGGCGAGTTCTTTACCATGGAACCGTTTGGCGGGAACCTGTACACGCGTGGTGTCAATGCATGCGATTACGACGAGGACCACGACATGGATGTGCTGGCTTCACGCTATTGGTTTCAGCCCAACCAACTGTGGCAGAACGACGGAGCCGGAAACCTCACCGATGTCGGTGCAGCGGCAGGTGTTCACGGTGCCGGGCATACGATCAGCGCAGCCTTTGCCGATATGGACAATGACGGCCACTTCGACCTGTTCGCATGCAACTTCAATCACCACGACAACCGACGCTCGGAAGACGCTATTCTCTACAAGAACATGGGCCCCGAGGGCAGCTGGAATTTCGACAAGAGATTCACTTTCGACGGGGGCGACTGGCAGGAATCCTATGCCAGTTGCGCCCTGGCGGATTACGATAATGACGGCGACGTGGACATTTTCATCACCACGGTCTATGGCGGCGACCATGCCCGGCTCTACCGCAACGATGGTGACTGGTCATTCACCAACGTGACCGCCGCCGAGGGACTGGGCGGGATCGGCAGCTCGATGAACTACCAGGCCGCCTGGGGCGATTACGACAATGACGGCGACGTGGATCTGGTCACCGACGGGAGGCTGTTTCAGAACCAGGGCAATGCCAACCACTGGCTGCGGGTTCGACTCACCGGCAACGGCTACGGCGTCAATCATGCCGCCATCGGCGCACAGGTGAGAATTGTCGTGCCGGACCTGGGCACCTTAGTCAGGCAGGTCGAATCGGGCACCGGCCAGGGAAACCAGAGCGACCTGGTCATGCACTTCGGCCTCGGCGGCCATAGCACCCGGGTTGATCTGGAAGTCTCCTGGCCCGACGGCACCACGCAAACCATCACCAGCATTGCCGTGGACCAGACCATCAACGTTTTCTACGCCCAGATTAGCGGGAGCACGTGGATCGATTTAGACGGCGACAGTGTCAGGGATGGCAACGAACCGGGCGTCGTGGGCTCGACCATCTATCTCGACCAAAACGACAACGGCCGACTCGACGACGGCGAGACCACCACCACCACCACCGCCAACGGCGATTATGGCTTCGGCGGCCTCGCGCCGGCCACGTATACAGTTGCGGAAGTGATGCAGGGTGGCTGGACACGGGCGTACCCGCCCGACTTGACGGCACACACGGTTGTTCTGGCCGTAGGCGAAAGCGTCCGGGATCTCAACTTTGGATACCAAGCACAGATCCGCGGTACGAAATGGCACGATTTAGACGGCGACGGTATCCGGGATGCCGACGAACCGGGGATCGCGGGCTCGAGGATTTTTCTTGATACAAACAACAACGGCCGGCTGGATTACAACGGCCTGAGCACCGAATGTGTAGGCAATCCGGTAGACGCCGGTTGGACAGGGCATGCCCTGAACGGTTCGAACGTAAAGTTTGACGCCCCCGAGGTCGGTTGGCTGAAATGGCATGGGAACCCGGGAGGAGCTATCAGTACCGGAACCCCAGGGACCTATAAGGCGAACACCAAGGCCGGCGGCTGGACCATCGAGTGGGCCACCAACAGGGTGTCTGCCGGCGGCGACGCCACCCGGCAAAACGTGTTAGGGATCGACGACGACACCAATAACATAAGGGTGCAGTTTGATGCCGACCCCGCCGACGGTGGCGGGGTGACGCTGTTGGATGGTATGCCTGCCGCCGGCGGCGGTGGTGGTGCCGTGAGATTCGCGTATGATGTCCGGTCGGGCTACCACGTATTCCGTCTGCAGAGGAAGAAAGGAAGCGCTTCGGTCGAATTGTATGTGGACGACGTGTTGGCCGGTTCCATTACCCCCGTTGCCGCCAGGTTGCCCTGGTCGGATGCGAGCAACCTGAACAATGTGTACTGGGGCAATTCCCATTGGGAGGAGGACTTCGACTACTTCCACATGGGGGCCGGGGACGTTCCATTTACCGAGACCACGGCCACGACCGGTGCCGACGGAACCTATGCTTTCGGCGGTCTCGCACTCGGCACCTACAAGGTTACGGAAGTGACAAAAAAGGGGTGGACACAGACATACCCGCCTAACCTGGGTTCGCACGAGGTCAACGTGACGGCAGGGGCCGTGGCGACGGGGGCCGACTTCGGGAACAAGCCCCCGCCCGCAGCGATCGACGGCGCGAAGTGAAACGACATTCGCGCTGTCGGCGTGCACGTCGACAGCGG
>CAUZJQ010000338.1:0-4774 GCA_963580095.1 Lentisphaeria bacterium | reverse complement strand
CCATTGTCGACTGGCGCAATGAAGGAATGGCGATATCCGGCCTGCAAAGGGACCTGTTATCAGCAGCGCCAGCTTTTTGACATCGGACATGTCGATCGGGGACATCCGACATACCGCCATACCACGACTATGGCGAAGGCTCAAGATTCTGGGCGTGGTCGCTGGGCGGTCGATCGCTTTGCGTGACCAGTGTACGAACACGCGCGGAATCCCTCGTTGTCGAGCCAATTTGCTGACCGCTTCGGCTGCCGGCAGCATGACGTCAAAAAAATGGTCGACCGCCTGGTTCAGTTCGACCAACGTAAACTGCTCTTCACGGTAGTCATCCAGAAGGTTCTGCTCTGTCCACGGCATTCGAGCCCGCGGTTGGATATCGACACTGACGAAAACGGTGTCCCCGATGTCTAATTCCATTAGGCTGACCACCAGTACTCTGTCATCCCTTAGTCCTTCCCCCCGGCTGTCGCCAGCCCGCATTCAACTGGTTCCCGACTTGCTTGTTCCGACCATGACAATATACTTGGAGAAGCTCTGAAACCACGCCCCCAATGCAGGATTCATCGTGAGCGATTCCCAAACACACAGCTTTGCTCCTTTCATCCCGGAGAATCTCGGTCGAGAGTGGAAAGTTGCCTTCGGCAACTGGGCCGTCGAGGATGGACGGTTGACACACGTGCTGCCGTCGGGCCCGGATCCGACGGGATCGATGATGATCAGCGGTGGGGGTATGGGTGAAGTCGACGTATTGTCCCACCTGGGCGGCATTACGTTTTCCTTTCCCGACGGCGGCGTCGAGACCGTCGAGCTGCAGCTCGACATGTCCCTGCAACGGGCCGAGCCGGCATCGGTCTCGCTTGACGAATGGGGTATCGAGTGGGGGCCCTACTACGCCATGAAACCCGTCCTCCTCGATATACTCAATGCCGTGAAAGCACATGAGTATGACGATGAGCCGTGGGGCGAGATCGGCCCCGACACAACGCACAGGATAAATATCAACGGCGATGCGAATGCCATCGTTATTTCCGTGGATGGCCGTGAATACTTTCGTGTCGACCGCAGCGTTCCCCGGCCGTATCGGAAGATTTCGGTCGACACATTCGCGGGTGCGGCCATCTCGAATGTGAGCATCGAAACCAGCGCCCCCCAGCCCGCGCGTGTTCCAAAGAAAACCGGCCCGCAGCCAATTCTGGCTGCCGTTGTCGATTTCGTCGACGACATGATCTACCAGCCGTTTACCGCCGAAATGATCGATCTACTGATCGGGCAGCTCGGCGAGCTCGGCATCAGCCGCGTTTACTGGTTCAACAATCGACGTATCAGGATGGAGGCGGTTGGGCCCGACGCCGATCCGGAGCTCGACCGGAATCTGGACCTCTGCGATTTCGCCGCCGAGATCCGGCCGGACGGCATGCGCGTCGTGCCGGCCACAGTGCGCAACTGCTACCCGTTTCTGCCTAAGGCGGTCGAGGCGGGGCACCGACGGGGCATGGAAGTCTATGCCGTCCACAAGTCGGTCGACCTCGGGTGGGATCCGCCGTATGGCGATCCGAGCCCATACACCTTCGATCACTTCCGCCAGACCAACCGCGACACGGCACTGGTTCACTGGCATCCGGATGCGGAGATCAACGAGGATCCCGGCGGTCGGCCTGTGACCTCCATCTCTTTCTTCAAAGATAATGCTGCAGATCATGCCATCCGTCCCGAGGACATCACGGTCTGGGTCAGCGATGACAATGAGTCATACCGTCCCGTGACCCCGCCGCCGCAAATCTCGCTCGGCACTGAATCGCGCCAGTTCGCCCGGCATTGGGAGGGTGGCCAGACCGAACCGCGGTCAGTCAGCACCATCACCATCAACGGTCTGGACATTCGCACCAGGTATTTCGCGGTCACGGTCAGTTGCAAGCGCGAATGCTCCTTTCGCAACCTGATGCACCGCCTCTGCGAGGTCCGGGATGCGGACGGGCGGGTAATCCATACGTCGCGCAATATACCGGAGCGCCCGACGGTAGGTCCCGAACAGTGGCAGGGTCAGGGTAGTTTCATCTTCAACGGAACCACAACGATTCGCCAACCGAGCGGTTCAACCAACGACCGCGACTGGATCGACACGTACCAGGCGCTCGACGGTCTCGACCTGGGCCTGGCGTTCATGCGCGGCCGGCCCGAGTATATCAGCAGCGGCGCGCCCAGTCCGGCACATCCCGCCACCATTCGGTTCTGGGATGACTGGATTACCGAAGCGCTCGACGCCGGCGTCGACGGTATCGACCTGCGCATTATCAATCACGGCAGAGTCCTCGATTGGGCCAACTACGGATTCGGCCCGCATGAGCGGCGCGAGTTCGAAACCCGTTTCGGACACCCGCTGCGGCCGGATGCCGCGTGCCGCGAACAACACACCGGCATGCTCGGCGACATGTATACTGACTTTCTTCGGCACGCCGCCGGCCGCGTACACGACGCTGGCGGAAAATTCCAGCATCACGTCAGCATCCCAATGTTCGCAGCACCCGGCTGCCGCCCGATGCTGAACATCAAATGGGATTGGCGCCGATGGATCGAGGAGGGCATCGTCGACACCATCACCCTGAAAAACATGGACCAATCCCCCGGCTATTTAGACGAGGCTATCGCACATGCCGATGCCTGCGGTGTCGAAACCATTCTGTGCCCATATCTCAATTGCGTTTTCAGCGCCTCGAATTCCTGGGCCGACCAACTGCGCGAAGTGATTCGGGGAGTCACTGCCCGCGGCATTAATGGTTTGGCCCTCTATGAATCCGCCTCCTTCCTCCAGGCCGACGGGCATGGTGACATCAAGTGCATGCTGCCCGGCATGAAAGACGTCCTGAGTGGTGCGTAGAGTGAACCAACGCATTCCAATCCTGGTCTATCATCATGTCTATCCCGATGGCGCCGGCGAATTGGACGTCAACAAACCGGGAGAATGCACCGGCGTGATTGCAGAGTCTGCATTTCGCCGGCAGATGCAGTACCTGGCCGACAACAAGATGGAAGTCGTCTCGACTTCGAGCGTCGTCGACTGGGTGATCGACGATGCGCCTTTACCCGAACATGCCGTCGTCCTGCACTTCGACAACGGCTGGCTCGACACGTTCACGGTAACCAAGCCTGTTCTCGACTCGTTCGGCTTCACCGCCACTTGCTTCGTTATAACCGACTCGGCCAACGCAACATCCGAAGGCAAGCGCGCCGCCATCCGCACCAAGACCGAAGGCATCGTCGAGAAACCGTTTATGACCTGGGACCAAATCCGCGAACTCGTCGCGGCGGGTTGGGAGATCGGGGCCCACACCGCAAGCCACTGCCGGATGGCGGACAAGCACGAGGCCGAAGGCGACACAGGCGTGCTCGACGAGGTTGACAGACCCAGCGCTGCCTTTCAGGAACATCTCGGCCGTCTGCCCCCGCACTTTGCCTACCCCAGCGGCTCACGCAACACACGCACCGATGAGCTGCTACAGGACCACTACCGCTCGCTGCGACTGTGGCACTTCGAGGAACAGCCCGTCTGGAGTTTTACGGAAAACACTACCTCGCGGTTGGCGATTGACTGCCAGAACATCGATAACACCGTTACCTTCGCGGATTTCGAGCGACTGTTCGAAGAAGCTTTTACCAATGGATAGGAACACCATGCGTATTGCCCTAATAGCCTCCCTACTGTTGTCGATCCTCGTATTGCAGGCACAAGCCGACGACCTCGTACTTGTCGACAACGGACGTGCCGCCTGCACCATCGCCGTGCCGGATAAGGCGGACTCGTTCACCCTCATGGCGGCGTCCTGGCTTACCGACTACGTGAAGCAAATCACCGGCGCCACGTTGAACATCGTCGAGGAAAGCGCCGCACCGGATGGCACCATCATCAGTGTCGGGCACACCCGGATGGCCGCAGCAGCCGGCGTCACCACCGATGACCTTACCTACGATGCCGGCCGCTTGCGTGTTGCTGGCGACGTGTTGTATCTGATCGGCCGTGATTCTCCACGACGCAGTGGGGCGATCGAGCCGACGGAGGGACCGTGGGAGTATTTCCTCGAATGCGCACCGCTTCGAGGGCCGCTGCGAGCAGGCCCCAAGGGCACCTGCCGTGCCGTCACCCGGTTTCTGGAATTACACTGCGGCGTGCAGTGGCTGGCGCCGACGGAGAAAGGTACCCGGGTTCCGAAGACAATGCGACTGGCTGTGCCACGCGATCTGGATGATCTCGATGCGGCTGCCTTCGGTTTCTATATCGGCACCTTCTTCTACGGCAGTCAGCTCAAAGGTCCGGCCCCTTACGCCAACAGCATTCGCAGCGGCATCCAGGGTCGACACTACGGCGGGCATTCCTACATATACTGGTTCAATGCAGACTTTGAAAAGAATCCCGAGTACTTCGTGGAGTTCAACGGCGAACGCACAAAAGTCGGCCACCATGTATGTCCATCGAACCCGGAAGTACGAAAAATTCTGTTGCGCGGGTTGCAGGCGGAGTTCGATGCCGGCTATGACTGGCTCGAGATGGGCCAGTCCGACGGGCACATCCCATGTGAATGCGACGGTTGCCAGGCAATGGAGCCGGACACTAACCGGCGCATGCTGCTGCTGCACAAATGGCTCTGTGACGAAGCAGCCAAATCACACCCTGATAAAACCATTCTGATGATCGCCTACGGTCCGACGCGCAAGCCCTATCCCGACATTCAATTCGGCGACAACGTCGTCATCGAATTAACCGGCGGTCGCCCGGATCGGGTGG
>CAUZJQ010000337.1:0-4784 GCA_963580095.1 Lentisphaeria bacterium | reverse complement strand
CGCCGAAACGGTCCGGAAAAATTATAAAATTAATCCCGGAAGGTGATTGTCAATACGGCGGTCTCTCGTATAGTATGCGTTCCTCATACAACTGGCGACGATTTCTTTCCCCGACCGCCGCCGGACGTCTTTTTCGTTGTTTATCAATGGACATGTAACATACTCCAAAAACGCCGGAGGACAGTTTTGGCCGACAAGATCACGATGCAAAATTTGCTTGATGCCGGTATCCATTACGGGCACCAGACCAAGCGCTGGAATCCGAAGATGAAACCATACATCTACGGTGCCCGAAACGGCATATATATCTTCGATCTCCGCTTGACGATGACTCATCTGGAAAAGGCCTGCCAGTATCTGTACGAGGTGGTAGTGAACGGCGGCGAAGTGCTGATGGTCGGCACCAAGCGCCAAGCTCAGGAGTGTCTGCGCCAGGCAGCCATTGACAGCGGCACCCACTATATGTGCGAGCGCTGGCTCGGCGGCACCCTCACCAATCACAAGACCATCCGCAAGAGCATTGATCGCATGGAGAAACTCCAGAACATGGAGAGTTCCGGAGAGATGGCGACGCTGCCCAAAAAGGAAGCATCCTCGATGCGCCGGGAACTGCACAAGCTGGGACGCAACCTCAGCGGTATCGCGTCGATGCACAAGATGCCGGATGTCATGTTCGTCATCGATGTCGAGCGCGAGGACATCGCCGTGCGCGAAGCCAACCGCCTCAATGTACCCGTTGTCGCTGTCGTAGATTCCAATTGTAATCCCGACAATATCCAGCACATCATTCCCGGCAACGATGACGCGCTGCGCGCTATCAAAGTCATCGTCGACGTCCTGTCCACCACTATGAAGGCGGCGAAGCAGGAATTCACGAAGAAGAAAGCGGACGAAGAAGCTGAAGAAGCACGCATCGCTGCCGAGAAAGCCGCCGCGGCTCAATCCGAGGATGCCGACAAAGGCGACGACGACGCCAGTGTGAAAAAAGACGGTAAGGGCGCCGTTGCCGAACCGAAAGCAAAGACCGCAGACGCCGAGTAATATTCGATATTTTCCGGCAATGACCGCGGAAGGACTGATCTTCAAGAGGCAGGCAAGAGAAGCTCTTGCCTGCCTCTTTACTGCACTAACAAAGAGGACCGAAAAAATGACTGAAATCACTGCAACTCTGGTTCGCGAACTGCGCGAAAAAACCGGTGCCGGCATGATGGATTGCAAGAAGGCCCTGGTTTTATCCGATGGAGATATCCTGGAAGCAGTCGATGAGTTGCGAAAGTCAGGCACCGTAAAGGCAGCCAAGAAAGCTGGTCGGAGCACCAATGAAGGGCGTGTCACCTCGCTGCTAAACAACAATGCCGCGGTACTCGTCGAGGTTCTGTGCGAGACCGATTTCGTCGCCAAGAACGAAGTCTTCGGCGCATTCTGCGACAGCCTGGCGACCGCCGCTGCCGAGCTCGACGGCGAAGGCTGCAAGACCGACGCGATCAAGGATCAGGTCAAGGACAAGCTGCCGGACCTGATCAATCAGATCGGTGAAAACATCCAGATCAACCGCGTCATGCGCTGGGAAGCGCAGGGTAAATGCGAGTCCTACATCCACGCCGGCGGCAAAATCGCCGTGCTCGTCGATGTCGACGGTGAAGCGGACGAAGAATACCTCAAAAATCTTTGCATGCATGTTGCCGCGTACAGTCCGCAATATGTTTCGCCGGATGACGTGCCCGCCGAGGCCGTGGCAAAGGAAAAGGAAATCGCCGCCGCCACCCCAGAGCTCGCCGACAAGCCGGCGGACATGCTCGAGAAGATCCTCACCGGCAAAATCCAGAAGTGGTACAAGGATATCTGCCTGACCAGGCAAGCCTGGGTTCGCGACGACAAGATCGCCGTGGGGAAGGTGAATCCGAAAGCAAAGATCTGCCGCTTCGCCCGCTGGCAAGTCGGCGAAATTGCCCCCCAGTGATGCTCTCAAGGGGCCACCCGTCCGGTGGCCCTTTTATTTGCCCGATGGCAAGGTTTTTCTGCGGCATCTATAAAACATCGCCGTGCAAGTTTAGTTTGTCAGTTGTACGTGTCGCGCGATCCGCGCGGCAAAAACAGGGGTTCATGCCTTGGCTGAAAGCATTTTCGAGCGTATCCTCATCAAGCTGAGTGGCGAAGCACTCAAGGGGCCGCTGCCATTTGGCGTCGATCCGGCGACTACTGAAGACCTTGCCAACCAGATCAAGCAACTGAAGGGGATGGGTGTGCAGGTGGCCCTCGTCATCGGGGGTGGCAATATCTTCCGGGGGATCGCCGCCAGCAGCCGCGGGATGGACCGAGTCAGTGCCGATTACATCGGCATGCTGGCCACCGTGATGAATGCCCTGGCTATGCAAGATGCGCTCGAGAAGCTGGGCGTTCCGACCCGTGTGCAGACCGCCATTGAAATGCGCGGCTTCGCCGAACCATTCATTCGCCGCCGCGCCATCCGACACCTCGAAAAGGGGCGCGTCGTGATCTTCGCGGCCGGTACCGGCTCGCCGTATTTCACGACCGACACAACCGCGGCGCTACGCGCCAGCGAGATCAACGCCGATGCCATTCTCAAGGCTACCAAAGTCGATGGCGTCTACACGGCAGATCCCGCGACCCACCCAGACGCCAAGCGCTACGAGACGCTGACCTATCAGGAAGCGCTCGAAAAGCGGCTCAAGATCATGGACGCCAGCGCTTTCGCCTTGTGCATGGACAACGGCATCCCGATCATCGTCTGTGACTTCAATGACGCCGCCAACCTACGGCGCATTGTCGGTGGCGATTCCAGCGCCGGGACGCTGATCACCGGCTGAGCTGGCGCCAGGGCTGAATTACCGTTTTTTCGCAATGGCCGCAGTATTAACGTTTCTACTGACATCGAACAACACCGTAGGAGACTTACTATGATTGACTTTATCAAAAAAATCATGCTGACCAGCCTCGGACTCGCTTACATGACCAAGGAGAAAATTGCCGAGACCGCACGGGATCTGGCCGAGAGCGCCAAGCTCTCGGAAGAGGAGGGCCGCAAGCTGTACGATCATCTTCTCAACGAATCTACCAAGACCCGCAAGGACATCGAGGAAAAGATCAACGGCACCGTCAACGCCGCGGTCGGCAAACTGCCGACCAAACGCCAAATCGACGACCTCGCGGCGCGTGTCGAGCAGGTCGAAAAAAACGTGGGCAACGGCAGCGACGCTGACGAACCAGCAGCGGAACGCAGCGACGTTATCACATTCAAGGGCGGACCGCTGACCTTGCAGGGCACACCTGTTGCCGTGGGCGATACTGCCCCTGCCTTCCTCGCTATCAATCCGGCGCTGCAGCCGGTCAAGCTATCCGACTACGCCGGCAAGGTTGTCGTCATCAGCTCCGTACCGTCGCTCGACACACCGGTTTGCGAGCAGCAGACTCGGCGGTTCAACGAAGAGGCGGCCGACCTCGATGCCGTGATCTTGAGTATCAGCATGGACCTGCCATTTGCCGCCAGCCGCTTCTGTGACACCCACGGCATCGACAAGGTGGTTACGCTCTCGGATTACCAGGACAAAGCCTTCGGTAACGCCTACGGGCTATTGATCAAAGAACTGCAGCTACTAGCCCGCGCCGTCCATGTCGTTGATACCGAGGGCAATATCGCACACGCCGAAATCGTCAGTGAAGTCACCGACCACCCCGACTACAACCAGGTTCTCGAGGTAATCAAGGGCCTGTAAATGTGACAAGACCTTGCTTCGTGGTTGTTGCTGTGTCGCCGTGGAACGGCCAGCTCGGCTGCGCCAATCTTGCCACGGGAGAAGCAGCTTCTGTCACTCAGTCGCTGCGGATCAGCACGCCACGCTGATCGTCGGTGAGCGTCGCGGTGCGGCCGCAGTGACAGGTGGCCACGGCATCTTCAAATCGCAACGTCGCCCCACAGGTGCAGGCCCAGCCGATCTGACGCGCTGGAACGCCGACAACAATCGCGTGGTCCGGTACGTCATCGCGCACGACCGCACCGGCACCGACCATGGCATAACTGCCAATGGTAGCACCACAGATGATCGTGGCATTGGCACCAAGCGTCGCGCCAAGCTTTACGAGCGTGGGGCGAAATTCTTCCTTGCGCTCGATGAAGGCCCGCGGATTGTAGACGTTGGTAAAGACGCAGGACGGCCCACAAAAGACATTGTCTTCCAGGGTTACACCCTTGTACACCGAAACATTGTTTTGCAGCTTGCAACCGTCACCAATCACAACATCCGGCCCGACACTGACATTCTGGCCGACGACGCATTCCCGCCCGAGCCGGCTGTGATGCAGGATATGGCTGAAATGCCAGATCTTCGACCCCTCACCGATGGTGACGTTGTCGTCGATGCAAGACGATGGGTGGACGAAATAGGACGGCGTCTGCTGCACCGTGGCGGGCGGCAAGAGTGAATCCTCGGCGGCTTGCAGCACTTTCAGCACCCGCAGCCCCTCGGCCCCGTCCGAACGCGGCCGCTGCCGGGTGCGGACGCACTCTGCAAAGTGCGCAAGTTCGCGCCGCAACGGTTCCCCGTCCGACACCGGTACAACTTCATAATCCGACTTCTGAGCGATTGGGGTTTTACCGTCTATCCATTCAATCTTGTGCCTGTGCAGATGCAGTTTCTCAGAACTGACATCATCGAAAACAACCATCCCTTCGGAGCCGACGACGATGAGCTTCTGTTCCTTGTAGGGGTGCAGCCAGCTCACAAAGATATGACCTTTGACGCCGTTGCGGAATTCGAGCGTCGTCA
>CAUZJQ010000336.1:0-4789 GCA_963580095.1 Lentisphaeria bacterium | reverse complement strand
CGCGACGTGGCTGAATTTCCACGTTGGGAACCAACACCTGCGGTTCGACGATCAAATCTTTTACACCCGGGATCGGGCGGATCTGCATTTCAATTTGTGTTGCGAGCCCTCGCAGCTCATCCAGGTCGGGACCAAACACTTTGATCGCGACCTGTGCCTTAACACCCGACAGCATATGGCTCAGGAGATGTGCCAGAGGTTGATCGACACCAATAGCGACACCTGGGAATTCGTCGGCAAGCCGGGTACGAATATCCTCGATAATATCCTCTCGAGATCGTGAAGCATTTGGATCGAACGTAACAATTGCCTCTGATACATTCACACCCTCTGCATGTTCATCGCCGGCCGCACGCCCGGTACGCCGGCCGACAGACACGACGCCATCGATCTGCATCATCGTCTCCTCGAGCCCGGATCCGTATTCATTCGACGTTTGCAGCCCCGTTTCGGGAGGCAGGAACATGTTAATTTGAGCTACACCCTCGTTGAATTCGGGCAGGAACTGGGTGCCGCGCGTAGCCATGAACGCGACTGCAACCAGCACTAACACAGCCAGCGTTGCGACCACATGAGGCGCCTGTCGGATACTGAAACGGATGGCGCCGCCTGCCACATGCTTGAGGCCGCGCACCACGACACTCTCGCGCCGTTGTCGTTTGGCCATGTACCCGGGCAATAGCAAGTACGAAAGGGCCGGCGTAACTGTCAACGCAACCAGCAAGGAAGCAGCTACACTGACGATGTACGCCAAACCGATGGGCGTAAAGAGCCGGCCTTCCAGTCCGCTCAGAGAAAAAAGCGGCAGGTACACAACGATAACCACTAGGGTCCCGATCACGATGGGTTGAAGCACCTCACAAGCCGCCTCGAAAAGCACCTCGATGGCGTGCGCCTGTTCGCTCTCCGCTAGCTCGCTGTTCTGGCGTAAACGCCGGAAGGAATTCTCGATGCTCACGATAGCGTCATCGACCAAGGCGCCAATCGCCACGGCCAGCCCGCCGAGCGTCATTGTGTTGATGCTCAGCCCCATAGCTGCAAACACCAGCGCAGTAATCGCGATCGACAATGGTATCGCAGTAAGCGTGATGAATGTCGTGCGAAAGTTCATCAAGAAAATGAACAGGATGATGACGACGAGAATAGCACCGTCGCGCACCGCCGCCATGACGTTGTCAATCGCCCGATGAATGAAATCCGCCTGCTGAAAAAGCCCCGGCAGTACCGTCACTTGACCGCCCTGCGCATCAACCCAGGAATCAAGCGACGCGTTGATTGCTTCCGTCAGCTTGACGGTGTCGTACTTGGGCTGCTTCATGATCACTAAGACGACACCGGGTTCGCCGTTGATCCCGGCATCACCACTGCGGATCAGCGCCGGGCCGAATTCGACTCGCGCCACGTCGCTGATACGTATCGGCCGCACTGAATCCGGGCGCACGACGGCGTCGGCAAGTTGTTCCTTTTCCACCAACAAGCCGCGGACCGTGATCACTGGCGCCTTGTCACCTAGATCAATGAACCCACCGGAGGCATTACGATTGCTGTTCTTGATCGCTTCCGCCACGTCCTCGGGTGTCACCTCGAACGTCCGCAATTTGTCCGTGTCCATCACGACCTGAACCTGGCGTCCGGCACCACCCATCGTGATGACCTTCGCCACTCCCGGAACCGCCAACAACCGGTAACGCAATTCGTAATCGACTTTGGCACGCAACTCGGAGATCGAACCGGACGGGTCTTTCCATTGCACACCAATCAACTGTACCTGCCCCATGATACTCGAGATCGGTGCCATCTGTGGCTGCACGCCCTCAGGCAATAGGGGTCGTGCGACCTGCAGTTTCTCGGAGACGATCTGGCGGTTGCGATAGATGTCCGTTCCCCAGCCGAACTCAACCGTCACGACGGATAGCCCGAGGCCGGAGGAAGAGCGAACACGCACAACACCTGTAGCGCCGTTCAGCATTTGCTCAAGCGGCAGCGTCACCAGTTGCTCGACGTCCTGCGGCTCCATCGCGTGGGCCTCCGACATGATCGTAACGGTCGGCCGATTGAGATCGGGCAGCACATCGATTGGCATTCGCCAGGCGGTTAGACCGCCGGTTATAGCAATAATAATCGCCACAACAACCACAAACAGACGATTCTTCAAAGAAAATCGGATTATCTTTTTCAACATCGTAAAGTTCCCCTATCGTGTGTTATGCAGGTTCACTGTCATCACACGTAGTGTTGGAGTAGTGGAGCGGTGGAGTGTTGAAATGCGAAGCGTTGGGGCGTATTCCGAACGGGCGAAGCAATGCAAAAGTCTTTGCAAACAGCCTGATCTTGCAGACCGCTGTCACGGTGCACCACCGTTCTTTGCCCACCAATACTCCAAAGCTTTTTCACGCGATTACTCCCACGGGATCGCTATGATCCAGGTTAATGATTGTGGCCAGCGTGCGGATCGATAGCACCACCGTCACCGGCACGCAGCGCCAGGCTCAGGGCAAAAGCGCCAACAGTGACAACCGGGTCGCCGGCAAAAACTTCACTGCCCTCGCCGAGTACGGCGACTTCGTGGTCAGCGTAGGAAACGACTACCTTTGCGGGAGCAAACTGGTCACCATTTTGTACGTACACAACGCGATCGGCGCCATCGGAAACAACTGCGTCCGCCGGGACAACCAGCGCATCTGGAATCTTTCGAACCGGAACGCGCAGCATATAACGAAGACCAGTCCGGAGCCTCCAGCTGCGATACTCGCCGGCGTCACCATTGCGAGTCACGGCGTGCACCTCGTTTCTGACCGGGATGCGAGCCAGCGAACGGTCGTTGTCACCGCCGGTGAGCAATTCAATTCGAAGATCCGTAAGCGTCGGGCCACTATCTGTCACCAATGGCGTAGCAGAAAGTAGTGAATTTTTCTCCAGTGCCTGCAGTAATGCTACGGTCTCGCCCGCGACCGGGTGGGCTTCCAGGATCATTTCCCGTGCATTCCCGAGTACAAGCAGTGCCTGACCGCGTTCGACGTGGTCACCGCTCTTTACCAACAGCGCCTGAACGTCCCAGGCCGGCACGTTATCTGGTGCCTTGATCTCAACCACGGGCTCCAGTGCACCGAGCGAATAGAGCTGACGGATGCTGGTCAATGACTCACCACCGAACAGCAATCCGGAAATGTGAATGAAGTGTTTGCTGGCATAGTCATCCGCAGTCAACCAATCGCGCAATTCCGGCGACAACAGATTTTGCGTCAACAGCTCGCCAATCATTGCAATCACCCAGGGACGTTGCTGTTGATCTTCGTCAAGCGTCTTCAACAGGACCTGTGCCGTCTCGTCCCAAATGCCGTTGCGCTTGAGAACTGCCTGCCAGATCTGCAGATTCAAATCGACTTCACCGCCGGCCTGAATAGTAGCCAGCTGTTCCTCGGTGATGCCATGGATGCGCAACTCCCTGCGCAGGTCGTCGATCGTCTGCTGTGTTCTCGCACGTTCGTATCTCAAACCGATGAGATTCTGTCGCGGGATCAGAGGCAGGCCGTCGCCTGTCATGAGGTCGAATTGGTTAAGGCGATCGAGCTCCTCCTCGAAAATTTCCAACGCCTTCAACGCCTGCCGCAGTTCCCGAGCAGTACTATGGAATTGCTCGGTCGCCGGTTTCAGTAAATCCTCCGTGAGACCGAGTTCGGGGCGCGGCAACGAGTCGCGAACCAATCGCACGACGACTTCGCCACCATTGACTTTCTGGCCGAGCCGCGGGCTGACGACTTGAACGACACCACCGATCGGTGCAGTCACCGGCTGTTCAGCTAGCGGTGTTTCGGCGATGCTGGCAGGCACGCTCTCGTAGACGAAAAAATCTTCCTCTTCGATTTCGATGACTTCGATCCCCATATTGGCGAGCGCTTGTGGTGACAAAACGGATTCATCACCTGCGTCATCATGCGCCGCGTGGTCGTCATGCCCGCCGGGAGCATTTACGGCGGGCCCTTTCTTGATCGCCAAGTACCAGCCGCATGCGCCGCCGATGCCGGCGAAGATGACAGCCATGATGATATATGCGATCGCTGCTTTTTTCATAATGAATTATTCCTGAGGTGTTTTAGTGTCGATTGATTCTTGCCAACTCGGCAGGCCCGGATCCACGCCACCTGTCCCGTCTGGACCGTCCGTAGACAGATATGTTCGGGCGGATTTTCCCGGACCACGAACAAGCGGAACGCCGATGAGCTGCTCGACCGCCACTTCATTGTCGAGCAATGCCAGCTCGGCGTCCGCCATAGCGATCTGCAGTTCCCGTTCGCCTCGCAACAGCTCGAGGTATTGCAGCGCTGCAAAATGGCCGGCCTCGGCAAGACGGCGCGCGGTCTTCAGGTTGCTCCGGCTTTTCGGCAGCAACTCCTCGTTGATCACATCCAGCCGCCGTCGAATGAGTTCGAAGCGCTCCAGCAAAACGTCCAGATGTGCAAGGGACCGTGTGAGCGCTGTCTCGAACCGGGCTTTGACGAGCCGGCACTCCTGGTCCGCTTCGGCGATCGCCTGCTGATTACGATCGTAGATCGGCAGTTCGATTTCGACACCAAGAGCGAATTCCCTCTTGTCAGCACCGGCTTCCTGTTCGAGTTCCGCCGCGACTTCGACATCTGTCTTCTGTCTGGCAAGTTCAAAGTGCAGAACCCGCTCGGCAACTTGAAACGCTGCCTTGAGTCGCGCCAGTTCGGTGTTGTTATCGATCAACAACTGACGCAATCGCACTTTCGATGGCATGTTCAGCGACGGCGGTGCAGTAACCGGAACC
>CAUZJQ010000335.1:0-4796 GCA_963580095.1 Lentisphaeria bacterium | reverse complement strand
TCTCGGAGCGTTGATGGGCGTTGATATAGGTGTCGTGAACGGAGGCGCCGTCGAAGATATCGTGAAACTGGTTGAAGAGCACCGGCGTCCAGGCGTTGGCCAGCGTACGTCGGCGGTCGAGACTGGCCAGGGCGCAGAGGGCTTCGGCCGTGATCAACTGCCCTTCACACTCACGGTTGTAGCGCTTGATCGCGGCGTGGGTCGTGAAACAGCCCTCGAAGACCGTGTAGGTTTCCCCGGTGTTGCCCGGCAGTTCCGGCTTCTCTTTGTGGACTGCTGCAACGACGTCTTTCATGCTGCTGAAACGGATTGTCGGAATGAGCGGTCGATCGTGATAGCGCTGCATGATCTCGATTTGATGCCGCGCCATGCCGCCGCCGTGGTTGCCGATGCCCCAGATGTGCAGTGCATTGCGAATGCCTTTGCGGTAGTTTCGGATGGCGGTTTCGACGACCGCGTCCGGTGCCAGCGTGTCGTTGTAAACCTTTGAGAACGCGGTGATCCGGCTGCCGTCGACGCCGGTCCAATTGCGGATTGGCCAGTTGTCCCAAAGCCCTGGGTTACAGCGCATGTGGAAGTACGAATCGAACTCGCCGAGCGCCGCGAGCTGCGGGATGTTGCCCGGATGCCCGAAGGTGTCGGGTTCCCAGAACACGGTTGCTTCCGAATCGAAATGTTTGCGGGTCCACTGCTTGGCGTACAACATATGCCTGGCGATCGACTCGCCGTCCGCCATGTTCAAGTCGCCTTCGACCCAGGTGCCTGCAGCGTTCTCCCAGCGGCCTTGGCGAATTCGCTTCTTCACCTTGGCGAATACGTTCGGATCGTGGCGGCGCACCAGATCGTATGTCGGGACCTGGCTGTGGACAAAGGTCAGGTCGGGATACTCATCCATGAGATCGGTGGCGATTTTGAAATCTCGGCGAATGCACTTGACGGTGTCGTCCCAGGTCCACATCCAGTCCATATCGGTATGTGCATGACCGAGCAGATGAACTGTGATCGCCTTGGCCTGCGCCGACAGCGGCAGCAACATCGACTCCATCTGGTCAATGGAAGCACGGACGGCGGTCCAGCGGTTGCTCTTGACCGCGGCCAGGTCGACCGCGGCGGCGGCGCGTCTGACGACTTGCCGATCGCGATCCGACGAAGCGAGCGCCGCTGCCATCTTCAACTGCATTGCTGCCGCGTCGAGGTCAACGGCCAGGTCGGTGCAGGCCGCGAGTTCGATATCGATCTGAAATGATTTTGGCGGATCGATGACCTCTGTGGGCTCTACACAGGCCACGATACGATAGGTTTTTCCGGGTTCGATCGGGAGTGGAAAAGGCTCCGAGATGGGGCCGGTTGCGGCCCAGGCCCGTGTCTCCCGGAACAGTTCTTCGCCGTCGATCCAGACGGTGAACGGGGCCCACCCCAGAATGAAAATATTTGCAGTCGTCCCGGCGAGCTTCAAGCCAGTGCGGCGTTGAGGCAATTCGAGGTCGGTGTAAAACCAGTGCTTACGGTTTTTCGTCCAGAACTCGCGGTGTGGCTTATACACTGTCCAGGTTGGGGCGGGTGGCTCGGCCGGGCCGCGCCGGGGGGCCTTTGGCGGGCATCGCCACACCGGCTCGATGCCACGGCGCAGCTCTGTAATCTTGTGGCCAAGGGCATCGAGAACACTGTCAAGGGCGGCCGTTGATTTTGCTGTTGGGCTCATCCGGCAGTATACCCACCATCGACCGGCAGAGCAATCCCCGTAGTGAAGGCAGCTTCGTCGGATGCCAGGTAGACAGCGGCGTACGCCGTCTCGATGGGCCGGCCCAGGCGTCCCATCGGGTGCATGTCCACCAGGGCCTGAAATTCTTCTTCGGTTCCCAGGATTTTCTTTAACAGCGGTGTCTCGACAAACCCCGGACAGATGCAGTTCACCCGAATATTCTGCGATGCATAGTCCAAGGCCATGCTACGGGTGAGATTGACGATGCCGAATAGGCGGCCCGCGTCCTACCGCCGACAACACCATAGATCGATGCGGTGTTGATGATCGAGCCGCCGCCGCCGCGGATCATTTCAGGGATGGCAGATTTGGAACCGAGGAATACGCCTTTCAGATTGGTGTCGATACAGCGGTCCCATTCGTCCTCGCTCAGGTCCGCGACTGGTTTGCGGATCGCTATTCCGGCGTTGTTGAAGAGGACGTCGAGTTTGCCAAAACATGTAACGGCCTTTGTGACCATTGCGTCAGCGTCATCGGCGATCGCAACATCGGTCTCGATGAATTCCGCCTGACCGCCCGTATCGCGGATCTGGGCGACGGTCTCCTCGCCGCCTGACGCATCGCGATCGGCAATAACGACGGGGGCACCGTGCTCAGCGAACAGTTGAGCAGATGCTCGGCCCAGTCCGGATGCGGCGCCGGTAATGACAGCAACTTTTCCGGCCAGTCTCATAGCGCTTCTCAGTTGTCCTGCTTCGGGCCGGGCAACCTCAGGGCAGGCCCAATAGATTTCTCAGATTGCCGCCCAGCAAGAGGTCGATATCTTCGGCCGGCCAATCCAGGTTCCGGATAATCTCCAGATCCCGTTCTGTCTGTGGCTGCTGATTGTACGGGAAATCCAAACCATAGATCAGTCGGTCGGCACCGATCTGCCAACGGCAATCAGAAACCCCCTCGGGCCCGAGGTACCAGAATTTTTGATTCTCCATGTCGAGTACACTGGCGATGCCGCCGTACAGATGATTGCCCTGGCGCGAGTTGTTGACCACGACTGCCAGTACCTGGCGGTACCATGCCCAGCCGCCGACGTGCTCGAACACCATGCGCAACTCCGGGTTTTCTTGGGCGATCTCATCGGACAACAGCGGATCGTATTCCTGTAGCCGATGCCAGTGAACGCCGAGATGGAAATCAGCGACCAACCCGGCTTCGGACATCAGTCCGTAAGCTTCACGCGCCCAGTCCCCGAAAAGATGAAACTTCTGTGCCGGCCCATGAAGTTTGATGCCGCGAAAGCCGAGGTCGACGATCTCTTTGACCTGATCGCGCGGCGGCTTCTCTGGATCCAGCGTGCCGTACCCGACAAGGTGCGGCCGGCTGGACAGTTCGTTTGCCAGCCATTGATTCTGATTCTCTATGCTGGCCGGCAGCTGTTTCGTAAACGGTGCAAAACAGACGGCTCCCTCGATGCCGAGGGTGTCCGCCATACGCAAGAATGCATCGGGCGTTGCGTCCTCGCGTGTTGCTGCAGGCAGCAGATGGACGTGATTGACGAACATGGGGTTACGGTGCCTCCACTGCTAACGGTTCGCCGCAGGCGACCGATTCATTGATTTTTAATGTGGTCGCCAGGGTCTTTGATGCATCCGCGAAACTCGAGCGAATCATTGACTGATCGCCAGCGGTGACCGCGTCCAGGAAGCCGTTTACCTCAGTGATATAACAATCGTCTGTGGCCTCGAAGGAAACTTCTTCCTCGCCGATCGTGCCCCACAGTCGATTCTTGTCCGACAAATCCCAGACCAGCCGGAAATCCTCACCGATACAATCGATCTCCCACACCCAACCGCGGTGCGACCAGGAATGCAGATAGGTCCCGATGGCACCCGAGCCGAATTTCAGGCTCGTGCTGATAGTGTCTTCGATGGTGAACGTATCGGTTTTCGGAATGATTGTGTTGCTGCCGAACGCATGCACGGCCGTGACTTCGTCCCGCATCATGTAGCGTGCCGCATCGATCAGATGGACGCCCTGATCGCCGATCGGTCCGCCCGATTTTTCCTGGATGAAGTAATAATTTGGCATTTCCCAGAAGGCGCAGGCCCAGATGCCGCGGATCATGCAGGAGCCGATGCTGCGGCCGTCCAGCAGTTCGCGCATGCGGTCGGTGACCTCTGACCAGCGGTACATGAAGCCGACCGAGTTGATGATCCCGGCTTGCTCGATTGCGTCGATACAGGCACGGGCCTCCGTCATCGTGGATGCTGGAGGTTTCTCGCAGAAGAACGGCAGCTTGTGCTCGGCGATCGCCTGGATCGGCTCGACCCGGACCTGTGCCGGCGTGCAGACAAAAACCGCGTCGAGCTGCTCACGCTCTAACATCTGGGTGAAGTCCCCATAAGCATTACCGCCATGCGCCTCGGCAGCTGCCTCTGCCTTGGCCACCTCCGTGTCCGCAAACGCCACCGGCCGGCCTTTGCCGGTGTCCACGATATATTGGGCGTGGCGCGTGCCCAGGCCACCAACGCCAATGATTCCGATTCTCAGCATTGCATCATCCTGTGTTAGATCCTTCGGTGTAAGGTATCAGGGAATTCTTGAAACCTGTTTCCTTCTTCACTCCGCCAGCGGCCACGTGACGGATCCCCAAATCCATGGGTTTGCCCAGGCCCAACCTTCCTTGCCATCCCAGCAATCGATGCGGAAATAGCACGGAACCGTCTTTGGATTGTCGACTGTGCAGTCGCGCGCAAAGTTCTGTAGCATCTGTTTTGCCCGCCCCGGTTCTGCTGCGGCGCCGACGTGAATGCGCGTTTCGGTCATCAGCTCTCCTGGCGGTGCGTCTTTGCGCGAACCGCACCAGGGCAGTGAGGTGAGCGTGATTGATTTGACAGGCGATGTGCGAATTTCTATGTAGTCATCGACAATCTGAATGTCCTTGATCTCCGGTCCGGTCGTTGAATAGAACAGTCCGTCGCGGATTGCACTCAAGATACCCTGTGCCGTACGGTCCGGTGTACGCACCATGATCCAGGCTTTGCCTCGATCGAATCCCGGCTCGAATCCGGGCGATACGAAGCCGTCCTTCGAATGC
>CAUZJQ010000334.1:0-4822 GCA_963580095.1 Lentisphaeria bacterium | reverse complement strand
AGATCCAGCGATGCATCGACAGCGTGCTCGAGGCGTTCTCCACCGGCTCGTCAGAATCGATCGGGGCACGGATCAGACGGTCCGCGACGATGTCCTGCTTGAAGGTCTTGGTGCGTGTGATCACGACATCGTCACCGAGCCGGGCACTGCAGTTTCCGCCTTTGAGATGGAGCAGTCCCGAGCTGACCAGCATGTCCGTGTACGTCGCCATGTCGTTGGCGATCTGTTCCATGTTCTGCATGATTGCGGTTTCTCCTGGTTGGGGTTTTTATTATTTTCAGGCTTTGCGGAAATTATCCTTCTATTCCGAGATCCGGTAGATTGTGTAGGGCTTCGTCGTCAGCGCTCCGGCCGCATCGAGCCGCTGCGCCTGTTGCCCCTTGACAACCTCGACGCCGGCACCCGCCGGCAGTTCGTAGTCGAACGCGGTATACGCAAACAGCACGCGCCCGCTGTCGCCCTGCCACTCGACACCGCGCCCGTCCGCCAGCAAACGCCGGGATTGCATCAGCGCCTGCACCTGATTGTAGGTATGATAAGCATCGGCGGTCTGGTCGAGGTTCTTCGGCCAGTCATCGGCATCGCCTTCGTCGCCGAACATCAGCAGTGAGCCGTTGGCCAGGGCCCGGAAAATTTGTGCCTGCAATTCCTGTTCCGTGCGGTTGGCGTGTGGACGCACGATCGCCGTCGTACCGACCAGCATGTCTTCATGACCGACCCACCAGGACCAGTCGTTCTGCCCGGCCACGGCGTGGCTGGCTGCGACGTTTTCCGTCATGTTATCCGACATGCCGAAGCGCCCGATACCCACCGGGCTGACACCTTCAACTGTAATCGCCTCGATCCCCATCTTGTTCAGGCCGCCGATGAAGCGGGCGATGCCTGCGGCGTTCGGCTGCATTTGCGCCTGGTAGTCGACGCCCATGAATCCCAGATTGCCGATCGAGTCGAAGAAGATGTAATCGAGACCGTGCCGCTTCCATTCCGCGAACGACTCAAGCAGCCAGTCACAGGCTGTATTCCAGTTCAGGCCGGAAGCGAGATTGATGATGTAGCCACCCGAGTGCGGGCGCGTGTTCACGGCGCGACAGACGAACTCCGGGTGTTCGGCCAGGATCGGCGCGTTGCACGAGAGGTGCATCCCGATCCAGTGTCCGACCTCCATACCGGCGGCCTTGCCCTTTTGGTAAAAATCTTCCCAGGCATCCCAGCCGCCCCAGAAATCCGACATCCGATATTCCCACACGTTGCAGATCGAACTCATGACCAGATCGCCGTGCACGCCGGTCTGTATTTTGTAGTCATAACCAATCTCTGTAACATCCGATTCCGCCACGGGTTCGGGGAAAATGCGTCGCACCCCGGCTGCTGCCAGTGCCGGCAGGTATTTTGCCCAGCCTGCCAGTGTCTCCTGCGGCTGATACGGTTCGCCGGCGATATACACCAGCAGTTTGCCCTGCTCGTCCAAGCCGCACCGGTACAGCACCCCGGTCTCCGGCAGCAGATACGGCTTGCGAATGCCGAATGCATCGCGCATGACGCGCTGGGCTTCCTCGAGCGCCCGTAGCCAGCGGTCGCGCATCAGATGTTCCCCGGCACCTTCAGCCGGTGCCGCGGCAAACAGAATGGACTTGGGCGCGAAACTCACATCGGACCCCAGCGGCAGCAGACACTTGTCCACGGAGAAAACGACATCCTCGCCCGGGTTCTTCTGGACGACCGAATGCACATCACAGAACTCCGGCCAATACCCGATCAAGCTGCCCGCCGGTCCATACTGGAAATCGAAGCATTGCATGGGACTGTAGCGGGCGCTGAACTGAAAGGACACACCGTTCGGGTCACCGACGTAGCCCAACTGCCGCCAGCAGGTCGTGGTGAAGCCGGTGTCTTTTTCACAACGATACACCGGCGGATTCACTTGGCCCTGGCTGAGGATCGTGTTGCCCTCGGCGGCGCCGCCAAGCTCCCAGGTCGTGATCATCGTGACCTGGTGGATGGCACGTGAATCGCTGCGGAACCGCAGGGCATATGAGAATCCGTCATACTGCACACCGTCAAGCTCCAGATGCTCCGGCCGCAGCCGCCAGTCGAGCCGATCGACAAGCGGCTCGGTCACCACCCGGGGCCACGCCTGCTGGCTGTCGTACTCGTCCCGGTACTCGCCATACAACCCCTGTGTACCGAAAGCGCTGGTTTCCAGCACGATATCGTCGCCATCCTTCACGATGTTGTCGAGGCGGAAGGCGTCGTAGCGAATCCCGTCGGGTGTCGAAATGTCAGGACGCAACGGCACTGCTGCCGATCGCACGACGACCCCGTTGATCGTCACCGAACCCAGGCCCTGGAAATGGCCGTCATCGGTCAGCAACTCGATGGTTGCTCGGCCGACTATGACTTCGGATACATCTGTCGTGGATCCTGATTGCACAGTAATTTTCTCCCAGGTTGCGCGTCGATGTGTCATCTGTTGCCGCTTCCAAGGTTCCAGCGATTGATGCTGCGCGGCAGGCAATTCGGAAGTATAGCCCATCGCTCCCGACTTGGCATCCCGGCAGCTGGTTTCTCTCGGGCTGTGATCTGGAAAATCACGGCAATGCAGCGTTAATCAACGCGTCTAACGTCCCGGGAACGCCGGATTCTGCTTGCGGCAGATGTCGATGACCCGCATCATTTCGCGCACTTCGGAAGGTTGCACGATGAACTTTTTCCGTTGCCGCACGGTGGCGTAGACGGCATCGTAGAACGAGCCGGCGTCCGGGCCGACCGCGTCGCACGCCTCCTCGACCCACGGCAGCACGTCGTCGTTGCCGTACTTGCGGCCGTCGACTGCCGTGGTTTTCCGGACCCGGATCTTCGGTGCTTTTTTCGGGTCGTAGTATTTCAGGTGCGCTTTGCCATCGGCGATCGTCGCGGCACCCAAGGTGCCGAGGATCGTCCACTCCGGCGCCTGTTCAACCGTTGCCGCAGCGGTTGAGATGTTGACCCCAATAGTCACCCCGTTCTCGGCCCGCAGCAGCATCGCGATCTGATCCTCGACGTCGCCGGCGTCGGAGATGTGTTTCATGTCGCATAGCACATCCTTGATCGGCGAGCGGACCAGGGCCAGAAGCTGATCAAGTGCGTGGGTGCCGTGGTTGTTCAGCAGGCCGCCGGCGTTGGCGCGAAGGCACTGCCAGTCGTTGCGGCGTGAGTAACTGGAAGAATTGAAAGCCAGGTGCGTCAGCTTGCCGAGCTTGCCGCTCTTGAGCAGCGCCAGCATGAACGTGCAGATGGGGAATAGGCGATAGTTCTGATGGATCATCAGATGGCGCTTGTACGTTGCCGCTGCAGCAATCATCCGGTCAGCTTCACGAACGCTGGTCGACAGCGGTTTTTCCACCACCACATGCTTGCCGGCCTTCAGTGCCGCGATTGTCTGCGGCCCGTGCAATGCCGAGGGCGTCGCGACTGTGATGACGTCGGCGTCCGTAGCGCGAAGCATCTTTCCGTAATCGTCGTAGGTCTCGCAGGCGAGCTCCGCAGCTGCTTCGGTACGCCGCGCCGCCAGCGGGTCCATGACCGCAACGATACGGTAGCGGTCATCGCCGCGTACACCCGAAACATGAATATCCCAGCCCGAGCGGCCGAGCCCGGCGATGGCTAGTTTGATCGGTTTTTTGGCCATGAATTATCCTTTGTGAAAGGTCGGGACAACCACAGGTCATCCTTCCATAAGATGCCTTCCCAACTCACCCGCGCGGTGCTGCCAGGCCTTCCTCTACCTGGTCGATCAGCATTTTGTATTCGGTCTTGTAACTGAGGAAGTGAAAACCACGCTGCTGCCACGCCTGCAACTCTTCCACGCTGTACGTGTGGATGCCGAGTGCTACGCCGGTCTCCTTGCTGACCGCGATCATCTTCTCGACTACCGCACGGACTTCCGGCGTGTCATAAGACGCGTTGACGACGTCGAGTCCCAGCGAAAGACAGAGATCACGTAGCCCCATGAACAGCGCATCAACACCATCGATCGCCGCGATCGCCTCCATGTTGTCGACCAATTCTTTCGTCTCGACGATCAGCGTTACCAGCACATTGTCGTCGATGCTGTTGACGTACTCCGCGGTGTTCATGTAAAAGTCGGAAGCACGCATCGGCCCGAAGCCACGCTTGCCGGCCGGTGGATAACGGGTCGCGTCGACAACCGCCTGCGCTTCCTCGACGGTTTTCACTAAGGGCACCATGATGCCCATGCCGCCGATGTCGAGAGATCGCTGGATCCACACCGGATCGGCCGACGGAATCCGCACGATCGGGACGGTGTCCGTGCCGTTCATGGCGCGCAGGATATCCTCGACGTGTGGAATATCGACGGCACTGTGCTCACACTCGATGATCAACCACTCCAACCCGGCACGTGCCAGCACTTCCGTTACCTGCGGGCTGCCGAGCCCCATGAATGTTCCGACGCTCGTCTTGCCGTCGAGCAGTTTGTCTTTTACAGGATTCGATGTCATGGCAACTCCTTGATGATTTGCGCGCGCAGATCCCAGCCGGCTGCGGTGCTTTCAGTGATTTGTCTGTTCAATGGACACGCCGTCCAGTTGATTTCTATTGAATAGCCTTCAGCCCTAAATATAGGGACACAAAGGAGTTTGATTGCCTGACCGTACGTGTCTGGGGAAGGTACATTGTCTCCCGAAAAATTCAAAAACCTGTTTTTCTCGGGGGCAATGCCGGGCGGACAATGATCCGATTTATAAAAGCATACAAATAACTAACAAGTATTAATAAAAAATACTTTTTTTAAAAAAAATAATTTTCAATTAATTTACAAATA
>CAUZJQ010000333.1:0-4825 GCA_963580095.1 Lentisphaeria bacterium | reverse complement strand
TCTCGCTCACCGACCTCGGCCGCGAAGTCATGGCCGGGTCCACGACTGTGCCGCTGGTGTTCCATTCGTTCGATGAGATCAAGCCCAAGACCTCGCCGTCGCGCCGCCGTCGCAAGAACGGCAGCGGTACCGCAAAAAAAACTACGCGGGCGGCCGCAACGTCGCGAGACATACTTGCCGATGACTTCGCCCCCGACGCCGGTATGAACGATTTGTACGAGCGCCTTTGCGAGCTCCGCACCGATATCGCCACCCGCCGACGCCTGCTCCCCTACCAGGTATTTCACAATGAAACGTTGCGCCAGCTCGCGGATCAAACGCCGTTGACCGCTGCCGAGGCGCGTAGCATCAAGGGCATCGGCGGCAAGAAAGAGCGGACGCTGCTACCCCAATTCCTTGCCGAAATCGAAAAATGGCGACAGGAAAACGCCGGGTAAATGGGACATCTATTGGCTGTAAAATTCTGTGGCACCGCCGGCTCGGTCGCAAAATGAGATACTTAACGTACCGACTTTCCATCTTTTCCCTGCGTATCAATCTTAGAACCATGACAACGCTTCGCTGTATCTTCGTCGGTTTGCTGCTCGCAGGCTGCGCCCGCGAACCCGAGTTCGCCGGACCCGCGGCTACTGACGACCACGCCGGGGCCACGCCGCTGCGATCCGGCCGCGGCATCGAGGTTGTCGCCAAGTCCGTGCCGCTGTCGTTGAACGCGGTAATTCTCGAACTGCCCGATGTTGCGAAATTCGCATCACCCTTCACTACTGCTACCGTGCCGCCGACGGACGGACGTCTCGCCGTCGAGTTGCCCGTTGGATCGGAGACCGAGGCCCTGTCCGGCAGCATTGCCGCGACGCTGCGTGTTCCGCATGCCGGCACGTATCACCTCTGGGCCCACGTCTACTGGCGCGATGAATGCAGCAACTCGATGGGGCTGCAACTCGGAAATGCCATGTCACGAACGTTCGGACATGACCAGGTTTTCGATGCTTGGCACTGGGTGCGTGCCGGTACTTACGAGCTCGCGTCGGGAAGTCACACCGTCAGACTTCTCGAACGCGAAGACGGTGTTGCGATCGATTACCTGCTGGCGACCACGCTGGATCATGAACCTGGAAGCGCTCCACGTGCTGGCCTTGGCCAACAGCCAACGCAACGCTTTGCCGACGCCTTCCTGCGTTCGCCCGGTCACGGTCACGACGACTGGAAGCTGGAGGGTGACTGGAAAATCGATTTCACCTTTGATCCCAACTGGGTACCCAATCAGTTCGCGCTCGTCGGTCGCGCGACGACAACACCCGCTACCGCGCTGATCAGGGATCATGACTGGTCCGGCTGCCGCCTGGCGTTCAGCGTGTTGCCGCTCGAGCCGGGAACCTTCGGCGCGGTGCTCGACGCCGGCAGCGATGCCGTCCATGTCTATATCGACGTCGATCACGAAAGCAGCCGCGTTCGGGCCGGCAGTGCCGAAGGGACTGTTGCCATCGAGATCGACCAGTGGCACCGGGTTGAAATTTTCCGATGGGCGTGGCTGGTTGAGGTTCTGGTTGACGGCGAAACAGTCTGTCGCGACACGTCGTTGTCCCCGGGCGGCGGCAGTGTCGGGTTGGTCATCGAGGAAGGCGCTGCCGTCTTCGATGACGTTGAAGTCGACGGTATTGCATGGGAGTTCGACGACGGGGAGCACGGCACTATTGCCTGGCAACTCAGCAAGGACGCCGAGTGGTATCGTGCACACGTCGAGCACCCGGCAGGTGACACCGCGCTGCCGCAAGCCGTTTTGTCCGGCCGCAAGGGCTGGATCGCGCCGAACCTCGAAGATCGGACGCCGGCAGCGATGTTCGTAGAGTCAACAGAAGATGCCCGGCTCATCCAATACGACAATGCCGAGTCCTTCCGCCTACACCCCGGCACCGAGTTGCAGCGTGTTGCTGTGCGCTATCGCGATCCGCGACCGGCGTTTTATCGGATCGGGCCATTCCATTTCACCAGCCGCTCTCTGCCGGATCCTGATTACCTCGACTTCACCGAGGAAGAGGTGGCCGCAATGAAAGCAGCGCCCGATGCAGCCAAGATCAAACGCAAACCGCGCACCTACCCCGTGGTCGGCAGGGGCAAGACTGCGTGGCCGGTCGAACGCGGCAGCTGGTCGGTCGCCAACGGCGTCCTCACCGGTCGCGGACCGGACGCTGTTTTGCGGAGTGCGCAGGATGTAATCGGGCCGTTCGAGATGTCCTTCCGCTTACGGCTTAAATCGGCAGAGACACAGTTCGGCGTAGAGGTATACGGCCAGGGCGACACAAGTGGGGTGCTGGCGAATCTGCACGACATGACACCGAAAGACACCGCATGGCACGACGTCCTGCTGCGGGTTGTCGGGCATGAATTGTCGATGCGCATCGACGCTGGCACATCGCAAACCATTGCCATCCCGTCACCAGCCGGCGGCCAACTGCGATTGCAGATTCCGCAGGGACAGATCGAGCTCGATGACATCGAAATCCGCCTGCAGCGCGATTGGGCGAATGGCTTCACCAGCACCTTCGACCGTCGTGAAACGGTTTGGCGACGTTCGGGCACGTGGATCGACCACGGCGGTATTTCCTGTGTTCTGGCCTCGAGCTGGGTGAGCCTCAAGGCAGAGGAGGGTGAGGGATTTTTAAGGTCGAAACGCGTCATTGGCTCGAATCTTCTGGTTGCTTTCGATATCGAGGAAAACTCTGATTGGTTCGGCTGGGACGCTGCCCCCAGCCATGTTCATCATCCGTTTGACAACGTCTGTATCATACTCAACGGTGCGGACTCCGCAGACGAAATGTACCGGCTCGAGGTGAATGCCCACAACCGCGAAGAAACAGTGTTGTACCGGCGCGGTCGAAAAGTTGCCGTGACTGCCCAGGACAACTCGTTTCCAATTCGACACAAGGGCGGCCACGCACCCTACGCACCGCGTCGCAACCGCATCACATTGATCAAACTGGACGAGACGGTGACGGCGTACATCAACGGCAAGCAGGTATTGTCATATGTCGATTCCGAGCCGTTGCCGGTAGATCGTGGCGGTATTGGCGGTTACGCGACCAACATCAACTTCAGTCACGTGACGATGCGCGGTATTGATTGACATACGCCCGTTATTTCATGCCGGCCCGGAATCGATATAGTCACCGAGCATACCGGTAGCGATTGCCGGCAACTTGCTCATGGCAGTTCAATCTCTACAGCGTCGGCGAAAGTCAGAGCAGCCGGCTTGCGGACTCGCACCATTGGTTCCGTGACACCGGGGATCGATGTGACCAGTTCGAAGACAAAAGCCGCCACGCTTTCCAATAATTCATAATCCGTTTTGCGGAGTTCGAAACGGATGCGTTCCGCCAGCGCCTCGTAGTCGACACAGTCGTCCAGCGAATCGGAAGCCGCCGCCGCCATTGTGTTGGCGGTGAACTCAACGTCGATATGAATCGCCTGCCGTCTCGTACGTTCATGCAGGTGTACGCCGACGACCGTCTCCACCACCAGGTTGTGCAGTCGATATCGTGCCATTGTATTGCCGGGGCAGTGTCCTGCCAAATTTTGTTTGCCGGGACACTAAGTGCGAATCAGGCTGAGGAACTCCGAGCGTGTCCGGTTGTGCGAACGAAATGCGCCGAGCATGCAGGAAGTGACCATGACCGAGTTCTGTTTCTCCACGCCCCGCATCATCATGCACAAGTGCCGAGCCTCGATCACCACGGCAACGCCGTCAGCGTTGACACTGGACATGATCGTCTCGGCAATCTGCTTGGTCAGCACCTCCTGAATCTGCAGGCGCCGGGCAAAAACTTCGACGATCCGTGCCAGTTTCGATAGTCCGAGTACCTTGCCTTTCGGCAGATAACCGACGTGGCATTTGCCGATGAACGGCAGCAAATGATGCTCGCACAGGGAGTACAGTTCGATGTCCTTGACGATCACCATCTCATCGGTGTCCGTGTCGAAAATGGCGTCACCGATGATCTCCCCGACGTCCTGCGTGTAGCCCTTGGTCAGGAACTCGAAGGCCCGTGCGGCACGCGCCGGTGTCTCCCGCAGTCCTTCACGATTCGGATCTTCTCCGACGGCTTCAATGATTTGTCTGAACTGTTCTTTCATGATAATCCTCCCGTCTATCCCTGTGCTGCTGATCCGGCACAGAGGTTGTCAATGGCAAACTGCAGCCGACGACAGGTGCACTCGCGTCCCAGTACGGCCATAGTTTCATAGAGTCCGGCGCCGACATTGGTGCCGGTCACCGCTACCCGGATCGCAGCGTTCAGCTTGCCTTGCCCCAGCCCGAGTTCGTCCGTGGTAGCGTGAATGGTTGCCTCGATCGCGGCATCGTCGAACGGCTCCCTTTCGGCGAGCGTGTCGGACAACTGCTGCAGGGCTGCAGCGACCCCGTCCTTCTGCAATGCCTTGCGCACCACCTTCTCGTTAAACTCTAAGTCATCGGTGAAGAAGTACGACCAGTCGGTAATGTCGGTGAAAAGCTTGCAGCGCGACTGCATCAACTCCGCCACCGTCCGCAGTGGTGTTGAATCCGCTGCCGCTGCCCAGGGCTGCGACGCGACAAACGGCTGAATCACTTCAATGAAATCGTCCAGAGCAATCGCCGCGATATACAGGCCATTGAGGTTCTTCAGCTTGTTGGTGTCCATTTGAGCTGCGGCACTGTTCACGCGTTCGAGGGTAAACGCCGCCACCAGTTCGTCGCTTGTCATCTGCTCGCGATCGTCACCGGGCGACCAGCCGAGCAGGGTCAGGTAATTGAGCAAAGCCTCCGGCAGGTAACCCTTGGCGCGGAAGT
>CAUZJQ010000332.1:0-4849 GCA_963580095.1 Lentisphaeria bacterium | reverse complement strand
TACCCATGCGTGCGAGAATGCTGCAAATATCGGTGACGGTCTGCTTCAGCCTCGGGTGCGAACCCTCGAACTTCTTGACGGACGACGACAGGTTGGCAATGGCATCCTGGATGACGTCTTCGTTTTGTTCCGGCCGCGTCGCCGCGTACGCCTGGGCTGTAATGTTGTAGGCATCCTCAACACTGGTGGCCGAGAGGTCGGTGACTTCCGTGCGCAACACCTTGAGTAGTTGCAACAAGGCTTCGCGGTTCTCGTCGCTCAGCTTGGGAGAGCCGGCAATACGCGCTTTGATTTCGTTGATCATTTGTCCAGGCACGTCGAAAACTCCCGGCACGCTTAATGTATGATATTGCCGGTCTCACGAACCCACGCAACATGCGCATGACGCAGGTACGCGCAACTCTCGTGCCGCACGAAACAAGGAAAGTTGGAGGCGTGGACCGGACTTGAACCGGTGTACGTGGTTTTGCAGACCACTGCCTAACCGCTCGGCCACCACGCCCAATTAACATTGGGTTACAATAACATTGCTCCAACGCTTTTTCTACTGTTACCCTGTCAGAAAATAACCGACCTTTTTTGACGTGCCCCATCGAGAAACCGCATTTGACCCAGGTTTTGCACTGCATCATTTGATCAAGACAACTCAAAGGCTGTGCATCTACAACTTCAGCCGCCGCCGCGCCCCTCGCTTAACGGCCGGGTGGCACCCGCCCAGTCATGCACTACCTTGTCGGCGTGGGCTCAGATCTTACCCGAAATTTTGGAACTGCAGACCCGTGGGAGCCGGATGAGTAAATTTGAGCAATCCCAACGCATTTTCGATGTCCAGACACCGGTGATTCCCGTCGTGGGGACGTTGATCCGCGAAAACCCCGGTACGATTTCGCTTGGCCAGGGTGTCGTGTACTACGGACCGCCGCAGGAAGCGCTCGACGCATATGTCGACTTCATCGCCGATCCGGACATGAACAAGTATCAACTGGTTCAGGGCACGCCACAACTCCTGGCAGCAATCACCGCAAAGCTGGAAACCGACAACAATATTCGTGTCGACAACCGCCGCCAGATCGTCGTGACCGCCGGCGGCAACATGGCATTCCTGAACGCCCTCCTGGCGACTGCCGACCCCGGCGACGAGCTCATCCAGTTGACACCCTGTTATTTCAATCACGAAATGGCCATCACAATGGCAAACTGCAAGCCGGTGCCGGTTCCCACGGACGACAACTACCAACCCGTCGTCGAGCGCATCGCGGACGCGATCACCGCAAAGACGCGGGCGGTCGTCACGATCTCACCGAACAATCCGACCGGCGCTGTCTACAGCCGTACCTGTCTCGAAGAGATCAACGCGTTGTGCCACGAACGCGGCGTGTTTCACATTCACGACGAGGCCTACGAGTATTTCACCTACAACGGTGCCGAACATTTCTCGCCCGGTTCGATCGATGCAACAGCAGAAAGCACGATCTGTCTGTACTCATTGTCGAAATCATTTGGCTTTGCGAGCTGGCGAATCGGCTACATGGTGATCCCTGAGACGTTGTTCGAGCCGGTGCGCAAGATCCAGGACACCAATGTTATCTGCCCGCCCGTCATCTCGCAATTCGCCGCCTGCGGAGCAATGCGTGCCGGCCGCGCGTACTGCCGCAAACAACTTCGAGCACTCGAGGAAGTGCGGGAGGTCGTCGAACAGAAACTGGCAACGATCGCCGATATCTGCGACATGCCGCCGGCCGACGGTGCTTTTTACTATCTGCTTCGAATCCACACCGACATGGACCCCATGACCCTGGTCGAGCGACTCATCCGGGAACACCATGTCGCGGTCATGCCCGGATCGACGTTCGGCCTGACCGACGGCTGCACCGTCCGGATTGCCTATGGGGCCCTTGAAAAAGCAACAGTGGTCGAAGGTATCGGACGTCTGGCAACCGGGCTGCGCGCCATAGTAGGCGGACCATAGCACGCACGGTGAGCGCAAGAAATGCGCACCCGGCGAGGACACGGGTTTACGGTCCGCGGGCGGTTCGCCAGTTGTATTCCCGATTCGATCGTGCACATTTGCAATACGTCAATTCAGGCAAGAATCGTGTCGTGCCGCCATCGCAGCCGCGAGGCCAGATCGTCGGCACCGTTCGCAAACGATTCCTTACACCACACCCCGAAGTCGGTTTCCCGTCAACCCGCTGTGATCACCGTAACAATCATCCTGATTTTCTGCACACTGCTGCTCGGTTCCGCCATGCTGCAATGCTGGATAGCGGCCAAGCGGCCCGGCACCAACACCAAATGCCTGATGTCATTGCTGCTGCTGCTCGGCGGCGTCCTGATATCGGTGTGTCTGCACTGGATCGGTCAACTCTCTGATACCTTCACCCCCCTGATACGGACCGCAACGCTGATCGTGTACCCCATCATGCTGCTGGCATCCGTAGCGGTATCGACCTTGGGGCGGCGCGAGTTGATGGCAGATCCGAAGAACGCCTCTCAAGGCGAAGACCAGGCCGTCTACGCAGCGATCTTCGCACTGATCATGCTCTGCGCGTTCTGCGGCAGCATAGCCGTGGACCTCAGCCAGCGCTACTGAATTTTACGAGCAACTCTCGCTCAGCCAGTCCAGATACGGCTGGTATCCCTCGCCGATCGGCAACCCGATGATGCATGGGCAGTCGTAACTGTGCAGCTCCTTTACTCGCGCGATCAGCGCTGGCATTTGTGCAACCGTCGTTTTTGCGATCATCGCAACCTCGCGTTCCTCGCACAACTCGCCCTGCCATTTGTAGATCGATTCGATGTCACCGAGAATGTTGACGCAGGCTGCAATATTCTCCTGTACCAGGGCCCGGCCAATTGATCGGGCTTCCTCGGTACTGCTGCAGGTCATATATACGAATCGGTAGTCCATATCAGGTTTCAGGTGTCAGGAACGCACGACTTGCGAAGATAAACACGGGCACCTAACTGCTGCTCCAGTTCCGGCAGGTCAGCTTGTTCGAAATTCGCTTCGCGCCACGCCGCAAACTCTGCTGTGATGTCCGTTGGATTGGTCAGCACACAGATGTCCGGCGGATTCTCCCGCAGCACCGCAAAAACCGCGTCCCAGGTCGTCACATTCATCGTGTGGTAATACCAGGAGATGAAATATTTTACCGCTGGGCGGTTGCGTGAGTAAAAAAGAATGCCCGGCCGACTGCCATCGACGAAAATCCGCTTGCCCGTCAAGCCCTCGGCATGCAGCCACTCGCCGATCATCTTGTCGCGTACGAACCATACTTTGCCGTACTTGTGGAAACTGATCTGCTTCGGCGGTACGCGTAAATAAGTGACGCTGACGGTCGCCAGCAAATAAACGATCGAAGTGAGCATCACCCACAGCCGCAGACGCTTTGGCAGGTACCGGCAGAACTCGCTGAACGCCAGCAACACGAAGGGCAGACACAGGATATAATAATGCTCGAACCACTTGCCCGGCAACGCGATCGCCAAAATCGCCGCCACCCAGTACGCTGCCAGGTGCACCGTTTTCTGATCCCGATAAGCGTACAGCCGCAGCCCGATCGCCGCGAACCCCATCAGAATGAGCGGCGCCAGAGCCAGCACATGCGGCTCGAACGGAAACAGGAAAATCGTGCGCAACCACCGCCCCAGCCGCGACGATATTTCAACATCACCGACAGTGCCGCCGCCGGCGACATAACTGGCGTTACGCCTGAACTGCTGCCAGGCAAAATCCCAGTCAAAGCCCAGCATGGCATAGGCAATGATATGCACCGCGGCAACAATCAGCGCAACTGCGGCCAAATGCAGCAATAGCCGGCGCCAGTCGCGCCAAGCCAGCGCCGCGAATGGTGCCAGCAGAAATGGCAGTGCAACCTGCTTGATCAGAATTGCCAAACACACCGACAGAACCGCCATCCACCACAGCCACTGGCGTGGCCGCGCCAGGTAGAGACGCGTCAGCAAAAACGCCAGCACCAGTAGCGGCAACATCACAACCTCGGCGTTGATACCGTTGGCGAAACACGAGACCAGCCCATTGCACAGCCCCCAGATCACCAATAGCGCCCCGATCAATAGAGCCGGCAGCCGTTCCAGTGCGAAGCAAACGCAGAGCAGGACGGCACACAGCCCCATGCACAGCAGACCGAAGATCTTCAACCCCGTTTCGTCATAGCCGAAGGCGGTAATCGCCAGACGATAGGCCACGAAAGTGCCGACCGGTTTGTTGTCCCAGGCCGTGTCGTACGGGCGCCCGCCCTGACGCCAATCCTCAGCAACGACAGCGTAGATCGCCTCGTCCGCCTCGAGCGGCTCACTGAAGCTGTGGGCCCGGATGGCGGCCAGCACCGCAAGCCCAATCGCCAGCGCAGCCACACACTGCCAGCCGTACCGCATGGTGCTTAGAGCTGGGTCGGCGGCTGACGCCGTAGTCGCTGTATCGTCCACAGACATATGATTATCCCGATGCCGATGAGGGAGGTCCAATAACGTTGACTATAGTCGATGCCGAGCCACTGCGCGATTAGGTCGGGGCGCATAAGTACCAGCGTTGCAACCAGGAAGAACGGCAGTTCATACCAGCGGTTGCGACGCAGAAACCACCCTTGGGTCGCCGCCGCGAAGGCAAAGTTCCCAATGCAGGCCGTAACGAAGATCAGGATACCGTGATCCCAGCGCGTGACGTTGTGCAGGATCAGATCGTTGTTGAATATGAACATGAACGGTAGAATTGCTGTGCGGATGTCGTACAGAAATGCCTGCACCCCCGTCGCAATCGGTGGTGACTTGGCAATTGCCGCAGCGGCATACGCCGCCAGACCAACCGGTGGCGTGTCATCCGCTA
>CAUZJQ010000331.1:0-4879 GCA_963580095.1 Lentisphaeria bacterium | reverse complement strand
GGTTAGAAATGGCGCCGGGATCCGTCTGACAGACGTACAGTTTCCGGTTCTCATAGTGCCCGACGAAGGCACCGTCCTGCAGGCCGTTGGAGACAGGAATCACCTGACCGCCGGCAAGGCGCTGCAAGCGCTTCCGGCCGATGAACCGGCGGCCTGGGAGTTCCGTGTCGAAAACAAAGGCGGCTCCACCCACTATCCCGGACACGATTTCGCGCAGTTCCTCGCCTGGTATAACGACGATGCGACAGGCAGCTCTGCCGCCGGCCGGGGCGTTTATGCAGCCTGCGAAGATACCGAAGGCAATATCAAACGTTTCCACGCCCTCCGCAGGGAACCGGGCATCCGCCTCGGCATCGCACATATAGGTGATTGGCCGGCGCCCGGCGAACGCACGCTCGAGTACGATGTCGTTGTGCGAAGCTTCGAGGGGGACTGGTACGATGCGGCGGATATCTACCGGAACTGGACGCTCGCTCAGAAATGGGCAACGACGCTGACTGAGCGGACGGACGTGCCGGAGTCGCTACTGGACTCGCCGCCACACATCACGATCCGGGTTCAGGGATACATTGACGAGGGACCGGCCAGGCCAATCGAAGAATTCCTGCCGTACGAGAAGTCGATCCCGTTACTGGAGGAAATCGCCCGTCGCGTGGAGTCCTCGCTCGTGCCAATCGTCATGTCCTGGGAACGCGCAGGGCCATGGATTTACCCGGACTGTTTCCCGCCAATCGCTGGTGATGAGGCTCTGGCCAGATTCATCGCGATGGCGAAGGAACGCGGTTGGCGTGTCGGGTTGCTGGCCAACGGCACGCGCTGGGTTACAGAGCATTTCGCAATGGACTACGACGGTCGGAAGGACTTTGAAGAGCGTGACGGCGCCGACAGCGTTTGCCGTCTGCCGGACGGCGAGATGTGGTCGACCGACTGGGATACCGACTGGCGCCCGAGCTATCTGGGATGTGCGGCGCAGCCGATGACCAAGGATATCGCCACCGATGCCATGAAACGAATCGTTGGCTGGGGGATGGAGTCGATCCAGTTTTTTGATCAGAACTTCGGTTGCGCGACGTTTCCCTGTTTCGCCCCCGACCACGGACACCCGCCGATGCCGGGGAAGTGGATGGCAACGGCGATGGAGCAGATAATCGGCGCTTTCGGTCGGGTTGCCGAGGAGGCCGGGGCTGCGGATGCATACCAATCCGTCGAATGCGCCTGCAACGAATATTGTCTGCCACTGTTCCCGCAGTGTGACGAGCGCATCAGCCCACCGAGCAGCGGCAGGGACGGGTACATACCGCTCTACCACTACCTGTTCCACGAGTGCATCATCATCAACGGCATGATGAGTACGGGCAGCGAACCATTTAAGGTTCCGATCAGCACGGCCTGGAACTGCGTGTGGGGAGAGATCCCCGGCGCGGTAATGACCGGCGACGGAACACTCCTGAACCGCGAAACATTTAATTGGGCCGAGTGGGAGCCGAAGATCGGCAACAACGATGATGCACTCGAGATGATCCGCACCGTGACGGCGATGCGCCGTGGACCCGGGCGCGACTTCCTCCTTTACGGCCGCATGCAGCGCCCGGGTGAGGTGAATGCGGAAGTCATGTCCTGGGAGCACAATGACCGTACACATGAAGTGCCGTCGGTGGCAGACGCTGCCTGGCAGGCCCCGGACGGACGGTTCGCCATTATCCTGGCCAATTGGACGACCGAGACGCAGAGCGTCGCCATCGTCGATTCGCGACTCGGTGACCGGGTCACCGTAAATTTCTGCGGCCCGGAGCAAGAACAGGCGACCCACAGCGTAACCGATGGCAACCTTACTGTGAGTGTGCCGCGATTGAGTTGTGCGCTGGTGGAAAAGCCGTAGTTCCAATGCGATGATCGCAGGTCGCTATCCATCTATTTCTGGGGAGGATCGGATCGGCCGGAAGGATGGATCCAGTGACCGAAAAGCTTGCAAATACAGGCTGCCAAGGGGCACCTGCTTCAATTGTCCTGTTGCAAAGCTCTTTCGTCTTGGACCTTGCTGCCAGTGCTGTCGTTGACTGGCCACCCTGCAGGGTGCCGGTCAATTTTATTTCATCCCTTGACGACATCGAAACAAGCCAAGAGTCCGTCGAAACTTGTGACTATAAGCCGTTCCCCTTCGACACAAGGCACCGCCGAAATCGGGGAACCAAACCACCAACGATCCTTCAGCATCCCCGTGCGCCGATCCACAAGGTAGAGATGTCCGTCTCCGGCGCCGATGACGATAAACTTGCCGAGCACAACCGGGCCGACAGTGCCGCTGCGGAAGCCCCGACGGTAAGGCGTTGTATCGAGCAGTTCCCGGCCCAATTCGAAATGCCACTTTAATCGGCTGCAGGTTGGTGAGTACGCCCGACAATCTCCCGAGGGCGTGATCACAAAGACATCGTTCCGGTTGGCGCCCAGTCCTGCTAGGGCTTCGCTGCTGACCGGTTTGTATCCGCAAAGATATTTGTGCTCGCTGAATTTGTGCTCGCTGATTTGCCGCCGCCATAAGATCTGCCCGGTTTTCGGGTCGAGTTTGACTAGCTCGCCGCGGTCGCCACAAGACAGGACCCCGCCATCGAAGGCCACCGGTTGGGGGTACATGTACTCGAAGTCCATTTCACGGCGCCATAGCTCTCGTCCTGAAGCGCGTTCCAGTCCAATCATTCCTGTTCGCTGAACGAAAAGAACGATTGTGTCCTGGATGACTACCGGGCTGGCAGAACAGGGCAGATAATCCGAACGAGTGTCAGTGGGCTCATGGTACCAACGCGGTTTGCCATCCAGCAGGCTCACTCGGTTTTGTAGCACCCGGAGCGATGAGGGCTCATAATACCAAAGCGGTTCGCCATCCGCAAGATTGTAGGCACCGTATCCCGCTTTCGCACCGACGTAGACGACGTTGTCTATCACTACCGGAGATGTATATATCCAGCGGTCGGGGTGTCCGTGGAGATCGGTTGTCCACAAAGTCTGTCCGCTTCGTGTGTCGAATGCACTTAACCGGCCGGTCACGGAAACGGCTACAGCCAGGTCGCCGGAGTTTTCAGTCAAGTTCTGAGAACTGGTGGAGATCGCCACGGCATTCTTGACCGAGCTGTCGGTGCGGCGGCGCCACTGCTGTTGTCCGGTCTCGAGGCTGAGACAGAGAACGCCTTGTCTGCCCTTTCCATCTTCGTCGCTCAAGGCAAGCAGAATTTTTTCGTTGCAGACAACCGGGGCGGCACGGTGGAGCTTCGTGTCGAGGTGCCGGGACCAGAGCAGTCGAAGCGGAGTTTTTTTGACAGCCCCGAAGCGGTGTCCTGGTGCCGGCAGCGCCGGGTTGGACTGGCGACTTCGGATCGGCAGCAGCTCCGAAGTCAGGCGGCCCTGGTGAATTCTGACGCGACGGTAACTCCGGGGGCTCTTGTCGATGCCACCAAAAGCGAATGGCGGTGTGCCAAAAACCTGGATACCCCGATAGCTGTAGGCCTTGGACGAATGCCAGTGTCCGAAGAAAACGCTGTCCACATCGGTGTCGACGATGGTGTCGAGAAAACCATGAGACGGCGGAGCATGAACAAGCAACACCGTTGGCCGTCCCTTGTGGGCTTTCAGATCATTCCAAAGCCAGTGTGCCTTGGCTTCCGCTTCCGGCGGGGTAAACATATGGTCTTCGTTGGCAAACACCACGAAATGCCGACCGCCCCAGTCGAAACTGTAATAGGTCGGACCCAGGATCGATTCATAGTTTCGGGTGCATCCTTCCGCGATCGATTTCCGTGCCCGGTGTTCTTTCTGGCCGTCATGAGCGGCGAACATGTTGAACACGGGGCAGGGGGCAGCACGCATTAACCGCCGATAGGCTTTAAGCGACGCGAGATCGCCGTGCTTGGTCAGGTCGCCGGTAGCGACCACGAAGGCCGGCTCCCACTCCGAAAGTGCTTTCCGCACATCTTTGCCGAGAATGCCTGTACTCGACGCCCAGCCCGTTTCCACCACTGCATGAATGTCGGTGAACTGCGCAAACATGAAGTTGCGCCGCTTGCGCTGGTCAGCCCTGTCGAGCGCAAAGTCGACACCGACATCGGATCCGGGGAGGCTGGCGACTGGCCGGTAGAACGATCCTACGGGAGCCGCCCCGTCTGGCACGATGACAAATACAAAACGGTGACGGGTTGGATCGACGTCAAGCCGGTAGCGGCCGCCGCCATGCGTCCGAACCACGGTCTCACCGTTCGACACCGCCATGCCCGCGCGGCCTCTGCCATTGATCAAAACTCTGCCGTTGACGTGAAAAGGCATCGCTCACCTGTTGCTTCGGTTGTCTTTGCTGCGGCGGATTGTTGAAAGCTAAAGCCCGAATATATGCTGATTGCACCGTGAACCCAATACTACGTACACATACATTCAGGAATCCTTCAGAAATCCAGATCGCCGGGCCTGTTCTTTGAATGAGTATGCTCGAGATGCGGGCGTATTGCGCTGCGTTGGTCGAGTCGTGTCGCCAACAACCGCGAGCGACTTGCCCCTTTTATCGCGGTTCGCTGTGTGGAATCATTGCCGGTCAGCTTCTGGTTTCACGAGAATCGCATCGCGACGATCGTTGAAAAAAGGTCCCGGTAGCGTTGATGTCAAGGTCGAACTTCCACGGGAATGTTCACCTGGCGTATGGGTGTCTGGGTGGACAGATACTCCCATAACTGTATGTTGAACGCCAGATTCCACCAGAACCCGTTGAACATCTGTTGACCACACAGGAAGTCAATTATGAAACTTGGACTCGCAATTCCACAGGACTTCCTGACCCCGGACAACTTCCGGTTCGCCAAGCAGGCGGGCTGCACGCAGGTTTTTGTGGGGTTCGGGAAGA
>CAUZJQ010000330.1:0-4910 GCA_963580095.1 Lentisphaeria bacterium | reverse complement strand
CTCTGTCTTGCCCACACCGGTGGGCCCCTCGAGCAGCAACGGCTTCTGAAGCGCCATGGCCAGATAGGTGGACATGACGATATTTTTGTCGGTGATGTACCCCTGGCTCTCTAGCAGGGAACGGACATTTTCGAGGTCGACTTGCGGCATAATACTGCCGGCAAGCTAAGAGGCGGCTTTGACGGCTGCCGTCAAAGCCCGCTTGGCGTAGACTTTCGCCAGGTGCGCCCGGAACTCGGCAGAAGCAAACGTGTCGCTCATGCAGTCCTGCCCATTGCCGGCGCACTCAGCCGCCGCCACGATAGCAGCCTCGTCGCCACTGGTGCCCGTGATGGCGTCCTCGACGTCGGCGTCTCGGAAAGCAACACCAGATACACCGTTAAACGCGACCCTGACGTTGGCGCACTTGCCACCGTCCATAGTCACATTGGCGGCACACCCGACAACGGCATAGCCACTGGCGGGGTTGGGGAACTTCAGGTAGACCGAGCCGGTCCCGGGGGCGCGAGCAGGAATCCGCACTGCTGTGAGCAACTCATCCTCCTGCACGGCGGTCACGAAGATGTCGAGGAAGAAATCGGCGGCGGGCACGGTGCGGCTGCCATTGGGTCCCTGCACAACGATCTCGGCTTCATCGGCCAAGATCGCAGCGGGGTAATCGGCAGCAGGATCGGCATGGACGAGGGCACCGCCGATGGTGCCGCAATTGCGCACTTGCAAGTCACCGATGGCCGCTGCCGCGGCCGCTAGATTCGGAGCCTTCGCCTGGACGACATCGGAGGACGCTACGTCGTCATGGGTCGTCAGGGCGCCGATGACAATGGTGTCACCGTCCTCGCTGATGCCCTTGAGTTCATCGATACGTCCGATGTCGATCAGGGTCTCGGGGCGCGCCAAACGAAGCTTGAGCGTCGGGATCAGGCTGTGACCACCGGCTAAAATCTTAGCATCGCCGCCGCTTTCCGCCAATAGTGTGACGGCCTCGTCAACGCTGCTGGCACGCTGATAATCAAACGCTGCTGGTATCATTGGAGTCTCCTTGTGAATGACGGGCTTAACACTTGATTTTCTGGGCGGCGTACTGCACCGCCTTGACGATGTTCTGGTAGCCAGTGCAGCGGCACAGGTTGCCTTCGAGAGCCTCACGGATTTCATGTTCCGACGGGTCGGGATTGCGATCGAGCAGGTCAACGGCAGTGATGATCATGCCGGGCGTGCAAAAGCCGCACTGCAGACCGTGTTTCTCCCAGAACGCATCCTGGACAGGGTGCAGTCCGTTGCCGTCAGCGAGCCCTTCGATCGTCGTGATATCGGTGCCGTCCGCCTGGGCTGCAAGCATGGTACAGGACTTGACCGCTTTACCATTGACCAGGACCGTGCAGGCACCGCAACTGCTAGTGTCGCAGCCGATGTGCGTTCCGGTCAGTCCGAGGCTTTCACGGATGTAATAGACGAGAAGTTGATTGCTTTCGACGCTGCCCTGATGGGCTTCGCCGTTCACTTTCACGTTGATGGATACTGCCATTGGGGGGACCCTCCGTACTTTTCGATGTATAAATTCAAGTTAGTTCAGCCACTTCTGCTTCGAGCGCCCTGAAAAACTGTTCTGTCTGACTCTTCGCCACACCGGAGAGCACGCGCTGCCCGATGCCGGCGATCACGCCGCTGATCTTCGCTTCGCCCTTAAACGAGACACTGCACTGTCCGTTGTCCTCCTCCTGAACCGCAATGAGGAACTCGCCTTTGACATTGCCCACCGGGCTGCGTTGCGTGACCTTGAGCGTGTAACGCTCCGGCGGCACCTTGTCGGTCACTTCCAGCGCGCCCTTGAACTTCCCGTTGACCGGCCCCACCTTGACCTGAAAAATAGCCTTGTACCGGTCGCCTTCTTCGTGACACAATTCCTTGACACCCGGTGAAATGCGTGCCAATACGTCCGGGTCGATGAGCAACTCCCAAACGGTCTCACGTGGGGCGTCCAGTATGTGATTCCCTTCAAAATGCATGACGATCCAAAATACAGGCAGCTACTCCTGCAGAATGCACAAGTCCTCAACGTTATTCGGCGAATGCAAATGTAGGAGCGCCGGTCCCGAATGCAACCATACACATGCCAGTTTGTGACAATTTCACCTTTGCACCGCCTTGACACACATAAAAACATGGCTAATTTTTATCAGCATCAATTGGACTGATCCACTACCCTTGACGCTCAGAACACAACAACAACCGCAAGGACATTCATGAAAGGCCTCACAGACAAACAACGGAACATACTCGAGTACATCGAGGAGTTCGGCCGCACCGAGAATATGGCGCCTACCGTTTACGAAGTCGCCGAACGTTTCAACATCAAGTCCGCCACGGCGTTTGCGCACCTGCGGGCACTGCAACGCAAAGGCTATGTCGATCGCACGTCCAAAGCCCGCAGCTTGACGCTGATGCGCGGCACCTCGCCCAAACACCTGTCAATGACCCTGAGCATCCCGATTCTCGGTCGTATCAGCGCCGGACAACCTCTGCTTGCGGAAGAGCATGTCGAGGAAATCATTCAGATCGACACCAATCTTTTGCCGAATACCACCAGTGGCCAGGGCCTCTTCGGGCTCCGAGTTTCCGGAGAAAGCATGATCGAGAAAGGGATCATGGACCATGACATCATCATCGCCCGACAACAGAACACAGCGCTTCCGGGCGACATCGTCGTGGCGCTGGTGGACGACGAAGCGACTGTGAAATCATTCTTCGTTTCGACGGAGCACATCGAACTGCGTCCGGCCAATCCAGCGTTCGAGTCGCAGTACTACCCCCTCGACGCAATCCTCATTCAGGGTGTCGTTTCAGCAATGCTCCGGACGTACTAGATCGGAGAATCCAAGTAAAAAGTGGCAAGTGCCTGGCGACTGCTAAACAAGGTGTCAGGTGTGGGATGAGCGACTCCCCCATTCTTCTCATCGCAATCTTTCTCGCGTGTCACTCGGCAAAAATCAGTAAAAGGAACATGTGGCGATTCACTCTTCCTTCCTTCCACTTGCACATCCGCTTGCAAGATTCCGATCTGCTCCGACATTGACACATGGCGACGACCCACAAAATTATCATCGGCGACGCCCGGGAAATGGCGGAACTCGACGATCATAGCGTCCAACTCATCGTCACCTCACCGCCGTACTGGGAACTGAAGGACTACGGCTACGACCAGCAAATCGGTTTTGATCAGACCTACGAAACCTATATCGACAGCCTCAATCTGGTCTGGCAGGAATGTGCCCGAGTACTGGAGAGCGGCTGCCGGCTGTGTATCAACATCGGTGACCAGTTCGCCCGCTCGGCCTATTACGGCCGGTACAAGGTCGTCCCGGTACGTGCCGAGATCATCCGCTTCTGCGAAACCGTCGGTTTCGACTATATGGGCGCCGTCATCTGGCAGAAATTCACCACCTGCAATACCAGCGGTGGTGCCACGATCATGGGATCCTTTCCGTATCCGCGCAACGGGATTCTCAAGATTGACTACGAGTTCATTCTCATTTTTCGCAAACCCGGCGAAGCACCAAAAGTCGACAAACCCATCCGGGAGGCCTCACGCCTGACCAAGAAAGAGTGGTCCGAGTACTTCAACGGCCACTGGAACTTTCCTGGTGCCCGGCAGACAGCGCATATGGCAACGTTCCCTGAGGAACTGCCACGGCGGCTTATCAAAATGTTTTCGTTTATCGGAGATACCGTGCTCGACCCTTTCCTCGGCAGTGGCACGACAACACTCGCTGCGAAACACCTCGATCGCTGCTCCCAGGGTTACGAACTGAATGCAGACTACCTTGAGATCATCGGGAAGAAAGTCAGCCTGCACCAGGCCGACATGTTTGACACCGCCGACATCTCTCTGGAACACCGCAAACAGTCTGTCGATCTGGAAGCGCGTCTGGCTACCCTACCCTATCGCTTTCATGATCCAGTGGCATTCAATCGCAAGGTCGACCCGCGTAACCACCAGGACTACGGCTCTCGCGTCTACCACGACCAGCAGAAAACTCGCGATTTCTACAAAGTCACCGGGGTTATAGAACCCAATCTTCTGGAACTCGACGGGCACCTCAACATTCGTCTCATCGGGGTAAAAGCTCGCCGGCGCTCACGCAAGGCCGCCATGCAATTCCTGGCCGACAAGACAGGAGGAAAGCGTGTTTTTTTTAAGCTCGACAAGACCGAATTCGATAGCGACGGCAACTTGTGCTGTTACCTTTATCTGAAGAACAAAACGTTCCTCAACGCGCATCTCATCAAGCACAACCTGGTCGACATCGACACTGAATCGGCCTATCGACACAGCAAACGTTTCGCACGGTACGCCGAAGAAGCACAGGAGCAGTAAGATCGCGGACCAGCATGCCAATTCACTGATTATTCGGGAATTAGACAGCCAGGCAGAGTATCTGCAGGTATACGATATCCAGTCGGTCGTATGGGGCGATACCTTTGCCGACAAGGCACCGCCAAACCTGCTCACCGCCGCCCGCCGTGTCGGGGCGGTGCTTGTGGGAGCGCTCGACGGCAACGAAGTCGTTGGCTTTGTGTTCAGCATCGCCGGACTCCGCGACCGGGTTCCGCTCCACTGGTCCGACCTCATGGGCGTACTGCCCGACTACCGAAATCATGGTCTAGGGCGTCGAATGAAACTGAAGCAGCGGGAGCTATGCCTGGGCGCCGGCGTCAAGTGCATCGAATGGTCGTACGACCCGATGGTGGCACGCAACGCACACTTCAACATCAACCGACTGGGCGTCGAAATAGTCGATTACATACCCGACTTTTACCTTCACACAGGCAGCAAGATCCATACGCTCAAGATGGATCGGACGATCGCGGCATGGAACCTCGACAGCGCGGGAGTCATCGCGCGGATCGAC
>CAUZJQ010000329.1:0-4914 GCA_963580095.1 Lentisphaeria bacterium | reverse complement strand
TAGTGACCGCCAACAACGATAATTTCCTCAGGTTTTGTTGTGCCGCGCAGTTCGACCGAGAGGTTCTCCACCTCTATGCCGGAGACGTCGTAGGCTTGATGTTGCACTTCGTAACCCGTTGCTGCGAATGCCGCCGCCAGCCACTCGGCGGCTTGCTGCAGTTCGTTGCGAGCGGCGAGATTGCGGTTGCCGATTGTTTCGCCCAGGTAAGCAAGGTCACGGTAGAGGTCAGCTTTTAGATTTTCTTCGGCGGTGCTCAGGGGGACAAATGGGCCGGCGTAGGTCTCACCCGGCATGTGCACCATGAAGATGGCACAGCCAGCCGTGATCAGTCCCAGGACAATCAGGAGTGCAATGATACGGATCAATGCTTTGCGAGTGCAAAACTGAATGCGTGGCGCCGGTTGCCGGGCCCCCGACGTCATGCCGTCGACGCAGCTTCAGGCTCAGCCTGCTTATCGGCGGTGCTGTACATGGCTGACGTGATGAACACGAGAATGGCATAGAGAAGCCCGTGCGCCATGGCGATGACCGGCCAGAGGTAACCGTTATTTTCGAACAGGCTGTGGGCGATCAGCAGCACGATCGCAATCGGAACCCAGGCGATCGTCAGGCCCAGGCTCGCTGGCAGCCGGAAAGTTTTTTGTCGGGTCAGATCAAAGGCCAGCCAGACCGCCAGAGCGACGAGGTAAGGGATAGCTGGGTTGTTCAGGATCGTGAGCATCTTGCCACCTATACTGGCCAATGACGTTATGCAGTAGGCCATAGGCGACAGGGCCACGAGAAGGCCAGTGATATTGAGCTGCGGCGAGTATTGCGCGAAACGGCTCATGCTGTCAAACTTTTTCAGCTTACCGCTGTGTACCACGAAGATGATGATGAGGAATGCCAAGCCATTTGTCAGGCCGGGCAGAAGATGGTTGATTTTACTCTGGATATTGACGCCCGGCGTTGCCGCTGTGCGGACTGCACTGAACGCCGGATAAACCCATAGCAGCAGCAGCCCCATCGTGATGCGCCTGACGATTTCATCGCGGTAGCTGCGGTTGTAGATTTTGACGCGGCCAGAAAACGCGTTGGCGAACTGCATCAGCTTTGGCAGAATCAGACTCTGTGGGATGGCCATAAAGCGGCGCCAGTCTTCGTCGGCAGCAGGGAAGCGGGCGCCGATCACGCGCTTCGACAGCCCTTCTATCACCATTGACTCGCTCACCGTCACCGCCAGTGTTTCGACGAGGGGATCTTTGCTATCGATCTTCTCCTCCGGAGTTGCGTGCGTCTCAAGGTCGTCGTGGGACGGTTCTTTTGTGGAATTGCTGTTCATGCGCAAGCAGAGTCAGAACCGGACAGGATCAGTTCGGGGGGGGGCTCTTCAACCAGGGTTCTGAATGAACAATCTCGGTCACGGACGGTGCTTGGAGATGCACCGATTGATACTGTCCAATCCGGAGAGAAACGGCACTTGAAAAGTAGTGTGGTGTGGTGAAGTAATCCCCTGTATAAGGAAAACGCGCCAACCGTTGATTTCAAGATACAGTTCCTGCATCTTGCCACTAACTGCATGTGGGCGTGCGGTTTTGCGATTACCTGATTCTAGCACAACTTGTATTTTGTCAGTCGATGGTATGTTAAACATTTCCTTAGACCTATTAGGGTAAGCATTTAGGCGACTTGGAGTTATGGCAACTGCCCTTACGCATCACCGGCTGGAAGTTTCGACACACAGTCATCACGTGGACGCACGCGGTGTGGCACTGGCCCGGCAGATTCGTAGTGAGATAGGTGTCACCGCGCAGTCGATTCGAACACGTGATGTCTTTTCCGTGTTCGCCGCCATCGACCAGGACCACGCGAAAACGTTTGCGGAAGCAATCACTAACTCGATCACACAAAATAGCGTGGTCGGTGAAAGCGACGACTTTAATTTCGACTGGCTGGTCGTGGTGGGATTCCATGCCGGTGTCACCGATAACGTCGCACGTACCGCAGCAGATGCCTACGCTGACGCCCTTGACCGGCCACTCGCCGAGACAGAGAATATCTACAGCTCAATCGAGTACCTCATCAAAAGCACGGAACTGTCAAGGACTCAGGTGGAGGAAATCGCATTCACTATCCTGGCCAATCCGCTGATCAACAATGTCACGGTATTGTCACGGCCCGACTGGGGCCTCAATGGCACACCAATCAATCGCCCCGAAGTCAAAAGTGATGAGGCGATCACTGTTGACCGCGTCGACCTCGACGGCCTCGACGACGAGGCCCTGATACATCTGAGTAAGGACCGACTGTGGGCAATGTCGCTGGAAGAAATGAAGGCGGTCCGTGAGTTTTTTCAGCAGTCCGCCACCGACGCGAAACGACAGGAACTGGGGCTCGACGGCCAGCCGACCGATGTGGAGATCGAGATGATCGCCCAGGCGTGGTCGGAACATTGCAAGCACAAGATCTTTGATGCCATCATCGATTATACGGATGACACGGGCGACGTGCGGACGATCGACAGCTGCTATCGAAGTTTCATCAAGAAGAGTACCCGTGAAATAGGCGAGGAAGTCGATTGGCTGGTCTCGGTCTTCGAGGACAACGCGGGCGTGATCCGTTATAACGACACGATCAACCTGGTCTACAAGGTGGAGACGCACAACAGCCCGTCGGCACTGGATCCTTACGGTGGTTCAATGACCGGAATTGTCGGGGTCAACCGGGACCCGATGGGCACCGGTATCGGGGCTGATTTGCTCATCAATGTCTGGGGATTCTGCCTGGCTTCACCCTTCACCGAACCGGCGGACGTGCCGCAGGGGTTGATGCATCCGCGCCGCATTCGGGACGGCGTACACAAAGGCTGCATTGACGGTGGGAACCAGAGCGGCATCCCATATGGGATCGGCTGGGAATACTTCGACGAGCGCTACCTGGGCAAGCCATTGGTTTTTTGTGGCACAGTGGGAACCCTGCCACGGACAGTGGCAGGGGCGCCGGGGCATGAAAAATCGATCGAGCCGGGTGACCTGATTGTGATGGGTGGGGGACGCATCGGCAAAGACGGTATCCATGGCGCGACATTTTCGAGCGAAGATCTGAGTGCCGAATCACCGGTGCAGGCAGTGCAGATCGGAGATCCGATCACCCAGAAGAAGCTCGGTGATTTTGTAATGGAAGCGCGTGACCTCGGGATGTACCGGTTCATCACGGACAACGGCGCCGGCGGCCTTTCGTGCAGTGCCGGCGAAATGGCGACGAACTGTAATGGCTGCCACGTCGAGTTGGCCGAGGCACCGCTGAAGTATGCGGGACTGCAGCCTTGGGAGATTTTGTTGTCGGAAGCGCAGGAACGTATGACGTTTGCGGTGCCGCCTGAGAACCTGGAGGCATTCAAGGCGCTGGCGGTGGCACGAGACGTCGAAGTGAGTGTTGTCGGCGAGTTTACCGATACCGGCAAGTACCATGTGACGTACAATGGCGACACGGTGGCGTACGTCGACCTGGACTTTGTTCACGATGGCTACCCGCGGATGCACCTGCAGGCCCGTTGGAAGCCGCCAACGAACGAAACGCCCGCAGCTGCTGCGTCTGCTGACCTGGGCGATGCGCTGCTGGCGCTGCTGGCGCGGCTGAACGTCGCTTCCGGCGAGTACAAGGCCCGCCAGTACGACCACGAGGTAAAGGGGCTGAGTGTGGTCAAGCCGTATGTCGGGGTCTGCAATGATGTCTTGTCCGATGCGGTGGTGTTGATGCTGGAACCAGGGGGGCGTGAAGGCATCATCCTGGCGGCGGGGGTACTGCCCCGGTATTCGGACATAGACACGTATCATATGACCGCTTCGGTGATCGACCTGGCAGTGCGTCGCAGTATTGCGGTAGGGGGCCAGCTCGGGCACATGGCAGGCCTGGACAATTTCTGCTGGCCCGATCCGGTGCAAAGCGAGAAGACGCCCGACGGCGAGTACAAGCTGGCGCAACTGGTGCGGGCGAACCAGGCATTGTACGATTACACCAAGGCCTACAAGGTGCCGTGTATTTCCGGTAAAGACAGCATGAAGAACGACAGCACCCGCGGCGGCTGTAAGATTTCCATTCCACCGACGTTACTGTTTTCGACGATCGCCCGCATGCCTGATGTTTCGAAAGCGCTGACGCTGGATGTGAAACGTGTCGGTGATCTGGTGTACGTTCTCGGTGTGACGCACGACGAACTCGGCGGCAGCGAGTTCTATGCGATGTATGGCGGTGTCGGCAACGATGTGCCACAGGTTGACGCGGCGGCGGCTGTAAAGCTGTACAATTGCGTGGTCCGGGCGACGGCGGCGGAGCAGTGCCACTCGCTGCACACGCCGGCGCTGGGCGGACTGGCGGCGGGGTTTGCGCGGGTCTCGATGGGCGGTCGTTTGGGGCTCGACATCAATCTCGAGAAGGTACCGACAGACGGCGAACCGCTGGCCGCATATCAGATTTTGTTTTCGGAGTCGAACAGCCGGTTCATTGCAACCGTGCCGCAGGCAGACCGGGTGGAATTCGAGGCACTGATGGCCGACGTCCCATGGGCCTGTGTCGGGGTCGTCAAGTATGAGCCGACCGTGACCTTTTATTACAAGGGCGCTTTGGAAGTGGAAGTCGGCGTAGCCGAGTTGGTAGAGGCGTATCACAGCACACTGGAAGACATTTAGCGACGAGAGACGGGTTGTGACAAGTGCGGTAAAAGTTTTGGTGATGACCGGTTACGGTTTGAACTGCGAGAGGGAGACGACACGCGCCTTCGAGCTGGCGGGCGCCGAGGTGACGTGTGTGCACTTAAATGACCTTTTCGCCAGATCATCGATGCTGCTGGATTTCCATGTACTGGCGTTTGTCGGCGGCTTTTCATTCGGCGACCATCTGGGTGCGGGTACAGTGCTGGCTAATCGCCTGCGG
>CAUZJQ010000328.1:0-4926 GCA_963580095.1 Lentisphaeria bacterium | reverse complement strand
TGTGGTTGACGATTCATGCACCGGCCGATGCGGAACCGGGACTGCATCCCGGTAAGATACGTATTGAGCCCGCCGGCAAGCCCGCGACGGTGCTCGACCTCGAGATCAACGTGCGGCCCTTCAGGCTGCAGCGGCCGCGAGCGGCCTTTGGCATGTGGATGCGCGAAGACATGATGCCGGAATGGCTCGGCGGCCGGTCGATGCCGCGGGAGACATTGCTGGCGGTCTATCAGGATATGGCCGATCACGGCCACAATTCGAACTGGTTCTATCCGATGGGACGATACGACCAGTTGCCGCCGGTCAAATGCCACAGCCTCGACCGGCTGATTCCACTGGCGCAGCAGGCGGGGCTGATCGATCCGCGGGTTCCCTCGTTGGTAGTAGGCGGGGTACCGGGTGACCGGAAAGGCCGCGCCGTGTACGAGGCCATCGCCTGGTTCGAGGCGGAAGCACGCCGTCTCGGGCTGCCGGAGTTCATTGTGTTCGGCCCCGATGAGCCGCATTATCCCGGCGACGCCGACGTTGTACACCAGGCATTGACCCTGCTGCGCGGCACCTCGATGCGCACCAATCTGGATCAGTCGAATATGGCGGGTGTCTACGGCTACATGACGCCGGGGCTCTGCGACGTGCACACTGTCCATGACGGCTCGGTTACGCCGGAAGTACTGGCGGAGGCCGAACGCATGGGCTCGTCGATCTGGGCCTATTCCTATCGTGTCTGGCGCGAAAATTTCGATCCGTTGCCGCAGCGCTACTTTGCCGGCCTCTACACCTGGACTTACAAGCTCGGCGGTAATTGGGTCTGGGCGTACAACTTCGGGCATCACCGCCATGCCTGGTTCATGCCGGACAGCCACGAGCCGATGCCGATCACTGCTATGGAAGCACGGCGGGAAGGCATCGACGATTACCGCTACCTGCAGATGCTCGAGGATTGCGTTGCCGCCTTTCCCGATCATGCAGAGTCCGCAAACGTAACAGCCTGGCTGGATTCTCTACGTAATCGCCTGGTTGGCGCCATGCCCAATAAAGTGACGGCAGGCGCGCCGCTGGCTCCCGCTGAATTCGATCAGATTCGGGAGAAGGCAGCCGAATACATCGGCAAGTTCGGCGCCATTGCAGATGCTTCCGACCGTTGGCCGCGGACGACGCACACGAAAGAGGAGGCAGCGTATCGCGGCCGTCCCGTGCAGGATTGTATCGCCGGGCTCAAGGCATCCGACGTTGCATCCCGCCGCGCCGCGGCGTGGGCGCTGTATGAGTACGGTCCAGATGCCGCACCGGCGGCGCTGGCGCTGGGGAAGGTCCTGGCGGACCCGGATGTACGCATGCCGGCCCTGCACGCGCTCGAAAAGATCGGTCCGGATGCCGCGCCGGCGGTGCCGGAGATTGCCAAACTTGTCCACCACCCGGATCCTTATGTGCGCATCGGCGCAGCCCTGGCACTGGGTGAGATCGGCGCGCCGGTCCAGGAATACACCCGTACGGGACGGCGCAAGGCGTCACCCCATGCAGCGCTCGTGGTCGAGCCCCTCATAGTAAGCCTGAAAGACGAGTTCGAACTCAACTCGCATACAGCTGCCAGTATACTCGGCAGTATCGGGGCACCGGCAAAACCCGCCGTTCCCATCGCCATCGGGTATCTCGACCGGCATCATGACTTGTCGTCGGCGGGACTGGGCATACTCACCGGCCTCGGGCCGCACGCGGCGGCCGCGGTGCCGAAGCTCCTCGCATTCGGCAAAGGCGACCTGGCGGACACGCGGGTGGTCGAGGCGCTTGCCGCGATCGGGCCGGCTGCGGCTGCAGCGATTCCGGCGTTGACGGCGCGTGCGTCGTCGCAGACCGGTGCGGCGCAGGCAGCGGCGGTCTACGCCCTGTTTTGTATTCGCAATGAACCCGGTGATCTCCAGCGCCTGGTCGACTCGCTACTCGGTCCGGATGCGGACAAGCGCGAGATCGTCGAACGCCTCCAGCAGCTCGGGGCCCGGGCGAAACCGGTTGTTGCACAGATCCGGCCGCTGCTGCAGTCCGAAGATTTTTCAGAGGTCCACGAAGGCTTGCAGACATTCCTCGGCCATGTTGAAGCCGGTGAGGTGCCCGGTGTCTTCTACGAGTGGTAGACGGTTGCGCCGGTGCCGCGATGCCTAAGCGCTGGTGATTCACGGCACACAAGCCCTGGGGCAAGTCAATCAGCCGGCGGCACATCCCGCTTCCCGGGGCCGGAATATGAAATATCCGTCTGCGCCGGTGCCTTGAACGGGCGTTCGTCGGTCATTTGCTCGCGGGCATGGGCGGCGTAACCAGCGGATCGGCCGATGATGAAGAAGGCTTTGCCGACTGCCGGATCGAAGCCCATATCGCACAACAGCGCTGCAACGATCCCATCGACGTTCATCGGCAGTCGCTTGCCGCTGACCTTTTCCAGCGCCGCTTCTAATTGACAGGCGAGAGCGGTGTGGGCGTCGGCGATTTGCCAATCGCGCGCCAGTTCGAGCAAGGCAGTGACGCGCGGGTCTTCGGAATGCACCGGATGCCCGAAGCCGGGCAGGCGTTTGCCGGCGGCGCGCAGGTCGGCGACGACATCTTCGGCAGAGGTCCCCGCGCTCACCGTTTGCTGCAGAATCTCTGCACACGGCTCCATGGCGCCGCCATGGACATCGCCAATGGCGCTTACACCTGCTGCAACAGCGGTCTGTAAAGGCACGCCGCAGGATGCTACAAAACGCACCGCATCGGCGCTCGGCGCTGCCAGGCTGTGGTCACAGCACGACACCAGGATAGCCTCGACCATGCGGCCCTGATGAGCATCCGGCAACTCGCCCTTGAGCAGCAGATAGACGACGTCGCCGAATGACCGGCTGCGCGTTAACTGTTCGATCGGATAGCCGCGCACGAGGATCTCGTTCGGGCTCACCTTGGAGATTGCAGTTTTCCAGAAGTCAGACATTATTGGATTTTTGATTTAGGATTGGTTCATGCATCAAGACAACCCTTGCAATAGATCATCGAATCGGTCGGCGACAAATACACCGGCGTCGCGCAAGGCCTGTTTTTTTCCGCGTACCGAACCGCGGCCGCCTTCGACGATGACCGCGGCGTGCCCGAATCGGACACCTTCGAGGTCGTCCACGAAACGCCCGGACAAGAAGGCGTTGATACGCAAGCGCGACCGACACGCGCTCAGGTAGCCCGCCAGTTCTTCCTCTGCCGTGCCGCCGGGTTCTCCGTAAATAACGACGGCGTCTGTGGACTCGTCGTCCTCGAGCATGGCGATCAGTTCGGTGAATGTGGCGCCGATGATTGCATCGCCACCGACTCCGACCGCGATGCTTTGGCCGATGCCATGAGTGGTGAGGAAGCTGGCGATCTCGGTGGTCATGCCGCCGCTGCGCGACAGCACCGCGGTGCGCCCCGGCAGGAACGAGCGCTGGACGTTGTCGATACGACCGCCGATCGTGCCGAGTTTCGCTATGTGCGGACGGATGAGCCCGAGGCTGTTCGGTCCGACGATCGTGCATCCTGCCTGTTTCGCCTCGGCAATGATCTTGCAGGTGTCCAGTCGCGGCACGCGCTCGGACATGATCAAACAGAGTTCGAGGCCGTGAACCAGGGCTTCGCGTGTTGCTTCGAGGACGGCGCGTGCGGGTACCGAGACAATTGTCACGGTCGGTGCATGGTTCGCTTTCAACTGGGCAACTGAATCGTAAACGGGAATACCCTGCACCTCCTGCCCGCCCTTTCCGGGGGTGACGCCGGCAACGATGCGGCTGCCGTACTCGAGCATGTCTGCCACCATCGCCCTGGCTTCGCGACCGGTGATTCCCTGTACCATGATTTCAGCTTGTGGATCAAGTAGCATGGTCACCTCGCTGGACGGCCAGTCGGGCGCATTCGTCGAGCGACACTTCACGTCCGCAGAACGGGACGCCGGCGGCGGTGAGAATGTCATGCGCTTCCTGCTCGCGATTGCCGGGTACACGGAACACGGTTATGACGTTGGCAGGTTCCTGCCCGGTCTGCCTGACGCCCGCCACGACGCCGCCGGCGATGTCGTCTGCCCGGGTGTTGTTGACGACGTTCATGACGACTGCCAGATTGGTGACCCCCGGCTTCGACAGCAGCAGCTCGGTCACCGCCGCAACTTTTTCCGGTGTCGGGTTGCCGCCGACCTCGCAGTAGTTCGCCGGCTTGCCGCCGTGGTCGAGAATTGCGTCGAACACGGTGAGGCTGGCACCGCCGCCACCGATCAGCAGTGCCAGGTTGCCATCGAACTCCACGACGCGCCCGGCCACACCGCGGTGGTCCATGGCGTCGATCCGTGCCGCTTCCAGTTCGAGCGTTGTCGGCGGGCGGCCTGTATTTGTCGAGGCCAGCTCGCCGAGCGGTGCCAGACGATCCTGTTGCCTGTACATCGCGTCGTCTTCGATCTCGACATGGGCGTCGAGCCCGAGCAGGTCACCGTTCGTCTGCTCAACGAGCGGATTGATCTCGATGAGCACCGCATCGGTCTCGAGGAAGGCGTTTGCCAGTTGCCCGAGCAAGGTGGCAGCTGCTTCGAGCGTCCGGCCGTCGAGGCCGAGTTTCGCTGCCATGCTCCGACTGTCGTCGGCTGCCAGGCCCGAGCTGGGATCAAAGGTTTGACGAGCAACGTGCTCATCCGACAGCTCGACATCAATGCCGCCGCCGGTGCTCAACAGCGCCACAGGCAGTTTATCTGTGGTATCCCAGGCAATGCCGGCGTACAGCTCGCGGCTGAATCGGACTTTCGATTCCACCGAGACGCTGGTCACCGGGACACCGCGCAAATCCGTGGCCAGCAGTTTCTCCGCCTCACGTGCTGCAGCTTCCGGTGTCTCCGCACTCCGCACCGCACCGGCCTTGGCGCGACCGCCAAAGGGCACCTGTGCCTTGATCATG
>CAUZJQ010000327.1:0-4944 GCA_963580095.1 Lentisphaeria bacterium | reverse complement strand
CTTCGAGTATGGCGAGCGGACGAATTTCCGCCGCGAAACCCTGCTCGGTATCATTGCCGCCGCGCAAAGCATCTGTGAGACTCAGTCCTGCCGGCTTGTCCCGGCGACGACCGAGCAGATTGCCGCCGAATTCCAACGGCGGGTACCGCGCCCCCGGCAAGCCTCTGAGCTAAAGCTCGACGTCCGGTGACGTTGCTCTGTGGTGGAGGAAGGCGGCTTTCCTGGACGAATGGTAGGGTAGCCAGCGATAAGGGGGAAGACTCCTCGAATCGTACCACAGCATTTCAGTGCATTGATAGGCTGTGCGGCCGTGTTCACAGGGGAAAGCGTCCGGGTGGGAGAAGAAATCATTCCGGGGAAGAACGCCCCAGCGTCGGAAGAGAACTTTGGGGAAAAGGGTATGCCAGAAGTTCCGGATAAAGTCGGAGCGGGAGGCATGGTGGCGTCCGGGGACGAACTCGATTTTCTCTGATTCGCCGGACATGGCGAGTTCATGAAGTTCCATTGCGCCCACAGGCTCACCGTTGAGGGTGGGAACTACATCGGCGTCCGGATCCAAAGCACCCCACTTGTCGTGTTCGCGACAGAACACCTCGGGAATACAGTGGCCGTCCTCGGCACCGGGAGAACTGGTATCGGAGAAAACCATGCGCGCCTCCAGACCCAAGGCTGAGGCGAACTGGACATAGGCGACGGCATAGTGAACGCAGAAGGCATCCAGGCCTTTAAGCCCATGGCCGCCGTCGCGCCGGGCCCAGTCGAGGATGACGCCGGCATCCCATGGTGCGTAGGCGGAACCGTACCAGCCGCTCTTATGGGTCCACTGCCCCGCGAGCCAGTCCTTGAGGGCGAGCGCTCGTTCGAAATCGGTCCCACTCGGAAGGGTCCCCATGCTGTCCTCGAGAAGGTGGCGCAGTTCGCCCAGCCGCGGGTGCTGGGGATCCTCATACTGGAACGGCAGATCCGGGTGGATCAAGTCGTTGCCGGGAACCCAGAGACGGACAAGGTAGTCGCCGCTGAAGACGAAATCATAGCCCATCGCGTCGGGCCGCCATGTGGCGCCGCGGTCGGTGCTCTTCAAGCTCGCTCCGCAGTTGCCGGTGGGGTCGATCGCGAGAATCCAGGCGTTCATGGCCGGGGCGGGACAGCCGATGGTTACGACGAGTTCTTCCTTCTCGAGTTCCTCGGCGGGGACCTGAAGGGTTCGCCACGAAAATCGTCCCTGCAAATCGGGATCGGGCTGAATCTGAAGTTGCGTCGGCCCGACGGTAACTGTTAGCGGGAGTTGGTTGCCGGCGTATTCACAGACAAAAAGATACAGCTCGCCCGGTTCGCCGACAGGTTCAATGCTGAAGGTCTTACGGACTTGGACCCAGGACCAGATCTCCTCATTCCGTGCTGAAATCATACGGCCGCGTTCGGTGAAGTAAAGCACGTTGTCACATCCTCCTTTTCGTTTGGCGATCCGCCGTCATGAGAAAGTTTTGCCCTGCCCGTTATCACCGAGCACGGCAACGTGCGTGCCCTCCCGCCCGCCGCGCCTGAAGGATAGCGGTCTTCATCGTACAGTCACGCCTTCATGCCGAGTCTTTCCGCCTCCTCGCAGCACGCGCGGACACACGCAAACCATTCCGGATTACGGTGTGAGTTCCCGCCCCCATACCTTCACCTGGTGAATCAGGTGTCTCTTTACATTGTCTGTAGTCCCCATGGTGAGCCGAACGTATCGCGCTTCCACACCCAGGTCGCGAGTGCGAAACCACCCTATCTGTTCTGCTGGTAATATCTGATCGATTTTTTCGAAATCATCCCCGTCGGTACTGATAGACACCTCCACGTACACGGGGAGCATACTCCGCAGCCACAACTCCACCTTATCCACTTCGTATGTCTTCTTCAGATCGAGTGTGATATTCCAGACACCGTCTGGCGGACCAAATGTGCCCACGACACTTGCCGGGACGACCTTGTCACTTCCGATGTTGAACAGCTTTGATGGCGGGGCCGGGTTGTCTTTAATCCAGTTCGCCGGAGGGTCATAGGTTACAGTGACGCCGGTGGCAAGGCGTTTCTCACCCGGCTCATCAGCGTTGTCGGTCAGCACAAGCAGCGGACCGGGCGACAGCTCCATCTGAGGAAGTTTCGGGGGATTGAATGCCGCTATTTTCTCAAGCGCCGGTATCATGCTTTCGACTCCGCCGACATATCGTCCATGCCCCGATGTCTCCCGGTATCCCAGACCGGGACCGTAATCGGTATTCACGGAGTCGCGCGCGGCAACACACTTGCGCGCAGCAGCAAGCGCCTGCGACAGATTGGCCTTCTTACCCTCATTTTTGAGACTGGCGTGCATTTCCCTGCCGGCGTCCACTATCTGGAACCCAAGTTCGAAATATCTCACTCGCTTTGTCTTCACCTCATTGTTAGCCACAATGGCCTTCGCCGCCCCAATAAGCTGTCTTGCGCGAAGGTAGTTCTTCTGCTCCCAGGCATACCAGAAGTCAACCATCATCCTGCCGGCCTCCGGTCCGAAAAGCTCGTAGCAGAATTGCTGGAGCAGGTCGTCCACATTCGCGTCCCAGTTCCAGGAGAGCTCGGCCTCCAGATAGTAGTTGATGCCGCTGACAGCGGGGTTCGGCCGTTGTTCGATGTACACGCCTTCCAGGTTCCATTGCCGATAGTTGCGGTAACGCCGGGCGATCTCATTGGGCATTGGCTCCAGCCCCATGTCGTATCCATACCAGTACAGCTCGTTGGCGCCCATCGCACGCCAGCCCCTCACCATACCATCGGTTGCGGGATGCAATTCGGTGGGATCGGTTAGCGGGGCCAATAGGATGATGACATTCGGATGGAGACGCGTCTGAGTTGGAGGATTTAAATAATGCAAATAGGCCGCCCCTATCACCTTGCGGTCCGGGAACTCCTTTTCCAGTCCGCGAGCCACTCCGTTGTAGAAGTCTACCAGATAGTCGCTCTTTGAGCGCGCTCCAGGCACCGTCTGTTCCATCTCGCCCAGATTGAGAAGTTGCTGGCACTCGGGGCAACTGCATGTCGGGCCGGTGTTGTCGTCCGGGAAGAGCGACGAGGCATACAGGGTGGGGTTCTCCAGGAAATCACTGCGCGCATGGTCGACAAACAGTTCGCGCAGCTTTGGATTCGTCATGCACCTGCCGCCGTCTTTTGTGAACTCGGGGTTCTCTTTGAGCACCTCTGAGGTCAGCACCGTGGATAACATGTGACTGAACCAGACCTCACGCCCACCGGACGGATATCCCAACTGGGATCCATTCCCGGCTCCATACCCGGGACGCTTATGCCTATGGTTCGGCGTAACGCCACGCGCCTGGCCACCTGAGCCTCTCATCTCCATAGACGGCGCATCGGTGAAGTCCATGCTCTCGACGGAGAGGGTCGGCTTGTCGGGAACCACCTCGAACAAGGGATCCTCGAGGTACCACCCCACCCCGAGCTTCTGCAGGAATCCGTACACGCCCCAGAGCGTCCCCAGGTCGCAGGCGTCGCCTTTCCGGTTGCCGCAGATGAAAAGCGCGTTCCCCCTCCTCACCACCCGGAAGGCCTCCCGGTTATGGATCTTCCCGGGCGGTCCCTGCATTTCCAGATTGCCGGAGAGCCGGGTCTTTCCGATGCTGATAACCGGCTGATTTTGGCCTGGCCCGGATCCTTCCTTGGTAACCTGGAACGTGTCGCCGGACATCCTTCCCAGGCAATCGGCCAATTCTCCTGCTGCAAATGTTTCAAGATTGGTCGGCGCGGCCGGCAGTAGTATCACAGCCTTCGCGACTCCCGTCTCGGATATGACCAGCGGCGCTCCCGGGCATGAGGATGTTACAAGTAACGATCCGACGAACACACATATGCCTGTGATGACTCTCATTTAGACTTTCTCCTAGCTTGTCTTTTCTCGCGTGATAGCCAGTAGCTATTGCAGTCGTGGTGCTCATTCCTTTTCGGCGGCGGCCCGGAGCAGACGCAAAAGAATATAACTGGTCTTGAAATTTTTTATCAGGCCCGCTATAGGGAATGGTTCCGCATCCGGTAAGGACACGCATCCGGTACGGACAGGCTCTTCCGCCTAATTTCCAATCTCTATGCTTATTTAAATACCAATTTGGGTTTGCACCGCTGTTATTTCTGGATAATGGTGTCTGATGGCAATGGTAAATATGACTCGGCTTGAGCCGCTTGAAGATATGACGGACCACCTCAATAACCCTGAGGTGTTGCGATCGCGTGCTGCGGATGATGGGATCCTATTTTTTGCCGGGTTGTTATCCCCGAGCAAGGTCAATGGCGTCCGGTCGCAGATCCTTCCTGTATGTGACCGGAACGGGTGGGTTAAGGAAGGATCAGAGCTTCTTGACGGCGTGGCCAAATCCGATGTTGCTGTGCTTGATGATGCGGATCCGAGGTGGCGAACTTTTTACGATGATACGCTGAAGATTCGGGACTTCCATGAATTGGCCTTGGACGCAAACTTGATCCATGTGTTTGAGGTCCTGTTTGGCGAGCCGGTCCTGCCCCACAGCCGGAATATCTGCCGTGTCGTTTTCCCTGGCACAGCATCACACTCGACACCTCCACATCAGGATCATTTTTATATCGGCGGTTCAGATGATATGTGGACGGCGTGGATCCCATGCGGCGATTGCCCGGCGTCGCTGGGTGGACTTGCTGTTGCCAAAGGATCACACCGGCAAGGGAAGCTGGATGTCAAAGAAGCTGTCGGTGCCGGAAGTCATCAAGTGGATGTGAAGGAAGATCAAGTCTGGGTCGGCGGCGACTATGCCTGCGGTGATGTGATCCTTCTGCACAACCTGACGATTCATCAAGGACAGGATAACCTGAGTCAGGATCGGCTGCGTCTGTCGTGCGACTTTCGCTACCAGCCCAGAAGTCACCCAGTGCGAGCAGACTCCCTGG
>CAUZJQ010000326.1:0-4957 GCA_963580095.1 Lentisphaeria bacterium | reverse complement strand
TTACCTACCGCATCGAAGACACTGACGGCGGCCGCGCCACTGCGACTGTGACAGCCAGCGTCGCCGCGCTTGCGCCTGATGATGCCACCGTCATCATCGGCTTCGACACGCCGCGAGTCCGGCATGGGGAAGCGTTTGAGGCCCTGGTGTTCGTGCGTGACGACGTCGACGTAGGCTTCCTGGGCGGACCGCTTGACATCGGCTTCGACAACGCGCTCGTGGCGTTTGACACAACAGACCTTCCGACGCCCGCCGACACGATACAGAACCCTTTCAACGACGTGCATCCGACGACCGGTACCGACGCGTCACCCAACATCGACGAGCTCAAGGGCGAAACCAATCGTACCGGTTTCGGTGTCGGCGAGTTTGTGCTCTACGCCCGCATCCCGTTTGTCGCCAATGATCCAGGCAGCGCAACGTTCACACCGGCGGCCGGGGCCACCGGTTTGCTCCTCGCTAACGTCGTCACAACAAACGTCGAGTACGTCTCCAACAGCATTGAGATTGTCAACTTCGGCGACGGCGACGGCGATCTCGATGTCGATACGGCCGACCTCACGGCGTTCCTCGCCGCCTACCCCTCCAACTCCACCGACGCTGTCTTCGATGACATCTTCGATTTCAACAGCGACGCCGACATCGATTTTAACGACCTGACTGCGATGATCGCCACCATCGGCACCACCTACAACGCTCGCAGTGCCGGCCGCGAAGCCGATCAACTGCTGGCTACGGTAATCCTCGACCGGCCGCTGGCGCCCGTGCGTGTCGGTGAGATTTTCCAGATCCGTGTACTCGTGCAGGAAGACAGCGATCTGGCCGAGGGCTTCCGCGGCGGACCGCTCGATCTATTTTTCGACAATGACCATGTGCAATACCACGGCAGTTTCAATCCAGATCACATCCTGCAGCCGCCGTACGATGCATTCCTCACCAACGGTGCATTGCTGGACGGACTGGTCGACGACCTCGGCGGCCTCGCAATACAAAGCGGACTGGGTGACGGTAGTGCTGTCACCTATGCCGTGTTGAGTTTTGAAGCGACCACACCGGGTGCCGCAGTTTTCCGCGCCGGTCCCGGCGAGTCCGGCTTCGCACTGACACCGCCGGTCGGTCAGATCGATACCGGTGAAATCTTCTACGGCAACGCAGTGATCGTCAACATCGAAGACGACATGGAATCGGCCGACGACGATGCATGGACCTTCGAACTCAATATCAACAACGGCACTGTCCCACAGGTATCCATCGGCATGGCCGCCGGCGCCAGTGATTTTTACGACCCGGCGCATGACTGGTTCGGTTCCGGTACCGCCGCACTCGAAACGATGACGGCGGACCTCAATCGCGACGTCCGCGACATTGCGAATGCCGCACGCTGGGGGTTGCGCGTACAGGGCGCAGCGAGCGAAGCGACAGTAATTAGTTGGGATCCGGCGATGGTGCCGTCCGGCGGATTGTTGCTGCGCCAGACAGATGCATTGGGCACGCCAACCGGTGCAAGCGTCGGCATGGGCAGCGACACGTTCTACACGGTCAACCCCGGTGAGCTCGCCTACTTCGAAATTATTTTCGGCGGGGTGCCGTTCGACCTGACGATCGCCGGCGGCTGGAACATGATTTCCATTCCTGTCGAGCCGTTTGATGCCGGCATAAACGCAGTGCTGCAGGGCGCCAACACGGGCGTTGTCTGGGGTTGGGACGACGCCTACATCGAGACCGATGTCATTACACCGAAAAACGGCTATTGGGTTTACCGTGTCGGCGCCTCAACGATCATCACCATCTACGGTGCGCCGGTTGCCAACACGACCGTCGCTGTCGATGCCGGCTGGAATCTCGTTGGCCCTGTTGCCGCGCCACCGTACGCACCGGTCTCGGTCGACGTGCAGCCGGCCAATGCACTCGAGAGTGTCATCTGGATTTACCTCAACGGACGGTACCAATCGGTCAACGCTCTGCAGCCTGGCTTCGGTCACTGGCTGCACGCCGGCGAGCCGGCAACGCTCAACGACTGAGTCGTTGACAACGCATCTTCGTACCGTGCGATTATCAAGCGCACGCATCAGTGTTCCTTCACGCTTTTCGTAAACGACGACAGAGATCCTTTCTATTATTTCGGCAGAGTGCAATCGCCAGTGTCTTGAAGGATTCTCCTTTCGCAAATTAGGCCTGGCAGTAATCGTTTTGATTAAGATCCGATCGTACCGTTCGAAAAAAATTATTTCCTTTTTCTCAGCCTAACACTTGGACCTGCCTTACAAACAATCTTGATCGTTGCATGCACAGATCACATGCGTTTGTGTGCGTAAAATTTTTTACGAATTCATTTGCTTATGATCTCTGTCGCAGTACTTTTCGCGTAGCTTCCAAAGCAGAAAGTACTACGGCCAATGCGATCAACTTATTAACTTCCGCCGGTCATACTTAGGTCGGATTCACATGAATCCACTGCCAACTTACCAATGGATCGTGCTCACGATGGCACAAGCTGCCAAACAAAACCCTTCGAAGTACGTCTACTTTTTCGGTGGCGGAAAAGCTGAAGGTCGCGGCAACCAAAAACAGTTGCTCGGTGGCAAGGGCGCGGGCCTTGCAGAGATGACCAACATCGGTTTGCCGGTGCCGCCCGGTTTCACGTTGACGACAAGCGCCTGCGCCGCGTACTATCAACGCAAACGCAAATGGCCCACCGGCCTCGAAGATCAAGTCAAACGCAACGTCGCAAAACTCGAACGGCTGCTCGGCAAGAAACTCGGTGATCCCAACGATCCGCTGCTCGTCTCTGTGCGTTCAGGTGCAGCGTTGTCGATGCCCGGTATGATGGAGACCATCCTCAACCTCGGACTCAACGACAAATCCGTCGAAGGCCTTGCCGCGAAAACGAAAAACCCGCGCTTCGCCTATGACGCCTACCGCCGCTTCATCATGATGTACGGCACAACGGCCATGGGGTTGAGCAAAGAAAAATTTGAAGACATTTTCGAAACCTACAAACACAGCGTTGTCGCCAAGCGTCTCGGACGCAAGAAAAGACAGCCCGTGGGTGACGCCGAGATCAATGCCGATGAACTGAAAGATCTCTGCGCTCGCCTCAAGGCGAAATACCGCACAATGGTTCGCCAGGAGTTTCCCCAAAACCCCTGGGACCAGCTCGTCGGCTCGATCAATGCGGTCTTCAACAGTTGGATGGCCGATAAGGCTATCACCTATCGCAAGGTCGAAAAGATCAGTGGGCGTGATGTCAACGGCACCGGCGTCAATATCTGCACCATGGTGTTCGGCAACAAAGGTGAAACCAGCGGCACCGGTGTCGCCTTCACTCGCGACCCGAATACCGGCCGAAACGTTTTCTACGGTGACTACCTGTTCAACGCCCAGGGCGAGGACGTGGTTGCCGGCATCCGCACACCGGTGAAGTTGTCAGCGTTGCAGCGTCGCGATCGCCGCGCCTATGGGCAACTCATGAAGGTGCGCCAGACTCTCGAGAGGCATTACTGTGACATGCAGGACATCGAGTTTACTGTCGAAGAAGGTAAGCTCTACATGTTGCAGACACGCCGCGGCAAACGCACGCCGATGGCGACCTTCAAGATCGCTGTCGACATGGTCAAAGAAGGCCTGATCAAGAAAGCCGAGGCCATCAGCCGTATCAAACCCGAAGACATCGAGCGACTCTTCTATCCGGAGATCGACCCGGACATCAGTTCCGCCGATCGCAGCAACGCGTTGCTGGCAACAGGCATCAATGCCGTGCCCGGCGCTGCAGCAGGACGAATTTATTTCACCGCCGATGCGGCCGAAGTAGCAGCAGGAAAGGACCGTGTGATTCTGGTTCGCAAGGAAACCAGCCCGGAAGATATCGGCGGCATGCACGCTGCCCGCGGCATCCTGACGCAGACCGGCGGTAAGACCAGTCACGCTGCTGTGGTCGCCCGCGGTTGGGGCAAGTGCTGTATCGTCGGGTGCGATGCGTTGTCGATCGATTACGCGAAGAAACGCATGAGCGTCAACGGCTACAGCTTCAAGGAAGGCGACTACATCACACTCGACGGCTCCGCGGGCGAGGTCTACCAGGGAGACATGCATCTGGTCGATCCTTCGATGCCGAAGGAATACGAACAGTTGATGGCGTGGGCCGATGACCTGCGCAAAATCAAGGTACGCACGAATGCTGACAGCCCCGGCGATGCAGCGGTGGCAATCGCCATGGGCGCCGAAGGCATCGGCCTCTGTCGCACAGAGCACATGTTCTTCGGCGACGGTCGTATTGACAGGTTCCAGCAGATGATCCTGGCCGAGACCGAATCGCAACGCCGTAAGGCACTGAAGAGGTTGCTCCCGATCCAGCGTCGTGATTTCGCCGGTATCTTCAAGGCCATGGGCAAGCGGCCGGTGACTATCCGCCTACTCGATCCGCCGCTGCACGAATTTCTGCCACACACCGTCAAGGACCAAAAGGCTCTGGCCAAGAAGATCAATGTATCGCCCGAGCACATTGCCCAGCGCGTCGAGCAACTCCACGAGTTCAACCCGATGCTGGGCCATCGCGGTTGCCGGCTGGCGGTCACCTACCCCGAGATTCTCGAAATGCAGGTGCAGGCAATTGTCGAAGCCGCGTGCAGCCGGGTAAAAGTCGGCGCCGTAGTGAACCCCGAGATTATGATCCCGCTGGTCATGGACAAGAACGAGCTCGCACAACTCGCAAAACGCACGCACAAAGTTGCACGCCAGGTTCTGAAAGACCACGGTATGACAAAATCACATGTGCCCTACCTGGTCGGAACTATGATCGAAATTCCCCGCGCTGCATTGACCGCCGACCAGGTCGCGGAGCACGCCCAGTTTTTTTCTTTCGGCACCAACGATCTGACGCAGACAACCATGGGGCTGTCGAGAGACGACAGCGGTCGGTTTCTGCCGGAATACGTTGACGAACATCGAGCCGCAATTT
>CAUZJQ010000325.1:0-4984 GCA_963580095.1 Lentisphaeria bacterium | reverse complement strand
GTTACGTGTCAATCCTGCCGGTGGATCAGGCGATCGAGCATTCAGCCGGTGCGTCGTTCACGCCGAATCCGATCTACTTCGACCCCGAATGCATCGTACGGTTGGCCATTGAGGCGGGCTGCAACGCCGTCGCGTCGTCGTTCGGCGTGCTCGGCAGCGTTGCGCGGAAGTACGCACACCGCATCCCGTTCATCGTCAAGATCAATCACAACGAGTTGATGACACTGCCGAATGAGTTTGATCAGGTGATGTTCGGCTCGGTCAAGCAGGCGTTTGACATGGGCGCGGTGGCAATTGGCGCGACGATTTATTTCGGCTCGCCACAGAGTACCCGGCAGATTGTCGAGATCGCCGAGGCTTTCAAGGCGGCGCATGATCTCGGCATGGTGACGGTTTTGTGGTGCTATCTGCGCAATCCCGGTTTCAAGGTCGGTGACGCCGACTATCATACCAGTGCTGACCTGACGGCGCAGGCGAATCATTTAGGCGTGACGATCGAGGCGGACATCATCAAGCAGAAGCTCCCGGAGATCAACCGTGGGTACCAGGCGCTGAACGTCGAAGGCAGCTACGGCAAGTACCACCCCGGGATGTATGACCAGTTGGCGTCGGATCATCCGATTGACCTGACGCGATACCAGGTGGCGAACTGTTATATGGGCCGGGTCGGGCTGATCAACTCCGGCGGTGCCTCGGGGCAGGACGATTTTTCCGAGGCAGTGCGCACGGCGGTGATCAACAAGCGAGCCGGCGGCATGGGGCTGATCAGCGGTCGCAAAGCGTTTCAGCGGCCGATGTCGGAAGGTGTGGAGCTGCTGTCAGAGATTCAGGAGGTCTATCTCTGCGACCAGGTCACCATCGCGTGACTGCTGCGCGTCAAACGTCCGCGCCCTGTCACGGGCTGGATTCGGGGATCGGCTTATTGGCGCGCCAGGATTTTGAGTGCTGATATTTGGCATACATAAATTATGCTGTCGCGGCTTGACCCGTACTCAAGCGTGGCTACTTTATGCGGGTATTATGACTTGAGCGTTGTTTTTTTTTTGCATGCATTGCTTTGCTGCAAGAAAACAGCGTGACTTCGTATCTCAGTCGCCGTGATGAGGTATCGAGGAAAAATGACCCACGGCGACTTGTAGGATCAACGGATGAATATCTATGTTGGTAACCTGCCGTACACCGCAGCCGACGACGACTTGAGGAAGCTGTTTGAGGAGTACGGTACCGTCGACTCAGCCCGCGTAATCGTTGACCGTGCGACCAACCAGTCGAAAGGCTTTGGTTTTGTCGAAATGGGTGACGATGGCGATGCTAATGGCGCTATTTCTGCGCTCGATGGTAATGAGTTCATGGGCCGCCGTTTGCGTGCCAATGAGGCTCGTCCGCGTGAGAGCCGTGAAGGACCTCGCTATTAATTCAGCCCGCCGCTAGTTTCTACCGATTCTGACGATACGGCTGTTGCACTTGTCAAGGTTTGACGGTGTGCAGTCCCCTTCTGGTGACTTAATCCCGCCCTGCCAGTGCGCAGTTGGGGTGTGCCCGCAGGATGTACGCCCTGACTCTGACCTGCTGGCTTGGCGTGATCGCTTCAGTGCTGGTTCAAGCGCAAGAACGATTGGTCGATCTGCCGCGGTATCGTTTCGATCGCCGGTTCATCCGGGGCCGGTACCGTTGGTCAGATCCTCGTGAATGGCACCGAACTCGTCATCATCGGCGGTCGGGGACTGTGATTTTTACGGTACGAATGTGCTTCAACGTGGTGTTGACGATTCGCAGGTCGAATTCCGGATGAGTTTGGTCGATCTGATCGACCGTCTCGAATGCGCCGGCAACGGACCGAATGCGACTCAGCCCGCGTGGCGTACGATGTACAGCATGATGTCGCCGTAGTTACGCTCCCGAATGAACTCCCAGTCGGCACGGATGTCCGCCGGCAAAGGCTCGGTGACGGGCTGTTCCATGATCACCAGAGCCTCGCCGGCCCAGGCACGGAACGCCTTGTCTGCCAATAACTCGCGACCGCCAACGCCATTGCCGTCCTGGTCCGGATGAAAAGGTGGGTCGGCGAAGATCAGGTCGGGTTGCAATGTTGGCAGCAATTGCGGTGCACGTAAAACCGAGGCCTCAAAAACGCGTGTTTTTACCGCCGCCGGCAGTGCCGATTCGACCCGTGCCAGATTCTTTTCGATGATCCGAACGTTGCGGCGCTTGAGTTCGACGAAGTAGACTTCAGCAGCGCCGCGACTAAGGGCTTCAAGCCCCAGCGCGCCGGTGCCGGCAAACAGGTCGACAACGACGGTGTCCACCAGCGGTTCGAGCATGGCGAACATCGACTCTTTGACTCGGTCCATGGTCGGTCGTACATCCGTTCCGGGCGGCGGCGTCAGCCGTGTACCGCGTGCATGTCCGCTGATGATTCGCATACTGGATTCATTCCCGCCCTGTTTGTGGCCCGGCCGTGAAATTAGTCTGTAGAACACCGGTGGAAGTTGCCTGGCGCCACAAAGAAAATATAAATTCGGTACCGGACGATTGACACGTATGGCCGGGGGCCGGCTATGCCAGAAAAAAGAGACCACCCTGTACTACGAACTTCGCTTCGCTCACTCCCACTCGATTGTACTCGGGGGCTTTGAGCTGATGTCGTAGCAGACGCGGTTGACGCCGCGCACTTCGTTGATGATGCGGTTGGAGATGCGCTCGAGCAAGTCATACGGCAGACGCGACCAGTCGGCGGTCATGCCATCTTTACTATCCACGATGCGCAGGGCGATCGTATTCTCGTATGTGCGTTCGTCGCCCATGACCCCGACACTCTGCACTGGCAGCAGTACGGCGAAGGACTGCCACACCTTGTAATACCAATCGGCTTTACGCATCTCGTAGATAACTATCGTATCGGCCTGGCGCAGGACAGCGAGATTTTCGCGGTTGACCGCACCGATAATACGTACCGCCAGACCGGGGCCCGGGAACGGCTGGCGCATGACGACGTTTTCGGGCAGGCCGAGCTGGCGCCCGACTTCCCGGACCTCGTCCTTGAAGAGCTGGCGCAGTGGCTCGACCAGTTCGAGGTTCATGACATTCGGCAGGCCGCCGACGTTGTGGTGGCTTTTGATCATGGCGCTCGGGTTGCCGTCGATCGGCACGCTCTCGATGACATCCGGATAGGTTGTGCCCTGGGCCAGGAAACGGGCGTTGCTGAACTTGCAGGCCTCTTCCTCGAACACCGTGATGAACTCGTTGCCGATGATCTTGCGCTTGGTCTCCGGGTCGGTGACGCCGGCAAGCTTGTCGAGAAATCGGTCGGCCGAGGCGATGCAGTCCAGATTCATCTGGAAAGCGCTGCCGAACAGCTGCTTTACGGCTTCGACCTCGCCTTCCCGAACCACGCCGTTGTCGACAAAGATGCAGTTGAGCTGTTGACCGATCGCTTTGTGAATCAACGCTGCCGTAACCGAGGAGTCAACGCCGCCGCTCAGGCCCAGGATGACCTTGCTGCCACCCACCTGTTCACGGATCTCACCAACGCTGCGCTCGACGAAGGATTTCATTGTCCATTCGCCCTTGCAGCCGCAGACCTCATAGCAGAAGTTGCACAGGATGTCGGTGCCGTTCGGTGTGTGAACCACCTCCGGGTGGAACTGCAGGCCGTAAATGCGTGTCGGGTGGGCCACCGCCGCAAACTCACTGTTGGCGGTGGTTGCGACAGGCTGGAAGCCATCCGGCAGTTCGAGAACCTTGTCCCCGTGGCTCATCCATACGCGTTGCTTGGCCGGGGTGTCGTTGAACAGCGGCCACGGCTCGACGACGTTCAGCGTGGCGGGGCCATATTCCCGATGGGTGCCGGGGACGACACGGCCACCCAGGTGATGGGCGATGAGCTGTAGCCCGTAGCAGATACCGAGGATTGGAATGCCCAGATCGTAGATGCCGCGGTTGCAGTGGGGTGCGTTCTCGTCGTAGACACTGGCCGGACCACCGCTCAGGATGATACCGGTGGGGTTGATGGCGCGAATCTCGGACGGGGTCAGGCGGTAACTGACGATCTGGCTGTAAATATTCAGCTCGCGGATACGGCGGGCGATCAGCTGGGTGTACTGCGAGCCGAAATCGAGGATGATGATTTTCTCATGGATATCGTCCATTAATATCTCATGCGCTTGGAGGATTTTTTGTCGCGGATGCGGATCAGACTCTGACAGGAAGGGCAGCGGGTCATGCTTTCGATGCGCTTGCCGATAAAGATCAGCCGGCACTCCCGGCAGCGGCAGAGCAGCTCTTCGGAAATGTTCCACCCGTACGTGTTGTCCTGCCACCACTGGCGGATGCAGGCGATGCCGGCAACCAGCATGATGAGTACAGTCAAGAATGTAAAGAGATGATCAGTTCCAATCGCGATCATGCCAGCCCTCGCGGTCTTTGGGTTCCGGGTTCTCGGTCACGTTCGGCAGAAAACGCCAGTGGCAGGCGAACCGTGCCTTGCCTGCGAGCCACTCGGGCGCCGTTTCCTGCATGCGCTGCCGGTTGGCTTTGTTGTTGAACAGCTGTCGGATATGTGCCAGCGCCAGGTCATCGAGTACCTCGACGCCACAGCTACCGGCTTGAAGGACAGTAAAGCGTCGACCGGAACTCTTCAAACCCTCCGGATAATCACCCATGCGTGAGCGCTCCGCCTCCGGAAACAGCGGCCCCATCGGCAACACCACAATGTGTGTCGGACCGGCGGTTGTGAACGTCTCGTCAGCGAGCTCCGGCGGCAGTTGCAGTGACGGCAGCCGTGGCTCCGGGCGATTGTCGGCATTAGTCCAGACGATGTCGTCAGGGATCGGGCCGGGCTCGGCAATATCGTCAACCGTCGGTGCCAAATGCCGTCGGGCGCGTTCACGTTCGAGGCGCAATGCGGTTACTGTCGGCGAAGTGCTCGTCGGCTGGAAGCCTCGTGGTTCGTCCGGTTCGACTTTGATATTGTGTCGGTCGAAAT
>CAUZJQ010000324.1:0-5007 GCA_963580095.1 Lentisphaeria bacterium | reverse complement strand
CCGTACTTTTTCAGATCGTTCAATCTGTCGGCAAGATAGTCGCCGAGCTCGCGTGCTTTGGCGCAAAGGTCCTGTTCGACGATCTCGTCGATCACGGCGACGCCGACGGCACAGGCCAGCGGGTTGCCGGAGAATGTATTGCCATGGGCGAATTCGACGCCGTCTTTGGCAGTTCCGAGAAAGGCCTGGCCCATGCCCTCGCGGGCGATCATGGCGCCTATCGGCATGTGGCCGCCGCCCAGGCCTTTGCCGCTGCAGATGATGTCCGGCGTGACGCCGTAAGACTGGGCTGCAAACATCGCGCCGGTTTTGGCGAAACCGGTGATGATCTCGTCGAATATCAGCAGGACGTTGTGTCGGTTGCAGATGTCGCGGAGGATTTTGTAGTACTCCGGTGTCGGCGTGATGATGCCGCCGGTGTTGCTGATCGGCTCAACGATGATGCCGGCGACGGTGTCGGGATCCTCATGGACAATGACCTCCTCGAAGGATTCGGCGGCGAAGCGGTTGCAGGCTTCCCACGAATCGAAGTGGTCGCGATAGTGCGTCGGCGGGAAGACATGAAGGAAACCGGTCGGCAGGGGCTCGAACTTGGTCTTGCGTCGGCCGGTGCCGCTTGCCGACATCGCGCCGAAGGTGCTGCCGTGATAGCCGAGGTAGCGGCCGATGAATTTGAACTTGCCGGGGCTGCCGGTCTGCTTGTGATACTGGCGCACGAATTTCAGGGCCGCCTCGATCGACTCCGAGCCGCCGCTGAACGCCTTGACGAAGTTCAGGTCGTCGGGTGTTACGCTGCCGAGCTTTTCGACAAATTCGAGAGTGATATCGGAGATGCCGTGCACTGCTGGTGCAAAGGTGATGCGTTCCATCTGCTGCCGCATTGCCTCGAGGATGCGCGGGTGCCGGTGTCCGAGGGAGGCGACGAAGATGCCGCCGATCGCATCGAAGTAGCGCTTGTCCTCCTGGTCGTAGATGTAAAGGCCCTCGGCCCGGGAGAAAATCAGCGGTTGCTCCAGGAACTCCAGGGTCTGGGTCAGATCGATGAAGGTGTTCTTGAGCAGTGCTTCCTGGCGTGACGTCATCATGGGACAGGCTTCAGGTTTGACGCTTCCGTTGGTCACCCCTGCCATTCGGCGGGCAGCCGGCCTTCGGCCAGCGTGGCGATCTGTCGTAGCGGTTCGAGACTGGAATCGATGATCTCGAGATTTGTAGTTAGATGGTCAGCATGACACGCGGTTTCACGGGCGGCCTTTGGTCGTCAGGTACGGAATTCTGAGGAACCTATCATCCCTGTGCAATAGAGAAAAGGCGCAACGTCGGCGAAATGTCGAGACGCCAACGTGCAGTGGCGCTTGAATTTGCGCCGGATGCTACTCAGTTTACCGGCTCACGGAGTTGCTGCATTGGCTTTGCCGCGGGAATTCTGCACCTGCAACCTGACATTCGACCCTATATTGGAGGTATCTGCATGGCGATCTGGACACAGGCCCTGGAACTGGACAGTGAGCGACAAATAGTCGGCGGCAGTGACGCTGCCCTGTGCGATGCGATACGCAACGGTGCGGACCTGCGCGTCTGTACGGCGTTCCGGCACAACGAGCACATCGACACGAGCTCGGATGATCCGGAGCTGATCCGTGAAGCGATGGATTTCCGTGTCACCTATCTGGTCGATGACCGCTGGGTGGCGGCGATCGAGAACCTTCGCGTACCAATCGGGCTGCCGTCCGGTTTCGGCCCGCGCATTTCGATGTCGTATTTCATGTACAACCAGAACGCTCTGCAGGCGCTGGCGCGGCCGCATTTCGACGGGCAGCCGGCATCGGGCGAGATCGGGTCGTCACCGGTTCAAGAGCATCCGAACATGCCGAAGTATGAAATGACCGATGCCTGGGACATGGAAACGAATGCGCCGAGTTTCAATTTCATCTATGATTTTGATTCGTACCGCTTCATGGTCAACAATAATTGGCAGGAAGTCCTTGCCCACGATGCCGACGGCCAGCCTTTGAGCGGCTCGATCGAGGCACTTGAAACGGCGGTGTCGGACGGATGCGAAGTGAAGGTCGGGATTTGCGGGCTGTGCGACGACCTGGTGGAAGATCCCGATCAGGCATTGGATCATACGGTGTTCGTACATATAGGTGCCTGCTATAATCACACTGTGCAGAAACGGATGACCGCGTCGTCGAATCCGCTGCCGCGTGTCAAGCCCGGCATCCCGATGCGCTATGAGAGCCGCGGCTGGGATTTCGGCTGGCTGATGCCGCGCTCGGACGGTTACCTGGCAAGGTGGTTGTGCGACCCGTATACCATGAAGTTTGAGGAGAGCAACAGTCGCCATGCGATGCGCTGGTTTGTTCTTGGTTGAATTATCGAATGCAGGGAGACTAAGCATGAACCATCTGGGAACCAATCACACGAAAAAGAAACTCGCCGCCGGCGATGCGGTTCCTGTTCTGGGCAACATCGAGTGTCCGGAGTTCCTCGACCTGGTCGGGTCGATGGGGATCGAAGCGGTGTGGCTCGAGGCGGAGCACGGCGGGGTCGATTTTAGGGATATCGGCAATCTGACGCGAGCCTGCGATCTCTGGGGCGTCACCTCACTGGTACGCGTTGGTCGCGCCGAGGCGAATACGATCTACCGAACTCTCGATCGCGGCTGCCAGGGAATCATCGTGCCGCACGTCAATACTCGTGAGCAGGCGGAGTTGGTCGTCGATTCTGCGAAGTTCACACCGATCGGGCATCGTGGCTCCTATACGTCGCGTCGCGGTTACGGTCGCAGTGATTATTATCAGACAGCCAATGATGAAACGATGGTCGTGGTGATGATCGAGGATCCGCTGGGGATCAAGAATCTCGACGACATTCTCGAGGTCGATCACATCGACGTTTTCTTCGTGGCCCCCAGTGACCTGGCTCAGGAGATGGGGCATCTCGGCAACCCCGGGCACCCGGAAGTGGTTGCGACGGTCGACGAGACGCTGGCGCGCATCATAGCTGCGGGGCGCGTCGCCGGAACCACATCGTCGGTAGAGAATGTGGACCGGTTGATTGCCGCGGGCGTGCAGTTCCCGTACATAAGCATCAAGCAGATTCTGGCATCGGGGATTCGTGAGTATCAAACAATAGTGGATGCCGCGACATGACGGACCACACCCGTAATTTCTTTCCGATTCAAGAAATTATTGCGGGAACTGAATGCGGAGACGCAATCGGCGCATTGGCGTGTATAATAACGGCCGATGAGTGACACGACCTTCAGCAATCAACCGCTTGACCTTGAGCCGTCGGCTGCGGTACTGGCGCACAACAGCCGTTTCGTCCCGGGGGGGCTGGCTTCGGTCAACCGCAAGAGCGACCCGGTGATCGCCTTCGCACGGGCGCAGGGTTCGCGCCTTTGGGATGTTGCCGGCAAGGAATACATCGACTATCACGCCGGTTTCGCGCCGTACATCCTCGGCCACAACGATCCCGACCAGATCGCGGCGGTGACGGCGGTGATGGCCGCCGGCCTGTCGAACTACGGCAGCGGCCCGACTCGCGACGAAGGTGAACTGGCCGAGCTGTTCCTGTCGTGTGCGTCGCTGGCGGACAAAGTGCAGTTCTTCAACTCCGGCTCCGAGGCGACAGCCCAGGCGATTCGCGTTGCCCGTGCCGCGACCGGCCGCGACCATGTCATCCTCGTGCAGGGCAGCTACAACGGCAATCAGAACGTCGTTGCGTTCAATGTCATGACGCCCGTGGAGGCGCTTGGCAAGCAGGTGATTGGCGACGAGTATCCGCGCGTCCCGATCACTGCCGGGATTCCGGCAGCCGAGCAGGAACTGGTACACGTCGTCGAGTTCAATGACCTGGCAGCCGTGGAAACGATGCTGGCGCGATATGACGTTGCTGCGATGATCACTGAGCCGATTCTGCAGAACATCGGTGTCGTCAAGCCGCAGCCGGGCTATATCGAGGGCCTGCGAAAACTCGCCGATGACCATGGATTCGTGCTGGTTTTCGACGAGGTGAAGACTGGCTTCCGCGCTGGCCCCGGCGGGTTCCAGGGGTTGACCGGTATTCGCGGCGACCTGTCGACCTACGGCAAGGCCTTCGCCAACGGTTTCTCGATTGCGGCGCTGGCAGGCAAGTCCGAACTGATGGACCTGGTCGTCAGCGAGGATGTGTCGAAGCGGGTGCTGCTTGCCGGTACCTACAACTGCCATCCAATTCCGGTTGCGGCGGCGATTGCCTGCCTGAAAAAACTAACGGACCCGGCCCTGGATGTTTACGGACATCTCGACGGCCTGGCACAGCGTCTGGAAGACGGCCAGCAGATACTCTTCGACAAATACGGTGTCACCGCCACGATCGTCCGGCAGGGCAGTGCGCACTGCGTGTACTTCATGGATCACGCGCCAGTGAACTGGTGGGACCTGGCAAGCAGCCACGACTTCGGCTTCGACGCGAAGTTCCGGCGCGAACTGATCGAGCGCGGCATTTACAACTTCCCGTTGCCGACCAAGCAGGGCAGCATCAGCTATGCCCACAGCGAAGAAGATATTGACCTGGCGCTGGCAGCGACAGATGCGGCGCTGCATCGGCTTCTGGGATGAATAAATAGTCAATAATTCCGTTGCCGCTTTTGCTCTCGCGTCGACAAAATTCGCCACGTTGTCCGGGAATGCGGCATGCAATCCTGTTGATCCTGGTCGTTTCCCTGCTTCGTGGTTTTGGTGATTTTTGGAGTGAATTCGCTTACATTAGGCACCATGAAAATCGCTATCGGCCAGATTCATCATGAAGCCAATTCGTTCTGCGTCGTGCCGACACAGTGGGACGACTTCGACTTTGTTTTCGATGCCGCCGTGCTGACCCAGAGGCGCGGCTGCGGCATGATGATCGGCGGTATGATTGATGTGCTCGAGGCGGAGCCGGACATCGAGCTGGTGCCGCTGATCGCAGGCGTTGCGCCGACGGGCGGAACACTGGTGCGGGAGGGGTTCGACGCGATTGTCG
>CAUZJQ010000323.1:0-5014 GCA_963580095.1 Lentisphaeria bacterium | reverse complement strand
GCGTTCGATCCCTGCCAGGGGTTGCAGCCACCGCTCGAACGCGTTGAACGCCGCCCCGGGCGAGAACAATGCGAGGACGGTCACCGCAATCAGCACGGCAGCACACAGACCGACCGCGCCACGTGCCAGCCTGCGATCGACAGCTTCCGTGAAATCGACTGTTGCGGACTCTGCAGCCACCTGGTCAATAGCGGCGCGGCAGAGGTCGGACGACATGTCACCCGGCAAATCATCGGCATTGACCAACTCAACCACCCCGAGTAACCGGTCACCGAACTGCCGATGATAACGCTGAATCAACCGTGCTATCTCACATCCGTCGCGCCGCTTCCAGTACCAGTGGCGCAGCCAGTACCAGGCAGACAGTCCCAAAGCCAGCGCGCCGCCCCCCAGGGACAAGACGCGCAACAGTGCCGGCGTGTCCCAGAACCGATCCGAAACATACAGCATGACGATCGACAACAGCAAACCACCCAGGGCGCCCCCGGCCGCCACGATCGTTTCGACCCGCCGCAGACGCCTCTCGCAGGCGGCGATCTGGCCAACCAGCTTCGGTGGCAGCGACAGATTGTGTGATGAGCTTTTCATGGTTTCAACAGTTGCCGGAGATGTTCACGCCCTTCCGGGTCGGGATGGTCAACATACTCTTGCAGAGTTTCTCGATCAGTTGCACGATCGCCTCACGTGTCGCCGCAGTTGCATCGTCCGCGCCTGGGCCTGCTGGTCGAGGTGTGTGGGGGTGGCGTGAAAGGGCGCAGCGATAGCCGGGATGACACTCAGGAAAAGTTCGCTTGATGTAGTGGCGATTACTGGCATCCCGAGGCCTCATACGATCGAAAGAAAACGTATAACAACCTATATAAGAGTATATTGCATCTCCACAAACTGCTATCCTCAAGCCCCACTTTCAGATCACCCCTGCAGCTTTTCGCAGACACCAGAACGTAGTGCAAAGCCCCAGAATAATCAATCCCCACCACCAGGTGCTCCAGAGCTTGAAACGTTCCATCACCTGCTGCTCCAGCGGTGCCGTGCGAATAGCCTCCAACAGTTGGGAAACGTCTGCGGAGTCCGCAAAACTGCCACCGGTAATGCGGGAGATATCGCGCAGCACCGAGCGCCTTGCAGGCTGTCCGATCTTCTCTCGCCGCACACTGGTAATCTCGAGCGGCGAGGTCAGTGAGTTTCCGGTTGTCCGGCTGCTTACAACAACCTCGGCAGTGCCGCTGCGGGCCGGTTTCCACTTCGTACGATAGAGGCCCCAACCACCTTCAACCGCTTCGAATTCAAGCTGCTGCTGATCGTCGTCGATGGTCACGGTCGCTGTCACGATGTCATTGCTGAGCGGCAGACCGCCGTCGTCAAAGATGTTGGCATTGATAAAAACGGTATCGCCGCGCTGCGGCGTTTCCGGCGTATGAAAGACACGGATGTCCTGGTCATGCGCCAGGTGACGGGCATGCGACATCCAGCGCACAACCTGCCCCCAGAAGCGGTAGTGATATTTGTCCTCGACGCCGCGGCGCCAGCGCCAAGCGCTGTCGGTGCCCATGAATAGCGTCTGGCCGTTGCCAAACGGACGCAAGACGATAAGCGGCAGCCGTCCCCATTCGTTTCGCCGCGAACCGTGTACCGCCAGTACGTGCGCTCCAGGCTTCGACCTGACAACCGGCGCAGCCCAGTAAAACCCCGGAAGCTCCTGCCACACCCGGCGGTTTTTGTTGCTTTGCCGGGTGAGGCTGGTCAGCAGGTGGGCTTCACCGCGCGTGGTGATCTCCCAGCGAGATTCGTGCGCTGCCGCCAGTCCCTGCGGTTGCTCAGGGTCGAGGGTGACCGGCAGCAGCTCGGCAAGCGGTGACTCGATCATCGTGAAAATTCGACCACGCGAGCCCGGCAAAAAAACCAGGCCGCTGGCCTGCTGCTCGATCAGGCCGCGAATCAATGTCGCATCTTTCTCGGTCAGTTCATTGCCGCCAATGCCAACGTCGCCAAGGAAAATGACGTCGTACTGCGCGAGCTTTTCGCGGCTGCCGGGGAAATGACGGATATAATTGTGCCCGTCACCACGCCGCATGCCGGGGTGCATCAACAGGCAATCGACATCGACCCCCGGGTCACGGGTGAGCGCGTTACGCAGGTAACGATACTCCCAACGCGGTTCCGATTCGACGATCAGGACCTTGAGTGTCTCTTCGCGGATTGCGATAAAACCGCCTGCTTGGTTGTTCTCGAGAATCTTTTCCTCGGACTCGAGTGGCAGTCGTACATCGATGTAATACCGCCCGAGATTGTCGGCCCGCCACGACAGCACGTCATTGACCTCGCCCTGGGCCGGAACACGGATCGAGCGTTCCGCCAGCACACGGCCCTCGACAGTCAGGCGCACTGCAGTCTCGACATCGCGGTCGAGCTTGCTACTGACCCGGAATGGCACGGCGACCTGTTCGTTCAACAGGGCGTAGGCGGGGATCCGCACTTCATCGAGAATGAGGTCCGGCAAATGCCGATGGCTGCCGACACCAACGGTGTAAACCGGCACGCCACGGCGCCGGCAGGCGACTGCCGCCTGCACTGGGGAGCGACCGAGGTTCCAGTCGCCGTCACTGAGGAGAATGACCGCACGCCCGGCGGGATACTGCGTCAGCGCATCGTTCAATGCTTTGTTGAGATCGGTACCGATGGCATCCATGCTGCCTTCGACAGCGTCCCCGGGATCGGTCGAGATGGCACCGAACCCAACGGTCTGAACATTGAAACCCGACGATAGCGGCCGCCAGAATTCATTCTCGATCTGGTCTTGCAGCCATTCCGCCCGGGTGATGAAGGTGTCACCGTCGGCAACATCGAGTGTTGCCATGCTCTCCGACATGTCGTACAGGACCAGGTGCAGCGGCTGTTCGGTATACGACGTATGTGTCAGGCGTTCGGGCTTGAACAAGGTAAAAACCAACAATGCAACAATAATCAGGCGCAAGGCCTCGAGCGCGATGAACCGTCGACCGCGCGAGCGCCGGCAGGCGCGAATGCTGCAGACGAGCGTCGCCAAAGCAATACCGATGGCCGCGACCAGTGCCGGTGTCGAAATTGTATAGGACCAGAGTGTCATAATTCAATGATACCGGGTGCGGCGGTCAAGTTTCCAAGCCCACGGTTGCGGGCGGTGTGGTCAGTAGAAGCTCCGCGAGCAGGCAAAGCAGCACAAGCACGACGCAGGCTCGCCACAACTCGCCCTGGCGATTGGCTTCGTCATCCGGGGTCTCCGTGAACAGCCGCCAATCGACACCGCCGAAGAGTGGCGCCAGGTCGTCCCGACTCAGTCGGGGCAAGTCACTTTCCCGGGCAGCAGCATTGAGCACGATACGGCGGCGGCCGCTATCGAAGACGCCGGCTTGCCAGGGACTTTCGACACCTTCCGACTGTGCCGGCACCCACGCCGGCTCACTGTCCACCGGCAGGAGACGACCGCATTCGCCGTAGACAATCTGGTCGAGTCGCCGGCTGCCGACGTGCAGCAACCGCTGCACAAGCGGCACGAGTACGGCCCCATAATGCAGGCTTGACCAGTCCGGGTGCGGCAGCGACGTGCACACCACGATACGGCCCCTGCCACGGCGATGTTCGAGGATGAACGGCTGATCGTCGTCGAAGCGGGCCAGTACCGTCGCATCGGCCGCGATCCGGCAGCGCTGGATGATATCGAGCTCGGCAAGGGCGAGCGGCACGCCGGTCGCCGCGTCCGCCAGGACGCCACGGTCGTGCGTCCATTCATCGATCTCAAATACATCCGACTGTTCCGGGTCGTGCCAGGTCGCGAAATCCAAAATTTCGGTGTTACCGACATCGGTGTCAGGAAAGCACAACAGCGTACCGCCGTCATCGACGTAGCGCTGCAGTTTCGCCTGATGCTCAGCGGCAATGCTGCCCTGCCAGATAACCAGCGCAACCTCGGACAGGTCGACGGGCGCGAACGTATCGGGGGAAAGTTGCAGTGCGGCCCCACGCGCCTCCGGCAAAGGTGCAGCAGCCAGGTGGAGCAGTCGACCGACAGCGGGGGTGCCAGCGCACACGACGGTGCGCAGTGTGCGCTGGCGTCCAAAAGCGAAGTAGCAGATATTGTCACTGCGGTTGCTGTCGTCGGGCAACGACACCGACCCCCAGCCACCGGTCATCGTCTGCCGTAGTGGCAGATGCCGGCGCACGCGCATGGATCTGGCTTCGAGATGCACGTCGAACTGCATCGATTGACCATCGATATTGATGTTCAAAGGCACGACAATGTCGCTCCCGACTGTTGCTTTGATATCAAGATCCAAAACCAGCTCGGCCTCATCCCCGGCCTGGTGCCGTTCACAGTTGACCAGACGAATCGCGAGATTTTCCTTAGTCGACAGCTTGGCTGCCAGGATGCGCACGGAGACCTGATCGCCGAATGCCTCGAAGCCCTTGGCGATATTCGCCCAGGCCTGACTGTCGGGCTGCCAGCTTACAGCCTGCAGGTCGGAGGCGATCCAGATCTCCGTGCGGCCGCCGGGGTGTCGCGACATCCACGCCTGGCAGGCATTCAGCAAGGCAGTGATATCGGCAGCGGAATCCGTACGACGCACAGCGGGCCAGATGATCTGTCCCGTCTCCGTATCGATTTTCTTGAGCATGTCTGCATCGACGATCTGCTGCGGCATCAGAGTGGCACTGTCGATGAGCACGATCTCGGCGCCCGCGTCTATTTGCATGGCGGCCTCCGACAGTTGATCGAGAACGCGCAGGCGAGCCGAACGATGGGTTGCGGCATCGATCGCTTCCATGCTGCCGCTGCGATCGAGCAGGATGATGACGCGCGCCGGCGGCCCGCCAAAGAGCGATCCGAGCATACCGCCGAGCAGCGGCCGTGCCAGAGCCGCCGCCAGAAACAACAGCGCCAGAATCCGGAGCATAAGGATGAGAAACTGTCGCAACCGGGCGTGGCGCGTCGACACGCGTGTGGCGTGGAGCAGGAACCCCATGGCCGCCCACTGCA
>CAUZJQ010000322.1:0-5015 GCA_963580095.1 Lentisphaeria bacterium | reverse complement strand
GCTCTGGCGAGCGCGGTGCCCCGCTTTTTCGTCGTGAGTTCACGGTGAGCAGCGCCATTGCCTCGGCAACGCTGGAGATCAGCGGGCTGGGGTACTACGAGGCTTGGATCAACGGCCGTCGCGTTGGCGATCATGTCCTTGACCCGGCTCAGACGGACTATGACCAGCGCGTGTTTTACGTGTCCTATGATGTCACCGGGTTCGCCCGGGACGGTGCCAACGCGATCGGCGTGATGCTCGGCGACGGCTGGTACAATCAGGACCGCGTCTGGACCGGGCAATGTACGCCCTCCTATGGCGCGCCACGGTTGCTGGCGGAACTACACATCCAGTTCGCCGATGGCACCAATCAGGTTGTCTGCAGTGACCAACACTGGTCGGGTACAGCCGGTCCGATTACCGACGCCAACGTTTACGCCGGTGAGTGTTACGACGCCAGACGAGAGCAGCCCGGCTGGTGCGCGCCTGACTTTGATGAGTCAAGCTGGCATCCCGCTGTACGTGTGCCGGCACCGGACGGGCGACTCGAACGGCAGGAAATACCCCCGATCCGGAAAATCGAAGAGCTCTGCCCGGTCGACGTCAAGATGCTGGATGCCGGGCAGTACCTCGTAGATATGGGGCAGAACTTTGCCGGGTGGGCACGGATCCGGGCAGATGGCCCGGCGGGTGCCGAAATTTGCATGCGCTTCGCCGAAACCGTCGACAAGGACGGCAACATCGATACGGCCAGTACCGGCGTCTTCGCGACCGCTTTGGAGCAGATCGACCGTTATATCTGCAAGGGCGAAGGCCTGGTTGTCTGGGAGCCGCGTTTCACCTATCACGGGTTCCGTTATGTCGAGGTAAGTGGTTGGCCGGGTGACCTGATAGCAGAGGACATCACTGGCATTGTCGTCCACACCGATCTGCCGGCAGCCGGAAGTTTCGAGTGTTCGGATAAGCGCTTGAACCTGCTTCATCGCATGGCGCTGTGGACCCACCGGAGTAATATCCACAGTATTCCGGAGGACTGCCCGGCCCGGGAACGGTGTGGCTGGCTGGGAGATGCCAATATCGTGGCCGAGTACTCGATCTGGAATTTTCAGGGCAGGGCGTTCTGGGAGAAATACCTCGATGATATCGAAACGAACCGCACCCGCCACGGGGGCCTGCCGTGCAATATTGCCCCGGGTAAGCGCACCTGCGGCCAGGCCCTCCATGATTGGGCGGCCGCTTTCATCATGTTGCCATGGTATGTATACGTATACTACGGCGATCTGTCAGTGCTCCGGAAGCACTGGGACGGTATGCGACTCCAGATCGAACATTTCGGCGAGTGTGCCGACAACTGGATTCTTGAGGGCGGTCATGGTGACTGGTACGACCCGGGCGGTGAAAAGCCCTGCATGCACACGCCGCCGGCCCTGACCACGACAATCTGGTTCCAACAGTGTGCAGCAGTGATGGCACATACTGCGGCCCGGCTGGAAAAACAGCCGGAGGCGGATCGTTTTGAAAGTTGGCAGGCGCAGGTACGGGATGCCTTGATCGGACGCTTTTATGATCGCCAGGCCGGCTCCTTCGGCTCGCAGACCGCGAATGTCATGGCCTTGCACTTCGGACTCGTGCCGGACGGCGAAGAAGACCGCGTCGCAGACAGCCTGGTCCGCGACATTCGCCAGCGCGATATCCATTTGAACACCGGCATCATGGGGGTGCGTTTTCTTTTCGAAGTGCTCACCCGCCACGGCTGTGGCGAGCTGGCACTGGCGCTTATGCACCAGGACAGCTATCCGAGTTTCGGAGATTTGATTCAGCGTGGGGCGACCACACTTTGGGAATGCTGGGGTGAAGCCATGCACGATCAGACCGACGGGCCGCGTTCGTTGAACCACCCGATGATGGGCGGCTTTGACAACTGGTTCTACAACACCCTGGCCGGCATCCAGCCCGATATCGAACAGCCCGGGTTCAAGCACTTTTTCCTGAAACCGCATCTCATCCCGGGGCTTGACTGGGTACAAGCGCACCACGATTGCCCGCATGGGCGTATTGTGAGTAATTGGCAGTGCGCGGACGGTCGCTTTGAATGGGAGATCGTTGTGCCCAGTGGCAGCTCTGCCACTGTGACACTGCCGAATGCGCACGATGTCCGGACCCTGGCGGCAGGAACACATCGGATCACTGATGAGCTGAAGTAAAGGGCTGCGAAGGACAAAATGACAATACGAAGGCACTACGTCCTTTTCACCCGTCATGGGATGAACTATGTTCAGCGGTGACAAGCCGACTGACTTTCTTCTTCGCCTTCCTGCAACCAGCAATTTCCAAACCTGGAACCTGACCTTATGTCCAATTCAAAGAAAGTTCTGATCCTGGGAGCCTCTGGTGAAATCGGTGGCCGCATCGCCCGCGGTTGTGTCGACGCGGGCTACCAGACCACCGGCGTCACGCGCGGCACAAACGTCCGGCACCAGGTCTCCCTCGACGGTATCGAGTTCATCACCGGCGACAAGTACGACGAGGACTTCTACGCGTCCGAGCTGGCAACCCGGGAATTCGACGTGGTCATCGACAGCGTATCCTTTATGAAAGACGTCGAGCTGGCGCACAAACACTTCGCCGGCAGGATCGAACACTATTTCATCTGCGGCTCCACCGGCTCGTACACACCGTTGCAGTACATTCCGGGTGATGAAAAGCATCCCTGGCGCGAGGATACCGGGGTCAACTTTTACGAGCAATGCCAGCGCGACGCTCGCGCGCTGGAACTAGAGAATTTCCCGGCCACCATTTTCCGCCCCACCTGCATCTGCGGGACCGGGCGCGTGCCCATCGAAACGTGGGGCGGACGTAACCCGCATTATTACCAATTGATGAAAGCGGGCGACCCCCTCGAGATCCCCGGCGACGGCAACGCGCTGCTCCAGGCCGGCTGCAACGACGACCTCGCCGCCGCCTTCGTCAGCGGCGTCGGCAAGGGTGACGAAATCGTCGGTGAGATCTTCAATATCTCCGCCAGTCGCGCCCTCACGTTGACTCAATGGTTCAACGCCGCGAAAGACATCCTGGGTAGCACGTCGATGCCCGAATACATGTCCTTGGAAGCGCTCTGCGAGCGCCGCCCGGACGATGCCTCCCCACGTTGGACCGGCTTCCTGATGGAACACATGTGTTTTGACATGGGCAAAGCCGAGGATCTCCTGGACTACGCCCCGCAGCACACGATGGAAGCGGGGTTGGAGCTGGCGCTGAAATGGTGTATGGATGAGGGGATGCTGTGAGCTTGATGCCGGACAGTAGAGGCTCGCTATGAGAGCAGCCCTGACACTCATCGCGCTCACGCTTCTGAGCGCGCTACCGTTGCGTGCTGTAACGCCGCCGCCAATCGAGCGCGTTGAGATCCGAGGAAAAAGTCTCTGGGTAAACGGCAAGCCGTTTTTTCTGGTCGGCATCGGCCACGTGGCACACTGGAATTTTGCGCTGCCGGAGGTGGGCGCGAAGGGCTTCAATGCCGTTGTTACCCATGGACGGCTGGAAGATCCGGAGTCGTACAGGCTCGATATTGACGACGCGTTTGCCAACGGCATGTACTCATTGGCTTCACTCACCAATGGCAACTGGCGTGACCTCGAAAAGGTCGAGCAGGTCATCCTGGCTTGTCGCGATGCCCCGGGGTTGCTGGCGTGGGAGCTGCAGGATGAACCCAATATGCGCCTCGCTGAACCTGCAGATTTGCCACACATGGAACGACCCTACACGATACCGCCGGAGCAGTTCAAGCCGGTGTACGACCTGATCAAGCGGCTTGACCCGGGCCACCCTGTATGGCTCAACCTGGCATACGGCAGTGTCAAGGACCATCAGGACTACCGTGACGTTGCGGACATCCACTCTGACGACGTCTACCCGCTGCCCGATTATCCCCTGACACATGTCGCTGTCAATTCCGACAGCGTCGTGCAGGGCGCCGCCGGAAAGCCCGGCTGGATGTACGTGCAGATATCGCCGCAAAGCCCGACGCCGCTCGATGGCAAAGACCGCGCCCCGACCATGGAAGAGGTTCGTTGCATGACCTACATGGCGGTGACGCACGGCATCAGCGGTATTATCCATTTCAGCTTCCACTCCGGCGGCTGGTCGGTCAACGAACGGGCCCCGGCGTACTGGGCACAGTTTGCGGACCTGACAACGGAGCTGCGCACACTGACACCCTACCTGATGGCGGCGGAGTCGCCCGACAAGCTGAAGGCGGAGATTATCGAAGGGTCTGCAGCCCCCTCGAATTTCGGTTACACCGCGCTGCACCTTTCGCTGCGGAAAACGGCCAACAGCTACTTCCTGATTGCTGTCAACGGCTTTAACTCGCGGGTCAAAGGACGGTTCACGTTTCCGGTCCCGGAGGGTGGTCTGGCGCCACGCGCTGCGGTGCGTTTCGAGAATCGCCTGGTCGAGGTCACCGACGGTGTCATGGAAGATGACTTCGCACCGTATGCCGTGCATCTCTATGAGTTGCCTTTTCCCGTGGTCAACGGGACCAAGCGAATGCCTTTGGACTGGCCCCAGTGGCAGCGGCGGGTGCGGCGATGAAGATCACGATTGGTGAGCCCTGGACGATCTCGAACTCGGTGACGGGAGAAGGCGAACACATCTACCCCGACCTCTGGAAGCTGCAGGACGGGACGCTGCTGCTCGACTACCACCTGGACCACGACATGTGCCCGGCCCGACGCGCCTGCCTGCGGTCGGTGGACAACGGCAAGACCTGGACGCCTGATCCGCCACGCGTCGTCCGTGAAGAGGCCGTCGTGCAGCTCCGCGACGGCACGGTTCTGGCATACAACGGCCATGCATTTCCCGTCACGCCGGGCTCGAAACAGTCGAAAGGCAGCATGTTCCGCTCGGCTGACGGCGGCAAGACCTTCGAAGGGCCGATCGACGTCACTGTCAATATGCCGAGAGCCAATCGTGAGCCTATTCCACCGCCCGACCCGAAGTATGAGCACTACATCGCGATGGTTTTCTGGCGTTCG
>CAUZJQ010000321.1:0-5021 GCA_963580095.1 Lentisphaeria bacterium | reverse complement strand
GCGGTCTTCAGGTTGCTCCGGCTTTTCGGCAGCAACTCCTCGTTGATCACATCCAGCCGCCGTCGAATGAGTTCGAAGCGCTCCAGCAAAACGTCCAGATGTGCAAGGGACCGTGTGAGCGCTGTCTTGAACCGTGCTTTGACGAGCCGGCACTCCTGGTCCGCTTCGGCGATCGCCTGCTGATTACGATCGTAGATCGGCAGTTCGACTTCGACACCAAGAGCGAATTCCCTCTTGTCAGCACCGGCTTCCCGTTCGAGTTCCGCCGCGACTTCGACATCTGTCTTCTGTCTGGCAAGTTCAAAGTGCAGAACCCGCTCGGCAACTTGAAACGCTGCCTTGAGTCGCGCCAGCTCGGTGTTGTTATCGATCAACAACTGACGCAATCGCACTTTCGATGGCATGTTCAGCGACGGCGGTGCAGTAACCGGAACCGCAGAGAACGTGGCACTCGGCATACCGGTTAAGACAGCCAGATCAGCGCGTGCCTCCGCAACACTTGCCTCCAACTCGATTCGCTCGAGACGCAGCAGTCCGAAATCGAGATCCAGCACACCAACATCGAGGCCTGAGGCCGATCCTATTTTCGTGAGCTTCTCTACGGTCGCAATAGCCTGACGTGCATTTTCGATTAGTGGATCGAATAGCTGCATGCGCCGATGGACCATTCCATACCGGATGAAGGCGGTGTACAGCTCGAGGTACAATTCACGATGTCGGGCGACTATTGCGACTCGTGCCGCCCCTGCCTGCGCCGCGGCCAAATCGTCAGCGTCCTGAAGTCGTGAGCTCATCGGGATCGCATATGCGAAGCCGATGAACGGCTGCGTGTCTGACGCCTCACCTGCGGTGTCGAAGCCGTGTGCCAAACCGAATTCAAGGGTTGGGTTTGGACGTGGCGCGACAACCGCTGCCATCGCCTCGGCCTTGGCGTACTCCGCTCGTAGTTCCTGCAGGTCGGGATGCCAATCGCTCATCCACGTTGCAACCTGCAAAAAGGTAAGCGCTTCGTTACTTACGGGTGGCGTACCGTGAAAGTCCAGTTCAGTCAGAATCGCGGCCGAATCGAAGGATTGAACCTGATACAGTTTTGTCGTGCGACACCCTGCGATTAGTCCGACAAGAATGGTAATGGAACAATATGATAGATACTTCAATTAAATGTCTCCGTGTCACGATGTCGGCGCCGACACCGATGTCGATGCAAGTATGGCGGTCACGAGCGGATCATGACTGCCTTGCGTAGTGACGTTTGTGCGGAATTTCCGCACTGGGAGGCAAGGTCAAATAATCAGAATAATAGACTGTAACAATTGTAGATGTTCGTGAGGCCGAAGCGCCACCGTACTCGTATCTATATCATTTTCGAATCCGGGTGCAACCTGAAAAGCATGTAGTTCAAGTTCGGTCGGCGCCGGCAGCGTGACGGTTTGTGCGCCGCTCTGCAGGTGTTGTTCGACAGCGTGCAACACAACGTCCGCGCACGGCCCATGACTTTCTTCGTGTTCGATATCGCCCGTGCAAGCACTGCCGCCGGAGCAACCCGTCTCCGTAACAACCTCGAAATCCACGTGACCATCTTCACCGAGACAGAAGATAATCGTACCCGGCCCCGGCAGACTGCCGAAGAGATATGTACAGACACATGCAATTGAAAGGAATCGTTTCATGAAATAGTATGGGCAGGCATGTAGATAAGACCCTGAATGTATTTAAAAGTTACATTTGGTTAGCGGATTTACAACATTGATGCGCTCGTCCCTGGCTCCTGCGCCCCCGCGGGCCGCAGGGAGCAGCGACTGCCCATCGAGCGCCTTGTCTTCGAGTTCGAGCACATCGAGGATAGTCGGCATGATGTCCATGTTGTAGACCAGCGCATCGGAGCGCTGGCCGGCTTCGAGCTGTCCCGGCCATGACATGATCAGCGGCACGCGATGGACCTCCTCGAACATGTAACCCTTGTCGTTCATGCCGCCGTGGCTGCCGATCATGTCGCCGTGGTCGCTGGTGAATATGATCAGCGTATTGTCCGCAATGCCCAACGCCTCGAGGCGCGCGAGCATTCGTCCGATCTCAGCATCGATCATGGTTGTGTAGTCGTAGTAAAGGCCCACAACCTCCCGCCATTCTTCCCAGTCGGTCGGCAACCCCCGATAGAAGTCGGTTGTCGTCCGGAGATTGGTGGCGGGTTTGTCCTGCAGGTCATCGTCGAAGTTCACCCACGGTTCAATCGCCCTGCGATCGTGCAGCCCGGCGTATTCCCGGCTCGGTCGGTACGGTTGGTGGGGGCCCCAGAACTGACAGGTCAGGAGGAAAGGATCGTCGCGTTCCGTCAACTCATCTAGCTGGGCAATGGTGCGGTCGGCGAGATAGTGGGTAGGCGTGGATTCTACAGGACCGTCCCAGACCGCGCCAAGCAGGCAGTTCTCTCCTGGATTGGCGTAAATCGGGTCGCGAATCTCATAGCTCAGGTTCCCTTCCTTGAGGTATCGCAAGTAATCAGGGTCCTGGCTGATGTTGCCCTACCCGGCGATGTTCATGCCTTCCCAACCGTAGTCGGCGGGGCCTTTCTCTGTACCGACGTGCCACTTGCCGGCGTAGCCGAGCGCGTATCCCTGGGCCGCCAGCCGGGGGTGGAGGAACATGCTGGGATCCGGCAGCTCCGGTGCAATCGTGTGATAGAATTCGCAATTAGTCAGCATGCCGTGGTTGAAGGCGTGTTGTCCCGTGAACATCGAGGCGCGCGCCGGCGTGCAGAGCGTGACCGGGCAGTAGGCGCGGTCAAAGGTGACGCCCTGCGCGGCGATGCGGTCGAGGTTCGGTGTCTGGCAGACGGTATTGCCGCTGCTGCCCAGCGTGTCGTAACGCATCTGGTCGACGCCGATCCAGAGGATGTTGGGTCGTTGGTTCATGAGAGTCTTGGTGGGTTGCTATTAGCTGACGGGTGTGTTCAGTGTTTAGGAATTCCGCTTGCAGATTATACAGCCTGAAAATAGAGATATCCCCCTCATGCGCCGAGAGTCGAATGCGCCACGGGGTAAATACGCGCCGGTCGTCAGGCTTCTGGATCAAGTAGCGCTAATGTTCACAGTGCGCTCGTCAAATCGCGACCCAACGGGAATTCCTTGCGTCATGTCGTTAGGTTATCATCTCGTCACCCGAAACCTTGCATCTGCACCCGGCCACCCACACGCAGACAATAACCGGAGTTTGAATTGAGCAATACCGTTTGCCAAAAACCGAATGTCCTGTGGATCGGTGTGGATTCGATCCGCTACGATGCGCTCGCCTGCAACGGTAACACTGTATGCCAGACACCGAACCTCGATCGCCTCGCTGCGCGGGGCGTGTCGTTCGACCGGGCGTATTGTCCGGTGAGCATCTGTTCGCCTGCGCGCACGTCGATGATGACTGGGAAGCATGCCTTTACGCACGGGATTATTACGAACTGCGACATGTACCACAACCCGGTCTCGGAGCTGCCCGATCCCGATATGCTGCTGCACACGCGCATACAGAAACTGGGGTACCGCTGCGGGTGGATCGGCAAGTGGCATCTTGAGACGAAAAAGGGGCCGGCGGATTACGGCTTCGAAGGGATGAACGTCTTGAAGAATGCGAACTTCCACCAGAGCCCTGAATTTCAGGCGTACCTGGCAGAGAACGATCTTTCCTACGACATCACCGAGCCGGTTTATTTCGATGTAGACCAAAAGGCGCTGCTGGCCGGCGTCTGGAACGGACCGGTCGAGTCTACACCGGCGCATTACCTGACAAATCGCGCCATCGAGCAGATGGAGGCATTCGCCGGATCGGACGCTCCGTTTTTCCTTACCTGCCAATTCTGGGGACCACACCAACCGTACGTACCAAGCATTGAATACGCCGGGTATCACGACCGCAATGCGATCGAACCATGGATCAACTTCGAGGATGATTGGGCGGGTAAGCCCGCCAGTGTCCGGCGCACGCACGAGGATTTTTACCGCGCGCTCCCGAAGGACTGGGAGTCTGTTCTGGAGGGTAGTCCGGCAGGGTGGCGCGGCGTTGTCGGATCGTACTATGACTACATCAGGATGTACGATGCTGAAATCGGTAGAATGCTCGATCGTCTCGAAGCGCTCGGACTCGATAAGAATACGGTGATCGTCTTCACCAGCGACCACGGCGATATGACCGGGAGTCATGGCGGCATGAACGACAAGGGATACATGTACGAAGAAGCGCACCGCGTACCGCTGATCATCGCCCATGCCGGAAGCTCGCCCGCTGCGTCACGCAGTGATGAGCTTGTATACAACATGGATATTTTTCCGACGCTCCTGGATATGTTGGGAATCGGGGATGACTCACTCGACGGGCGTTCCCTTCTGCCGAATCTGCGCGGTGAAAAACTCGCGCAATCTCGAGAGGAGATTTTCCTCGAGTTCCACGGTATTCGTTTTCTCTATTCACAGAGAGCAGTCGTGACCAGGGACGGCTGGAAGTACATCTTTACACCGGGTGATCAGGATGAGGTCTACAATCTCAATGAAGACCCGGGCGAGCTGGTGAATTTGTTGGGTATCGCCGAACATGCGGATAAGATAGAGGAGCTGCGGGATCGCATGATGCGCTGCGCGATCGCGACAGACGACCCGCTCGAAAGAGGAATCTCCAAGTTCTTCGGACACTGGCGCCCGCCGGGCGAGCGCTCCGAACCGTCCATGTTCTGAGCTGTGAATCGAGTATGCTCCACGGTATATTGTTACTGATAGGAAATTGCTTTTTCCCGATACGGCGAAGATATGCTGACGGGGTGCTGTATTCAAGAACTGGTTTGTGGTTTGCGGGAACACGTCAGCGCAGGTTGCGAGAAAAAACGACCTGCCCAGGGATTCGTTTTTCAAACGGGGGGCGTGGCGCGGTTGCTTGCTAGCTTGTAGCGGTGATGCGGCAAGGAACCCTGCTTCAAGTCTCTCCCCTGTTACGAACTACCGCATTGGCTGAAAATCCCAGCAGATACCGTAGTGTGGGGGACA
>CAUZJQ010000320.1:0-5051 GCA_963580095.1 Lentisphaeria bacterium | reverse complement strand
TTGCACAAGACCGCGGGCAGCCGTGCCGAGGCCGGCAAGCAGGCGCTCGAGGCGGGGATGGATGTCGAAGCGCCGGACGAGCTTTGCTACGGTGAGAATCTGGTCGCACTCGTGCGCCAGGGCGACGTCTCCGAGGACCGGGTCGACGAGGCCGTCGCGCGGGTACTGCGGGTCAAGTTTCTTGCCGGCATTTTCGAGAACCCCTATGCCGATCCTCAGGAGGCTGTCCGGGTGGTGAACGCGCCTGAGCACCGCAGGCTGGCGCTCAGGGTCGCACAGGAATCGATCATTCTGCTCAAGAACGACAACGCGCAGCTGCCTTTGCGTCGTAGTATCGGCCGCATCGCTGTGATCGGGCCCAATGCCGATGCGGCGCAATTGGGTGACTACAGCAGCGTCAAACCGACAGACGTGTCGCCGCTGCAGGGGATCCGTGATGCCGTTTCGAAGCGTACTAAGGTCGTCTACGCTCAGGGATGTGAGGTGTATGCGCCGTGCCGCGAGGGCTTTGGCGAAGCGATCGAGGCTGCCGCGACCAGCGACGTTGCGATCGTTGTGCTCGGCGGCGATAGTCTGAGTACCTGGGGCGAGGGTTGGGGCTACCGCGGCGACACCATCGTTCAGACGTGTGGCGAGCTCTTTGATCGCACCAGTCTGAACCCGCCGGGTCTGCAGCAGGAGTTGGTCGAAGAGATCGTCGGGACCGGAACCCCTACAGTCGTTGTTATGCTCCACGGCCGATGCTACAGCATCGATTGGATCGCCGAGCATGTGCCAGCTATCGTCGAAGCCTGGTACCCCGGCGAAGAAGGGGGCAGGGCACTGGCTGACGTCCTGTTCGGCAAGGTAAACCCGTCCGGCAAGCTGCCCGTGTCCGTGCCGCGCAGTGCGGGGCACCTGCCTGTCTTCTACAATCACAAGCCGTCGGCTCGCGGCCATTTGGAAACGCCTGATCTGGAGGATGACGTAGATCGAGGATATGTACTCTCGAAAATGTCACCGCTGTTTCCGTTCGGGCATGGATTGAGCTACACGACCTTTCGGTACTCGAACCTGCGAATCTCGCCGGGCAGGATCAAGGCGCATGGACATGTGAAAGTCCGCGTCGACGTAAGAAATAGCGGCAAGGTGAAAGGCAAGGAAGTCGTGCAGCTCTATGTCAACGACGTCGTCAGCTCGGTGACAACCCCCGTGAAGGCTTTGCGCGGCTTCGAAAAGATCGAGTTGAAGCCGGGCCAGAAGGTGACCGTCGGATTTGATTTGGGAAGCGAAGACCTGAAACTTCTCGACCTCGACATGAACTGGGTCGTTGAGCCCGGCCAATTCGAGGTACTGGTCGATACGCTAAAGAAGACCTTTGAAGTGGTCCAGTAGCCTGTCGACAATCGAGGACTCCGCGATGTCCTGACAGTGTACGCCCACCTCCCAACTCCTATATTCCACCTGTCGCAATCCCCATCAGCCCATTAGTCTGCCATGGTTTTCGAAATTTATCCCAGTTTGAAGGAACGTGTCGTATTCGTGACTGGGCAGCGCCGGTACTTGCGTTAATCAGTGCTTACTACGATATTTTCGGCGCCGAACAGCAGAAGCTCGAATAGGTATCGAAGCTATGCGGGACGGTTCTTCCGGTCGGTGATGGCGACGGCTGGCGATGTTTGCATAGCGTGCTGAACGGACATGTTGGCCTCGAGACGCGGGTAGCATCGGGATCAAATAATACCGGGCTGGCGACAACTTGAAAATCGTCACCGCCCGCAGGGTGGCCCCAACGACTGGTGGTCCAAGGTCGGGAGCGCGCCGCGATGTCGCCGGTGGGCTTGCCGGATTGACTTGTTGTTCTTACGCCATGGTTGTATGAACGCGTGCCGCATGAAAATATGGACCGCTCACGACTGGCAGGTCGTCGGGCGATGAGTGGGAAGAAGTGGCACGTCTACCAGCCAGTGCACGGAACGGCTGATCGCTGTCTGTGACCGGCACGTTGTACCGTCAGAATTTGCAACGCGGCTAAGCGCCGGCGCGACAAATTTTCGAACTTCTCGTAACGAACGGAATTCGCATGGCGATAAAGTAGAACGGTGTGGCCGCCGCTACCCGTCTGAGTCCTCTGTGTCCGTTCGTTTCTGTCTGGTATCCCCATACCGACTTTCCCCCAGAAATAGAAAAACGCCGGGGGACGTCCGGTACGGGAATACTCCGGGCGGCTACTGGCGAGCCTTCAAAGCTCTCCCTCGCGAAAACAGACGAATAATCCACGCTTGGTTTTCTCTATCCTTCGCAGCGGCTATAGTCATCAGGCAATAATTGCGAACCACAACAGGGGAATGACATGTTAGAGCAGGTTTGCCTTTTCGAGTCCGGCATCGACGGCTATCACACGTACCGTATCCCGGCGCTGGCAGTTTCCGCCAGGGGCACGATCCTGGCCTTTTGCGAAGCCCGCATGTTCAGCTTCCTGGACCACGGCAGGATCGACCTGTGCCTGCGACGCAGCTTCGACAACGGCCGCACCTGGGAGCCCCGGCAAATACTCATCGCCGACGGCGACCGCACGTGCGGGAATCCCTGCCCCGTCGTCGATGGCGACAGGATCCTGCTACCCTTCTGCAAAGACAGTCAGGAGGTGTTCGTGATGACCAGCGACGACGACGGCGCATCCTGGTCGGAGTCTGTGGAAATCACCGAGAGCGCGAAGGACCCCATCTACACGTACGTGGGCACCGGGCCCGGTCACGGCATCCGACTGCAGAGCGGGCGCCTGCTCTTCCCGTCGTGGATCGACGAGGGCAGCGGACCGGTCCCTACCGAACCGTGGCGCCGATCTAACCCAGACGGCGTGACGGTCGGTGGTGTGCAGTCTTCGTATATGATATTCAGCGACGATCACGGGGCCAGTTGGCAGCACGGTCCACCGGTGGAGCACGGCCAGTCGAATGAGTGCGAGGTGGTCGAACTCGCCGACGGCAGTCTCTACATGACGCTGCGCGGCGAGAGTCTGGAATGTGGGCGCGGCCATTCGCACAGCCACGACGGCGGTGATACCTGGTCCGAGATCGTGTTCGACGATCGCCTGCCCCAACCGGGCTGCCTGGGCAGTGTCATCCGACTCGACGATACGGTAATCCTTGCCCACCCGAGTGATCCCGACAAGCGTGCGAAACTGGCGATCTACGCCAGTACAGACGGGTGCCGGAACTGGCCCGCAAGCCGTGTGCTCTGTCCGGGGGCGTCCGCGTATTCCGACCTCACCATCGCCGACGACGGCAATATTCTCTGCTTCTACGAGGTTCTCGACGAGGACGAACTTAAGGTACAAGATGCGAACGGTCTCGCTCGCGGCTATGCCAAGCTGGTGCTCGCACGCTTTTCAAAGGAATGGATTGACTCGGCCGATGCGTAACGTTGGAAATATTGCAATTCGAACGGACACAGATGACTCAGGCGGCTGCTTCAAATTGGGTGAATGGATCTGGTTCGGCGCCACCGACGGGGTCAATGACTACCGGGAGTTTTGTCACGAATTCAAGACTGGATCGCAGACGGGCGATTTGGTCATTACTGCCGATTCGATGTACCAGGTATGGCTCAACGGTACCATCCTCGGGCACGGCCCTGCGAAATCCGCAGAAGGTATGCGGTCGGTCGATACGTACACTCTCGCCGACCTCCGCACGAGCGGAATAAACAGGCTGGATATCGTCGTACTGGCGATTGGTTCGGGCACGATGACGTATTGTCTGGGCGAGCCGGGGCTGCGCTTCGAAGTCATTGTCGGTGACGACGTCATTACGGCGAGCGGTAAGAGTACGCGCGGACGTATCGACCGGCGACGCAATCCCTACACGGTGCGGCGCTGGTTCATGCCGTGCCTGGAGGATTTCGATCCCGGTGCGACACCGGACGAATGGCAGGCGGTGGAGCTGGTCGAGCGCAGTTTTGAACTTTACCCACGCCGAGTCCCGCTGCCGTCACGCGACACGCGACGCCCCACACGCATCTTGCTGTCGGAATACGTCTCCGTACCGAATTTCTCGATCAGCTTCCATCACAAACACTACTTCGTACCGCCGGAACAACGTACCCGCGCCAATCATCTCAACGCGCCCGGGATCATCGTCACCGACATCGAATCACCGATCGAACAGACTGTCCAGTTCACGCCGACGCTTGGCAGCGTGCGCTGGTTCTTCAATGGACAGCTGGTATTCGATGGATCCGGTTGGGGCCAATGGGATCCGGCTACGGGCGCAGCAGCCTGCGACGACATCGTACCGGTCGGCGACGGCCTTGCGCGACCAGTCCTGGAAGCGCAGACCGCCATTCGACTCCAAGCCGGCATCAATCGCCTGATCGGCCTGCATACCGCCGATCATTTTTCGGAGATCAGCCTGGCGGGATTCGCAGAAGCGCCGATCACCTTCACCAATCCATTCGGGGCTGGTGCGTTTCAGGTGATTCCGGTCGATGAAAACCCTGCGGCAAACGATCTGAAGTCCCTCGACTGGGATGCCATGCGCGAACGTATGCCGGACATGGATGCGAGGCATTCGATGCTGAACGGCAACGCCCAGGATCTGGTCATCGGTGCCCGGTCGCTGGACAAACTCCCGCCCGATGTGAGCACCGATCCGATTGCCTTACCGGCGACCGCGGGGGATGAAGTTCTCCGCGTCGTCGTCGATCTCGGGGTCGCGCATGTCGCGTGGATCGCGTTCGACGTTGAAGCCGCCGACGGAGGCGAATTGATCTTGTCGTTCTTCGAAGGCACGGACGAAGGCCCGCCGCTGCGGCTGCAATGGACTTACGGCTGCAACAACGTCCTCACCTGCCAGGTCGTCGGGGGCAACCAGTCGTTCGAGAGTTTTCTACCCTACGGCGTACGCTATATCGGAATTCATTACCGTGGCCGCGGCGGGGCAACGATTCGAAACCTGCGATCGATCAACGCCAATTGCGGCAGTCGCATGCAGGGCGCTCTGGATTCCTCCGACGAACTCCTGAACCAGATCTATGGCATCTGTGCGCAAACAACGATCTCGTCCGTTGAC
>CAUZJQ010000319.1:0-5054 GCA_963580095.1 Lentisphaeria bacterium | reverse complement strand
TGGCCCCCAGCACCACCGAAACCCTGTACGCCCTCGGACTCGGAGACCGCATTGTCGGTGTCACGGATTTCTGCAACTACCCGCCGGAAGCCCGTGACAAGACACGCGTCGGCGCTTTGCTGCGTCCCGGCTATGAGCGCATCATCGAATTGAAGCCTGACCTTGTGCTGGCCTTGCCGGAGTACGTCAAAGGCAAAGACGACCTGCTGCGACTCGGGCTCAACATCGAGATGGTCAATAACAAGAGCGTTGCCGACGTGCTCGATTGCATCAGCAGCGTCGGACAGCTTTGTGGTGTTGCGGAGTCTGCAAAACTGCTGCGCGCTCAGACCGTCAACCGGCTGAGCACGATTCGTCAAAAGTCCGCGGCTGCCGGACGACGCCCACGCGTGCTCGCTGCGATCGGCCGGACCGTCGGTCAACGCGGGTTGGCCGAGGTGTACGTCTGTGGTGCGGGCTCGTTTCACGACGAGCTCATCGGCCTGGCCGGCGGCGCCAACGCCGTGGAGTTCGACGACTATCCGATGCTGTCGGCGGAGGGCATCATGCGGATCGATCCCGACGTCATCATTGATCTCATCCCGGAGCCTGGCGACGACGCTGCCGTCGAGACCTATGGTGCCGACTGGAAGGCATTGCCGTCGCTGTCGGCCGTTCGCAACAATCGTGTCCATGTGCTGGGCGGCGAACATGTGCTGATTCCCGGGCCGCGCTTTGTACAGGTCGTCGAAGAACTGGCGGAGTTGCTGCACGGGGCAGGGGAGGGCACCGATGAGTGAAGCGGCGCTGGATGTTCACGAACTCTGTTTTCGTCGTGGCAGGCAAGACGTCCTGCTCGAGGTCACGCTGTCGGTTACTGCCGGAGATTTCGTCAGCATCGTCGGTCCCAACGGCGTCGGCAAGACGACTTTGCTGAAATGTCTCATGCGCATCCTGACTCCGTCTTCCGGGCGCGTAACGGTCCTTGGCAAAGAGCTCCCGGCGTATCATCAGCGCGAGCTGGCCCGGCACATGAGCTACCTGCCGCAGTCCGACCATCGGGTGCCGCCATTCACTGTTTACGAATACGTGATGCTGGGGCGCTACCCGCACCTTAGTCCGTTCTCGACGATCAGTGCCGCCGACGAGGCTGTCGTGCAGACGGTGATGGACCGCATCGGCGTGAGTGCCTGGAAGGATCGCGACCTGCACAGCCTAAGCGGCGGTGAGCGCCAGAAAGTGTTGATTGCCGCAGCACTGGCGCAGGGCGCGGAAATCCTGTTGCTCGACGAGCCGGCATCCTTTCTCGATCCGAAACATCAGCAGGAAGTCTTCAGGACCCTCGGCCAGTTGAACGCTGATGGCGTGACGATTGTCATGGTGACGCACGACATCAACAGTGCTGCTCTGCACAGCCGCTCGATCGTTGCTCTACAGCATGGCACCGTCGAGTTTTCCGGCGCCAGCGAGGCGTTCATGCAGGCGGACGTGCTGCGACGGGTCTTTGACATCGACGCGAGGTTCGTCGACCACCCGCAGAACGGCCGGCGGTTGCTGATTCCCGAGGGGCACGCGTGAAGCGCCGCCGCACCATTCGGGTGCTATTGATCGTCTGTTTGTCGGCCGCGGCCCTCGTTGTTGCGCCGCTGATCGGCTATCGCCTGATCAATCCACTTGATGTCCTGGGCGGGGGCCTGACGGAATTGGAGATGCAGATCTTCTGGGATATCCGTGTGCCGCGTGTCTGCCTGGGCGCGTTGGCTGGTGCCGGTCTCGCCTTGAGTGGCATGGTGTTTCAGGCGATGTTCCGCAATGTGCTGGCGACGCCGTTCACGCTCGGTGTGTCGAGCGGGGCCTCGCTCGGTGCCGCCTTGTACGTGGTGCTCGGGCTGCAGTTCAGTCTTGCCGGTATTGCCGGGGTGTCACTGTGGGCCTTTGCCGGCGCGGCCCTGGCGATCCTGCTGGTCTACGGCATTACGCTCATGCGTCCGGGGTTCTCTGCGGCCTCGACGCTGCTCGCCGGTGTGGCCGTCAGTTTTTTCTTTTCGAGCCTGATTCTGTTTACTCAGTACCTGAGCGATTTTTCCGGGTCCTACCGCATCGTGCGCTGGTTGATGGGCGGCTTCGGTCTGGTCGGGTATCAGGCGGTTTTCAGCGTGCTGCCGTTCGTGGTCAGCGGCGTTGCACTGGTTGCGTACCTTTTGCACGAGCTCAATCTTCTGACGGTCGGCGACGACGTTGCTGCCAGCCGCGGTGTCGACTGCGTGAAAGCCAGGCGCCTGTTGTTTTTCGCCACCTCATTGATGGTGGGCGGCATCGTCGCGGTGTGCGGGCCGATCGGGTTTATCGGGATGATGGCGCCGCACATCTGCCGGCTGCTGGTCGGTCACGATCACCTGCGGTTGATGCCGGTGACACTGGCGTTCGGTGCGGCGTTCCTGGTGCTTTGCGACGGTTTCGCACGGGCGGTGACCGGGAGTTACGCCGAGATCCCGGTCGGCGTCATCACGGCGTTGCTGGGCGGCCCGTTTTTTCTATGGTTGCTGGTGTCGGATACCGGTGGCGGTCGACTGATGGAAGATTGACGCCTGATACGCACTTTGTTGGATGTGTTGATCAGGGATGCATGCATGAGCGTTATACAGAATATGACCCTGTCGCCCAGCGGCCGCCAAACTTGTCGACGAGTTCTATCGGGTCGTTGCTGAAGTGGCCCTCGATCAGATGCCGGTCAACGTTTGCCTGGCCGTAGGCCTGTGTGACCTTGTCAAACGATGCGAGCCGAGGCATCGTGATCGCCCAGGATGCCGCTGCTATCGCGTAGTTCGGTCGTCAGGCATTTGCTGCCGACTTCCAGGTCAACGTTCATAAATGGGAGCTTCATGGTGTTCCGATACGAGTTCGGGTATCCAAGAATACGCTATTCAAGCGATTTTCACCAGCACCAGCCCGATGACGATGAGGACGATCGCGATGCTTTTTGCAACGGTGAGGCGTTCCTTCAGGATCACGATACCGAGAAAGGCTCCGAAGGCGACAGATATTTCCCGGCAAGCGACGATGTAACCGACCGGGCCCATGGTGAACGCGTATAGAATCAACAGGTACGATATTGCCGCGAAGATGCCAATGCCGAGGCCGTACCGCCAATAACGTTTCGCCGTCGCGACGAGCTCCGTCCTGCATTTGCGATAGACGTACGGAAACATCAGGGCGGCGGTGAGCAATTCCACGATACACAAATAGACAACGGGCTTGACGAACTCGACCCCTTTCTTGTCGACGATCGAGTAGGTCACTATCGTTGCGCCGACACACAACGCCAACATGATGCCGCGCCGGTTACGGTGCTGTCGCAATGCCGGCACACTCATCGAGAGGATGCCGGCCGAGACTGCCGCGACACCGGCGGCGCCAAGGGAGGAAATTGTTTCACCCAGCAACATCCAGCCAAGCAGTGCGGTTGCCGCTATTCCCGAACCGCGGGCAACGGGGTAGACGACGGAAATTTCACCGTATTGATAGGTGTGCGCGAGGAACAGGTAATACAGTGCGTGTACAACGGCACTGGCAACGATGTAGGCGTTTCCGGTCGATGAAGTGATGACGGGGGTCGGCGACTGATACGCCAGCCACAGTGCGAACGGGGCGAGCACTATGCCCACGACAGCAGGCACCAGCCACATGACCACGAGGTTGCCCTCGACCTTGCGTGCTGCGAAGTTCCACGATGCGTGGAGCACCGACGACAGCAGCACAAGAGCAAAAACGGTTCCGGTCATAGAGATGCGGGGCGTTGGTTATTGACGAGATGGTTGCGATGATCCGACTATCCTACCATGTAATCGGCAACACCATAGTAAAACGGCAGGAGAATCTTTGACAGTTTTATCGACTGTCTTGATCGAGCTTGGGCTGCTGCTGCCTTATCCTGAGAATTTGAAGGTCCCGCCGTTTTCCTTGATTGTATTGAGCTGAAACTCGGCCTTGCCGTCTAAAGGTCCAGGTACCCCATCTTTCGCTCGGCTCACAGGCGAACCACTCGGAGTTGGCCCGCGCCGTCTTGGGGGCAGGAATCGGGACAAAGGTGTCGTGGCTCTTCGGGTGGGAATCCGGAGGCATCGACACGGATTCAACAATCGTGGTGTCGCCAGGACAAAGATGGGCAGTAGCCAAAGCACGAAAGCGGCGATGCCGAACTTCGTGTGTCTATGCGGTGTTATGCATGGCATATTTCGAACGCTTGTCGCAGTGCCGCGATCACGTCATTTTTCGGCTGGAATTCGTGACCGATAAAACCGTGGTATCCCGCTGCACTGACGGCGCGGCAGATGCCGCGGTAATTGAGTTCCTGGTTGTCGTCAAGATCATTGCGTCCGGGATTGCCCGCCGTATGGATATGGCCGATCACGTCTATGTTCGTAGTGAGATTATGGATGATGTTGCCCTCCATGATCTGCATGTGATAGATGTCGTACAGAAGTTTTACACGCGGACTGTCGACATGCGCAATGGCCTCCAGACCCCATGCGGTATGGTCGCATTGGTAGCCGGGGTGGTCGACGATGGAATTCAGGAGTTCCAGGTTGAGATTGACATCCTTTTCCTCGGCGTACGGTGCGACACGAGCCAGGCCGGCTGCTGTGTTTGCAACTGCCTCGTCGTCGCTCATTCCCTCAACGCGTGCACCGCTGAAACAAATGAGCCCGCGTAACCCGTAGGTAACGGCGCAATCGATCGAGGCCCGCAGTTCCGCCTCGATCCGATCGTGGTTTTCCCGTTTGTTGAGACCGCCGTACAGTGACGCGTGCCCGATCATGCTGACCATCTGCAGGCCGTGTCGTGATGCTGTTTCGCAGAGGTCCGGGAAGTTGTCGTCGCGTTCCCATATCTCCACGGCATGATAGCCGATGGCGGCGATCTCACGGAACAGTTCATCCGGTTCCATGTCCGGCAAAATCGAGAGACACACCGATTGTCTGGTCTCCATAATACTACATCCTCCGCCAATCGAAGACGACGCCGAGAGTATCGGCCCTGTCGTTCATGAGTTTCGCGTACACCGCCGGTGCTTC
>CAUZJQ010000318.1:0-5066 GCA_963580095.1 Lentisphaeria bacterium | reverse complement strand
CATCGTGCCAACTCAGATAACAGCATGCAGACGGCGGCAGATGCGGCAATTGTCTACAACGAAACGCTGCCAAACAGAGACTTTATCATCCCCGAACACTCCCCAACGGCAGCCGGCAGCGGCCGCCGTCCCGACCAATCCGGCATTCCCCAGTTTCCCCGTGCGAGCGCGACCGAGGGACCGCAACTGCAAAGATGTTCGTAATGGCGCGATACGACACATGACCACTGTCGCGAAAGTGATCCGGAAAAGATCGATAAAGAGCTGGTTCTTTACGCTGTTTGGATGACAGTATGCGGAAGCGGCTCTGCAGGGTTTGCGTATATGGTCAGTTTATGCTCTACTCGAATTAGCGACCACTTTTCTGTGCCTTGCTGGCTTCCGCACTCACACGGATCATGGGACGCCAATGCTCTGAGGGCCCGATCGAATGATTGTGCTTGAATACCGGCACCGTCCTGTACGCCATGATTACGAAGGCAAGCGCCGATCTGGCAATTCATGAATGCGCTCGATACATATCTACACAGAAGCGCAGTTGTCGGGGCTGCGGGCAAGATGGGCAGCGGCATTTCGTTGTTGTTGGCGCAGGAGCTTGCAATGCTCAGCCGCCGAGACGATGCGGAGTCGCCGGTGTTGACACTGGTTGATGTGCGCGAGTCGGCTCTGGCTGACTTGCGCGAATACATCGCCGTGCAGACGCGCAAGCGGGCGGCGAAAACTCCGCAACTCCTGCAGACGTTCTATCCCAAGGCCACGGCAGACGAAGTGGCGGACGCCTTCGTCAACGACACACTTGCCGTGATTCGGATGACGACAGCGATCGAGGATGTCGGGGGTTCCCGTCTTGTCCTGGAAGCCGTGCCGGAGATCGAGCCACTGAAGATCGAGACACTGCGTCGGATCGATGCGGCAGTCACCGGCCAGGCCTGGCTGCTGTCCAATACATCCTCGATACCCATTGGCCACCTCGACGCCACAGCGGATCTTGGTGGTCGGATTGTCGGGCTGCATTTCTACAATCCGCCCGCGATCCAGAAGTTGGTTGAACTGATTCCAGCCTCTTCAACACAGCCGCAGCTCGTGGCAATTGCCTCGGACCTGATCCAGCGCCTGGGCAAGACCGAAGTACGTTCGGCCGATGTGGCGGGGTTCATCGGCAACGGGTTCTTCATTCGCGATACGCTCCATACGCTTGCAATGACTGAGCGTCTGGCGACGGACCGGCCGTTGCATGAAGCTGTGTGCGCGATGGATCGCGTCACACGCGACGGCTTGCTCCGGCCGATGGGCACCTTACAGCTGATCGACTATGTCGGGCTCGATGTCTTTCACGCGATCACCCGGACAATGGCCGCTCACATTGATGGCGAGTTGTTCGAGGCACCGTTGATCCAGGCATTATTGAATGACGGGCACAAAGGCGGCCAATACCCGGATGGCACCCAGAAAGACGGTTTTTTCAGCTATGACGGGCGCCAGGCAGTCGCTGTCTTCGACCGCGACACGGGCGGCTATGAGGCACTCACCAGCCACATTGATGACGAACTGGACCTCAACTCCCACATCACCTGGAAAGCATTACTGCAGGATCCGTGCGCCGCGGATAGATTGGACGAGCACTTCGCCATGCTGGCAAAGTCGGAATCGGCAGGCGCACGCTTGGCCCGTGAGCAGCTGGCCGCTTCGCGACAGATCGGCGAGCGCCTCATAGCCACGGGCGTAGCGGCAAACGCGGCCGATCTCGAGGCGGTTCTCCAGCTGGGATTTCATCATGCGTACGGAGCAATCAATGAATTCGGCGTTTCCTGAAAACGCGGTGGATCAGTACCTGTGAACGACTGTAGCACCAGCGATTGGCCGGGGCCGTGGGGCGTGTGCCGTCGGCCCAGTGAAGGGCAATAATCCGGCCGGATCGATGGCGTCATCGACGATCACGTATCCCACGGTGTCAAACTCTGCCTTGAAATTCATCGGAGGCTTCTCAGTGTTAACAAGGGCCTCTGCGACGCGCTTCAGCGCGCTCGTAGCGGGCGTCTGGCTGGGTATAGTTTACGCGGGATTGCCTCTTCTACAGTCAGTCGTTTTCCCTGGCAACGTTTCTTCTGTTCAACAAGTTATTCAGGTACTCAACCACACTCTCGTGCCCCCAATTGGCACCTCCGACTTCAGAGAAGGCCAACTGCCCATCTTCGTCTATTATGAACGTCGCTGGAATCCCATCAGTTTCATAGACTTCCGGCAGATTTCCTTTCAAGACGAAGATAGGAAAAGAGTATTGCTTCTTTTCCGCAAACGCCTTAACCGTCTGAAGTTCTTCACCCGAGACGCACGCCATCCGGATCTTCCCTCCCATTCGATTATGTAGTGCTTGTATCGTAGGCATCTCCGCGACACAGGGGGGACACCACGTCGCCCATATGTTGAGGAATATCAATTCTCCTTTGAATGTTACGAAGTCAACCTCATTTCCATCGAGATCTATTATCTTCCAGTCATAATCCGCGTGCGGTTGTGATGCGGAAAAATCAGGAGGCTCCAACGATTCTGATGGAAATTCCCCAAAGTCATCCTGTTCAAAGCAGGGGGAAACCTGTGTCTGGTACAGAATGAACGCAAATGCGATGAACATGAGTCCCGAAAGGACCACACCGGCAAGCGCTCCCAGAAAAGCGCCGAGAAAAACTCTTCTTCCTGTTTTGTCTTTCATGCATCCAACCAGAGTTCTATCGATACCGCAGGAATAAGTTAGCACATAGCCGACGAAAGGAGAATTTCGTGAAGAATTTTCAGGGAGAGGCCCACTGCAGGCAGGCCTGCAGTTCCACTATATTCCGTACCCGGTCGAAACAGTGGATAACTCGGTCCGCCCCGGACGTTCGGCAGCAAAGGCAAAAAGGTTACGTGCTAAATTTACCTTGATTTGGATCGATCGAGGACGAACTTAAGCGGGTCGTTTTCAACACAACGAAAGGTGCCTCCGTCCAAGATCCAGATAATGGCCAAGTACGTACGTTCGTCGGCGCCCGCCGAAGGAAGTACGGTGTGATGGTACCCGCCTAGCTCGAGTTCGAGGTAAGGCGCGAGCGCAAGCCCCCCTCCCCCCCCCGACGCACCGATCAACGACAGGATATAGCAACTGATCGTGGAAACCACTAAGGTAGAGGGTGGTGATATTTGGGAGTTTGGGGTTTCAAGTGTCCGGGAATCCATGCCTGCCGTCCGCCACCGGCGCCTTAAAACCTGAAACTTGTTACAACAATGCTGACATAAGGAGATAGATCATGGCAGAGAAACAGAGCGCCGATGAAATTTTTACCGGCATCCGCCGATTCCGCGCAATGCTGAAGGCTGGCGAGACCATCATTGCCACGTCGGTCACCTTCAATGACCCGCTGGTGACCGACGCACTGGCTGACTCGGTCGACTTGTTGTGGTACGACCTGGAACACACGCAGCAGGATCCCGCAACACTCAACGCCCACCTGGCTATCGCCCGCGGCCGCGGCAAAGGCACGGTCGTGCGCGTCGGCAGTGTCCATCCAAGCGTCATCAAGCCGGTGCTCGACGCCGGCGCCGACGGCATTGTCGCGGCACAGATCCGAACTGTCGCGGAGGTGGAGGAACTCATCACCAACTGCAAATACCCGCCGATGGGCACTCGCGGGGTGGCGCCGCGGGTACCGAGCAATTACGATCGGATCGGCCTGGACTACTTTTCGGTGGCCAACGAAAATATTTTTACTTCGGTCATGATTGAAACCGCCGAGGCGCTGGAAGCGATCGACAAGATCGTTCAGGTTCCGAATCTGGACTCCGTTGTGATCGGCCCCTTCGACCTGTCGGGTGCGCTCGGCGATCTTGGCAACCTGGAAAGTCCAGTGATTCAGGAAGGATGCGATCGCATCGTTGCGGCCGCCCACAGCGCCGGCATCTACGTCGGCTGCGGCATGGGCGGCAGTGCGCAGTTCGCCCGATCAATGGCAGCACGTGGCGTCGACTGGCTGCAGGTCGGCAGCGATTACTCGCACTTGCTCCAGCGCATGGATGAGCTGGTTGCGGAGATCAAGGCTTAAGAATGACGTGCCCAGGTGATGTAAAAGACCAGGGCCCGATACTCCAAAACGCATCTCTGCGACATCCCAACTAAATTGACGCCAACGCCGAGCTTGTCGAGCGTGCCGTGCAGATGGCAAAATCTGTCGGCCGCCCGATCGCCACGGCTGAGGAGGCCCGGGAGACTATCGAGCTGCGGAAGATCTAAACCGTCACCGTGGGAAAAACCGTCACTCCTCGGCTTCGAGGCGTTCCGCGTTCGCCTTTTGGATGGCCTTGACTTTCTCGACCCACTCCGGCGAAATCAGCGGTTTGAGATCGTAACTCATGTCCCAGGCTGGGAACCACTCGTCGCGCACCGGTTTGAAACCGAGGCGCTCGAGTCGTTGCTGCAGATCCGCCTGGTGTGCGGCGCCGTAGAAGATCGCAATCGATTCCACATCCGGCGCGCCGTTCAGGACTTCCTCCAGCCGCCGAATAACAACTTTGTTGCGGCCCTGGATAAGAATTTCCTGGACCCACGTATCGGCCCTGGGCAATTCGCTTGAAGCTTCCGGCTCACCTGAGTCAACATCTTCGGGTTCCGGACCGACGGAGACAGGTTGTCCTGTGGCAGTGCCGCCAAGATATAACATCTGCGAGATCAGCAACTCCGCAAACGCCTCCTTGATCACCATCTCCATCGGCTTGCGCGTGAATACACTCGTCATCGCATTCGTCATGGCGAGGAACATGATATTGTTGCTGATTATCTCCATGCGCAGATTCGAGCCGGCGAACATATCCATGAATACCGAGTTCTCGCTCTCGTCGATAAGTCCAAGAAGACCTTCCGAAGTCACATCGGCAGGTAGCCACCAACTGTGTGAATAATCGAGGCCGTCACGCTGAAAGGTCAGGTCGAGGCTTTTCGCCATCCCCTCCTGCAAGGACGAGATAAAATCGAGGCCCACCAGCTCCGAGTGCCGCAAGCCGCGGCGCCCCGGTGGATTCGCCAGTTCCTCGGCGCG
>CAUZJQ010000317.1:0-5085 GCA_963580095.1 Lentisphaeria bacterium | reverse complement strand
AATTACTGTCGACAATGACTGCTCCCGGCTGCAACTGATATTCGAGTCGCTGCCTTACTTCCACCAGGGTATCCGGCGACGCATCGGCAACTTTATTCAACACGATCGTATTCGCCTGCTCCACCTGCAGGCGAAGCATCGGCATCTGCTGGGCGTACCGGCTGAAGGTCGTTGCATCAACGACGCACACGACATTGCCAAGGTCAACCAAGTTCGACAGGTCGGTGTAATCAAACACCGGCGGCAGCTCGGCAGGCTGCGCGATGCCGGCGGACTCGATGAGGATGACATCCGGCGCTTGCTCTTCCACCAGCTCGGCCAGACCATCGATCAGTGCGCCTTGCAGCGAACAGCAGATGCAGCCGGATGCCAGCTCGATCATGGCCAAAGCGTCGCCTTCGACAAGCTTGCCGTCAATCGCCACCCGGCCGAAATCATTGACAATGATCGCCGGCCGCAATCCCGTCGGCACATGGTGGAGCAGGTAGTTCAGCAGCGTTGTCTTGCCGGATCCAAGAAACCCCGCAATCACATGTACCGGAACGGTCATTTGGATGGGTTCACTCCCTAATTATCAGCTGTCTCGTCGTCGTAGATCAACAACTCCACGCGCATGATCAGGCGCTTGGCGTTGTCACGTTCATTGCCGACAAGCACCAGCTTGGTCGTACCGGAGTTATCGATCACCAACGACGTCGGCAAAATCTTCAGTTTGCAGGTGTCGATCATCGTCTTCGGTTCTTTCTTCGCATTCGGCTTTTTCTCCGGCTTTAATGCCTGCAGCAGGATGACATTCTCTGGCAATGTCTCGAAAGAATCGAGAATGAGCCGGCGGTCATCACCGATATTGATTGCCACGACATCGACCTTTTCACCATCAAGTTTTCGCGACACCCGACCCAACGTACGCACCGCCGCAATCGATGCCGGCGACTTGCTCGACCAGAACGTCACGACGATGTATTTCTTCCCGAGCTTGGCCGACGTGCTATAGAACTCGCCGCCAAGCGTGCGCCCCAACAGTTTTGGCGTGTTGCGGCTTTTTAGTGAATGCACAGAATTCCTGCCGGCACCCACGGCGGGATTCAGGTCACCACGAAAGGCATCATAGAGCAACTCTTGTCGTTGCTTTTCCAACCGCGCTGTCGCCAGTTCGTCCGGGTCGGGATCATCGCTCTTCTCCAGACGATCGACCCGGCGCGCCGCGGCCTTCAGCCACCCCCGCATGCGCCCGATGTGCTTCTCCGCTTCGCTCTTAACGATCGTCGACAGACCATAGTTCCGTTCACGGTAATGCGCCTGCAAGCGTCTTGTCCGGCCGCTTTCGTCGCCGCGGCGGACGCGATTGTCCAGATCCCGCTTCTGTGAGGACAGGAACGCATAGCGACAGCCGAGCATAACGAGCTTACGCGGCGGATCAAAGTCCATCGATGACGTCGGCTGCAAAAGGTTGGCCGCAGCTTTGGCAGCATCGGCTGCAACCGCCTGCTTGTGTTGACGGCGCAGCGCGCGCACGACGGCACGCCCCGGATTGCTGTGGGCCAGTGATTCTGCCACAGCCTTGCGGTTCTCATCGCTGCCGAAGTAGAACAGATGCACTGCATACGGCTCCAAATGAAATTTCTTCATGTCCCGCTTGCCACCATCGATCAGGTCATACGATGAACTGAGCAGGCGATCGCCCAGCTTGAAAGCCACCGGCACAGTTTCCCGACGCGGATTGGTAATAGCCGTGAGAATACCCCCGTTCCAGGGAATCTGCCGCCACACAAGTCCAGCCAGCGATTTGCCATCGGCCGTAATGCACGACAACGGCGTCCTTGCGCGGATCTCGCCAGCTCGCGCTGCGAACGCCGGAAACAACGTAGGAGCGGCCCCGGATGCCAGCCGATGCTGCTCGGCAGACCATGCGATCGCCGCCGCATCATGCGCTCGACCGTGCAGGTCGTGCGTCAGGCAATCACCGACCAGCGACACATGCCCGCCGTTTCCGGCGAACCCGCGCAGTTGCCCGAGTGCTGTTTCGCCAATGTAGTCAACCGCCGGCACGACCAACCATCGGCAACTCACGGGAACTCCCGTCTCGAGCATCGATTCACTGATGAACGACACACCGCCGCCGAGTGCAAGCAGTGACTCGTATGTCTCGAGCAACGTCAACATATGGTCACCGCTTTGCGCCGCCGCCGCCGGCGAGTACAAGACGTGGATGGCTGACGGCGCCCGGGCGACGCTGTCTATGATCGACGCCCAGGCATTTATTTCGTACACGGTCCGGGCGTATTCATCCAGCATTCGCGGCTGCGTCAGGATGCTGGCGTGGAAATCTTCGGCACCGGATTTGACCGGCTTCGACTCGGCCCGCAACCAACCCGCCGCCTGTGAGCCACCGGCGCCGTGCAGGTGCAGCATCCACAAGGCACAACGGATGTGTCCGGCGGCCAGTTCCGGATGCCGCTGTTCACCCGCACCCAATCCACGCCAATTCGTCGCCAGCAGCAAAGTCTCGGGGGCGATCGACCGCATGAGGTCAAACGTCATGGCGCTCGCACGCCAGTCGAAGACCCAGGGACCATCCGGCAGCGCCGGTGTAGGGGCACTGAAAGCGACCATCGGGAAAGCGGTCGCCATCGACTCCAGATCAATGCCACTGACTGCATGGCCATCCTGCGGCCGGTTGCCGGCAGCCGGCAACCCGATGATCTCACCAAGCATCGGATAGGCCACCGCAGAATCCAGATACGTCCGGCAGAGATCCTGCAGCATTGCCAGCCACTGATCGACGCGCCACCGGTTGAACACACACCAGTCATGCCACTCGCCAGCAGCCGCTTTCTTGCCGGGTGCAGTGATTACATCAAACGATGCATGCGTTGTGCCCCAGTGCTCGTTAAGCGCGACGATACCGCTGTGACGTTCCAGCAGCCAGGCGCTGTACTTCGCGATCGTGTGGGTCGACACCTTCGTGTCTGTCGGGAAGGCGGGACGTTCAACCAGGCGCCAGGCGAAGAATTTCCCGGCCAGCGCGGCTTTAGGCGCAACCGTCTCGATCACGCGTTTCCACATGCGCCGCACATCCGGGTGGTCGATGTCGTACTGAACGCCGCCGTACTTGACATCGCGGATACCGCCGTAGCGCTTGCCGACACCAGTCTTCGTCAGGTGCGACAGGGTCAGTTCGCTTTGCATCCCCACAGTGCGTGTGCGTTCGAAATGTTTCTGAACCTGCCTGATCGTGCGGCTGTTGACATCACCGTCCGTTTTGATGACACCATCGGGAGCTGCCCGGCCGGCGGCGAAGGCGCCGCCGAGCGCCGCCACCGCTCCGAGATCGTCGGCATCGGGAATCTCTCCGAAGCCGCCGGGAAAGACGATCCGGTCACCGCTGCGGAAGGTGTGCTCCCGAATCGTCAACTCCTGCCAGTCGACAGGACCGGGCGTACGCCGCAAACTCTTGCGCTCTTTGAGAGCATCAAGGCGATTGAGTGCATCCACCAGCAGGCCAATCACCTGCAGGCCCTGGCGTTCCGGCAACGCCCCCGCCTGCGCCACGGCCTCGGCATCGGAAAGGTGCGACGCAGCGAGCGCCTTCGCCAGGTCCTTGCGATTGGCAATGTCCCAGCCGATGTGCTCGATGAACTGCTGCGCCACCTGCAGGCTCAAGGCTTCCGGCTGTGTATCGACACGCGCCTTGTCGATGCGCCCCTGCAGTCGGGCAATGTGCTTTTCGATGGCCTCGATCGACGCGGGGTCGGCTTTTCCGGCAGCCGGACGAACGACGAATAAGAGTACAAAAAAAACGGTGGTTACGAGGGAACAGCAGCGGTAAAGAAAAATCATTGGAATACCCGGGAGTCATGAACTCTGACAACTCGCAGAACTTACAACAGCGCGTGTGTCATGGCAATACAGCATCTCCATGGCATGGCGCTTTCCTGTCGGGGATCTCGAACAGTGCAAGACCGTTTATCCTATCTTCGCTCCGTGCGTTCAGCATGCTGCTGAATAAGCGCCATGAGCTGGTCAACCTCGCAGTCCGGCCCCTTGCAGTAGTCAATGACCGTCTTTTCCGATGCCAGGAATTTAGCAATAAAGGTAACCAGCTCCGTCAACTTGATCTCGCTTGGAATCACCATCACACCGGGTTCGTCGCCGTGCAGCAGATCGCCCGAATACACCAGCAGCGAGCCGACCTCGGCCGCCGGGTATTCGCCGGCGATCTTGGCGGTCGTGGCATATCCCACCATCGGACCGAGCCCGCGCAGCAGCGACCTGATGGACGTGTCCATCAGCCCGTCCGTGCTCGGCCGTAGATCGTATTTCTCAACCGCATCGCAAACGATCGGGGTATGGATACCGGCAAGTGCAGCAAGCGCTTCCTCTTTAGTCATCTTCAACGCTCCAGGTGAAGTTCACTTGCCCTTTGCGACACAGTGCATCAGTCGTGAGTCGGTACAAGATTGACAAACCAGGTCGACAGCACACACATCCAGATGTAGGGATTGAGCCAGTCCACGCGCCCACCGAAAAGGGCCCCGATCAACAATACGGACGCGGCCAATGTATAGAGTGTAGTCAGCACCTTCGGGCCTATCGGACGAGCGCGACAGGCGGTCACGGTCGGGAATACGAGGAGCACCGGGAACAGCAGAAACCACAGGTCGAACACGCCCTGGCTGATGAAAAACAAATCCATTGTTATAATCAACAGCAGTACTATGCCGAGGCAGGTGGCAGAGCGACGCTCCCGGCCGTTCAGGGCGTGCCGGCCCTCGTGATGGAAACGCAGCAGCAGATTGAAAAACGGCACGGCACACCAGCTCGTCAAGACAAACAGGATGTAAATGAACACCAGAATCTGACCGACCAGCGCCAGCGCCGGCACTGCCTGCGAGATGTACATTATGAGCTGGACACCGACGACTGCGCCGATGATCAGTCCGATCTGCACCCGAGGCTTGAGCTTCGACATCCACAGGAAATAGCGCAGGATGCAGGCGTACACCGGGTTGCGTGCCTTGAGTGCTTCGACCAGGCCGGCGCGCGCCCACTCCGAATTCGGATCGAGACGCAGAGCTTCCTTGA
>CAUZJQ010000316.1:0-5085 GCA_963580095.1 Lentisphaeria bacterium | reverse complement strand
CTTCACTTTCAGCGGCGCGACTGGCAGATCTGTGACAAGGATGCCTATCGCATTCACGATTCTGAACATCCTGTAACTGCTGTGCCGCTACCGGTCGGCGGTTGCCTGTTTTTCTCCGGCCTGTTACCACACGGCACACCACACAACCATACAGACATGCATCGGCGGGCGCTGCAGTTTCATTACTACCCGGAAACCACCAAGGGCACAACGGCCGAAGAGCGTCTTGCTATTTTCGGCACTGAAGGAAAGGATGTAACTTGTTGAAACGCTGTTCCAGCCCCTTTGTTTTTCTCCTGTGCTGCTGCAATGTCGCCCTCCTGAGCGGCTGTCTGACGATCGGCTGGGAGCGCGACAAATCCGAACTCAGTCCGAAATTCACGCCACAGGACATCGTCCTGATCCGCATGAACTACATGCGCAACAACACAGCCGAGTTCGACATGGGCCGACCACCGGCGCCATTGAAACGAATCAGTCGACCGGGCTATCTGTCGCCGGACATCCGGGGCATGCTGCTGCCACGGTCACTCGAGAAGCAGTTATCGGAATTGCCGCGTGGCTGCGTGCGGAAGCGGATCGATACAACCATTGTCATCATCCGCAAACGAACCCGCGAGATAACGGATGTTATCTACGAGGTAGGCATGTGAGGAGCGCAGGTAAAGCTGCCGCACTGTTGCTGGGGATCAGCATGCTGACCCCCGGCTGCGCCGTGCTGCAGCCGGTCAAGCGAAATCCGACGCCGGCCGAGCTTGCCGGCATCGAGATTCGCGACGTCCATGTGCGGTTCACGCCCGAAGATGCCGAAACGATTCGGCTGTTCTACATTCGCGACCGCGCCGCATCCCTGCCGATCACGTTGGCCTGGGAACCCCTGCCCCTGGAAATCGAGCGCCAGGTCAGGAAGGGCTACGTCGTGCCGAAAAAGGCCAGAACCCGATCGCTGCCGGGCAAACTCGAACGCCAGTTGTCCCACTTGCCAAAAGGCTACAAACGAGTGAAAGCCGGTACCGATCTAATTATTGTAAATACCAAGACGCAGATCATCGTCGACCACATCCGCGAACCCTGGCGCTGAGAAGAGAATTGACGACAGGGTATTCGACGAACAAAATCCAAAACCAACAGTCAATCCCCTTTCTCGACCCTGCCGTATTCGGCCACGAGGTGTCAGGGCGCATCCAGTAACCCGCGCACGGTGCACATCAATTTCTGCGGTGAAAACGGTTTCTTGAGCAGCGGCGAACCTTCGGGCTTCAGGTTGCCGAGGATCAAACGGTTCTCACCGATGCAGCCGGACATGTACAAAACCTTCAAGTCCGGCCGATCTTCGACTGCATGCCCGACGAGCTCGTCGCCGTTCATTCGCGGCATGGTGTAATCGGTGAGAATCATCTCAATTGCTTCCTTACCGTCCTGCACAATGCTCAATGCTTCGACACCATCCGCCGCCTCGACGACGGTATAGCCGTGGCGCATCAGGATGCGTGCGACATAGTGGCGGACGTCGCTTTCGTCCTCGACAAGCAGAATCGTTTCGTTGCCGGTCGTGATTGTCTTCTGATCGGTCGGATTGAGGCTGGTTTCATCGCCGTTCCGAGCCCGGGGAAAATCAATCCTGAAGGTCGTGCCAAAGCCAAGCTCACTTTCCACTTCGATCGTGCCGCTGAACTGCTCGATGATTTGCTTCGCCGTATACAGCCCGAGCCCGATTCCCTTCCCGCGATCCTTCGTCGTGAAAGACGGGTCGAAGATTTTCAGAAGCGTTTCATCGTTCATGCCCGTACCGGTATCGCTCACCGACAAACGCAAGAAAGACTCGTTGTCGCCGGCGTCCGTCGCCCGGTCAACGTTCTCCGTCGTCAACGTGATCTGGCCGCCTTCGGCCATGGCATCATGGGCATTGACGACGAGGTTGACGATCACCTGCTCGAACTGGCCACGGTCACAGGCCAGTGACCCAGGCTTGCAGTCAGCAATCACATCGAGCGACACGTTTTCACCGATCAGGCGGCGCAGCATGCCCTCGAGATCGGTGACGATCTGGTTGAAATTGTAAACAGCGAGTTCCGAGTCATCAAGATTTCTGAACACTTTGAGTTGATCAGTAAATCCGACGGCACGATTGGCGGAGTGGGTAATTTCCTCGGCAAAGGATTGCAGTTGGTCATCGGTTTTGAGCTCTGCTTCCAGGAGCTGTGAAAATCCAAGGATGGCTGTCAGGGCATTATTCAAATCGTGTCCGACACAACCGCCCAATCGCCCGAGAGACTCCATCTTCTGGGCGTGGCGAGACTGCTCCTGCAGCCGCTTAATGGCATCGACGTCCTGGATCTGCAGCAGCAGCGCGTAAGGCTGGTTGTCGGCATCGGGCACCAGCAACACCTCCACCTGGGCGCGCAGAACGGCGCCCGCTTTGTGAATGAGCCGCTTCTCTACCTGGTACGAACGAATGTCGCACGTCTTGAGATTTGCCAGGTTCTCATCGTCGTTGCCTTGGTCTTCCGGACAGGTGATGTCACCCAAAGTCGTGGCCAGGAGCTCCAGTTCAGTAAATCCGAGCATCGCACACAAGGTTTCGTTGGCCCTGATGAACTGCCCGTCGAGAAAAGTCAGTGCTACGCCGAGCGGATTCGAATTCTCCGAATTCAGCAAGCTGGCCTCGCGCTCCTGAAGAACGGTATCGATCTTTTCCAGCACCTCGATATGGCACTTGATCCCGGTCTGGTTCTGTTGGTCGCTTGTCATCGGGTTATACCCTGTGCAATTGAAGGCGAAGTGACGCGCCTGCAGGTATTAGGCGGAAAGAAGAACCGGCGCACAGCCCCCGCACCGCTGTTCGAGCTTTAGTACGTGGATTTCGCATGATACACGCGGCCCTCAGCTCGGTTAGTCGGTGCGGAATACAGCGAGTCCGATGGCTTATTCGATCGCATGAAGCATTCCACACCAGGTTGCTGGATCACCGAATTTTCGATATACAGATACCGGGATCCGGAAGCCCATTTCCCGGCGGATTATGTTTTTTCTGTTGTTCCCCTCTTGATCTCTTTACGTCTCCACAAACGGGTGTGCCGTTGCTGGCATCATGCAGAAAGGAACCATCCCCGATGTCGCGTAATTGATCGAGCGCCGGCATGACCGGTACATCAAGGCCGCCATGTCGAAAAAACGCAGATTTTTTTTGCCTCACAGAAATGTAAATTCTGTGTTATGATATCTACCTGCGGCCCATTCCTACGGGATGCTTGACGAACAGCAATCCTGATCAACCTTTGTAAAGCGATTCCTGGCAGGAATCATTCAGGCTAAAACAAGAAGCGGGGAAATTCATGAAACTTGAGAACCGAGTCGCCTTAATCACCGGATCGAATCGCGGCATTGGCCATGGGATCGCACTGGCATTCGCGCGTGAAGGTGCTGATATCGTCATCAATTATCGTTCTCACGCCGATGAAGCCCAAGCAGTCGCCGAAGAAATCCGGACACTCGGCCGCCGAGCGATTGTCTGTCAGGCGGATGTCGCCGATCGCCAAGCCGTCGATGCCATGGTGCAGGCAACGGTAGACGAATTCGGACGGATCGACATCGGCGTAGCTAATGCGGCAATCTCGATACGAAAACCGTTTTTGGAACTGACCAATGATGACATGGAAACCGTGATCGCTGTGTCACTGATGGGCGTCTTCAACGTCACCCAGGCATGCGCCGGGGTGATGGCCGATACGAAAACAGCGGGCAACCTGCTGGTGATCAGTTCGCCGCACGCTGCCATTCCGTTTGCTACGTCGGTGCCCTACAACACCTGCAAGGCCGGAATCAATCATATGACACACACCATCGCCGATGAACTGCGCACCGCGAAGATCCGTGCCAATGTCATCGAACCGGGCTGGATCGATACTCCGGGGGAACGGGAGTATTCTTCCGTCAAGGAAATCGAGGAAAACGCCAAAAACCTACCGTGGGGCCGTCTCGGCACTATCGATGAACTCGGCGCCGCGGCAGTGTTCATCTGCAGTGACGACGCCTCCTATGTGACGGCCGCGACGCTGCGGGTAGACGGCGGTTTCTGGCTGCCAAGCCGCGGCCGTACATCCCTCTGAGTGTGCATCGTTGAAAAGGGCCCAACCCCACTGTCGCCCCAACAGTTCCGCTACAGCGTGGCGCCCAATGCCGCGATCACGAACTTCCTCTCCTCCGGCAACACCACCGTGATACGCACACAGCGATCAAGCGGGGCCAGGGCCGGCTTGCGCACGAAGATGTCGCGCGCCAGCAGAACGCCCTTCAGGGCCTCGGCACGCCCGCTGGAGCCGGCATCAAAAGCCACAAAATTCGTCGCCGATGGGATGGCGCGCAGCCCGACGTCCGCCGCCGCTGCCGCATACTCATCGCGGCCGACAGCAACCTGGCGCACCACATCCTGTACAAACTCAATGTCCTGCAACGCCGCCAACGCCCCAGCCTGGGCGATACGGTTGACGCCAAAGTGATTGCGGATCTTGTCGAGCATTGCCACAATGTCGCGATGAGCGATGGCGTAACCGATTCGTGAGCCAGCCATGCCGTAAACTTTCGAGAACGTTCGTAGTCGCACTACGCGTGGATTCGACGGATCGACTGGCGGGATGTCGGCCGGGGGCGCCAGGTCGACGTATGCCTCGTCCAGCAGCAAAACACAGTGCGCCGGGATCGATGCCATCAGCACAGTCAGCGTTTCCTGCCGCTGCCAGGTGCCCATCGGATTGTCCGGATTCGCCAGATACAACAGCGATGCCCCAGCCGATGATGCCGCATCCAGCAGCGCCGGCGCGTCCTCGTGGTCGTCGCGGTACGGAACAGTCTTCAACTCACCGCCGTAGCCGGCAACATGATAGTTGAATGTCGGATAGGCGCCAAGAGAAGTCACAGCGCAATCACCCGGACCTGCAAACGCCCGCACAAAAAGCCCCAGAAGATCGTCGATACCGCTGCCAAGTGCAATCTCCGCAACATCGACTCCATGTTTCGCAGCCAGCGCACAACGCAGCTCGTAGCCTTCTGGATCATTATAGCAGTGAACATTGTCGAGCGCCGCCG
>CAUZJQ010000315.1:0-5089 GCA_963580095.1 Lentisphaeria bacterium | reverse complement strand
TCGGTAAACGACATCTGCATCCGGTTTCTCGAGGCCGAACAGTCGCTGGTGCTCTCGCGGGTGTATGCCCTGATTGGACGGCTGTGGGAGCACGGTCTGCTCACCGAGGATCCGCATCTGCGTGAGAGCGAGAGCGGTGGCGCAACCGCAACCGACGAAGCGACCTTCGGCCTGCGCTTGCCGTTGCCGGGCACAGGCCTGTTGTCGTCGATCCTGGGCGGGCTGCTGAAGGTCGCCATGCTCAGTGCCCGGCCGGTGATCGTCCTGGCAGTCGCGGCGATCGCTGTCGGTCTCGGTGCCATTTCCGGTCTGCAGTTGCAGCCGTTGTTCCGTTTCAAGCAGGCGTTCGAAGGCACCTTCATCGGTGACGTCACGACGACGTACGGCTACGGCCTGCTGCTGATGATCGTGATCGGCGTGATCGCCTCATTCATCCGCGAACTGGTCGTATCCGCGGTCGAGGGATCCTTCACCGGTCGCTACCCGACGATGACCTTCGGGCTGTATGGCGTGCCGTCGTTCCATCACCCGCGGAAGTGGCGCAGCATCCTGCCGATGCGGCAGCGGATGGTGGCTGGTTTCGCGGGGATCGGCTTCGAACTGTTACTCGTTGCGGTCTGTGTTCTACTGCTGGTTCTCAACAGCAATCGCACGCTGCCTTTGAGCACTTTCGAAGTGGCACTGACCTACAAGGTCATGTATGTCCTGCTGATCCGTTCCTTTCTGCACCTGTCGCCGTTTTCCGGCAGCGACCTGCATGGGATCATGAGCGAGTGTATTCGTCTTCAGAATTTCCGGCAAAAGGCTTTCAGCTTTGTGCAGCACAAGTTGATCGAGACCCTGACGATGAGGAATCAGATGTGCAGGGAGCACCGCTTTTTCCTCGTCTACATCGGCTCCATTGTGTTGTGGGTGCTCCTGGTCACCAAGCTGGGGCAGGTCGTGATGACGCACGACGATGATTTGAAGGTCGACATGCTCAACATGTTCTTTGGTTGGCTCAGCCAGAGCCCGGCACACGGGCAGACGGACAACGTACTGGTAGTCGTGCTGTTGCTGCTGCTGGTGCCCGTAATACTGTCGTTTCTTCTGTCAATTTTCTGCATGTTCTACTTCATCTGGAGTTTTCTGTGGCAGCAACCGTTGTTCCGCCGGCCGAATGCGACCCTGACAGTCGCCGCCGGTGGTCTGATCTTGTTCATTCTGGCAATTACGCAAGTACCGAAAGAGCTGCACGATTTGTACACCTCAGCGGCGGGGCTGGCCGGCGTCGTGCTGTTGCTCGCTGGCTTGTTCATGGCCTACTGTACTTTCCGTGGCGGCGCTTCGCCGGCAGCTCTCCAAATGGCCGCCGTCGGACTCGCCACGGCAGTTGGCGGTGCCTGCGTTTTCAATCACGCCGTCGTCGGCTCGCCGGTCCCGATCGAGATACTTGCTGCGGTTCTCCTGGTTCCGCAGGTGCTGGCGGTATTGGGCAAACAACAATTCTCGTTTCTTTGGCGTGGCACGTCATTTGCCTTACCGACCTGGCTTTTTTGCATCGGCCTGGCGCTGTTCGTCGTCAGTCTTGTTGGCGCCTTGGGCGGCGGGGCGGCGAATGCGACGACGATGGGGCTGGCGGCGGAGCAGATCGATTTCATTGCCTTCGTCCTGATGGCGCTGTCCGTTCTGGCTTACCACGCGCATCTGAACGAAGCGTCGCTCGATGCGGACCTGCTGATTCTCGACGACCCGACCGGTGACGAGGCGGGTGCTCTGGCAACGACGTTTAACGAGCTGCAGCAGAATATTGGCCAAAGCCTGCGGGCCAAATGCGGCAGCTTTGCACAGGTCATCGAACGGCGCGTCGGAAAATCCGGCTTCGCCTTCAGCAAGCACATGGATCTTGACGGCGACGATCTTGATGGGCTGAGGCGCGACATTCAGGGCATCGTCTTGGGCATTGACGCGGCCATCGCCCGATACTTTGGTGTGGGCTTCAGCAACAAAGTCTTCCACCAGGCGTTCAACAAGCTCAACTACGAGTGCTATCTGGCACTGTACCACAACGTGCTGCAAAACACGCGATTCAGCTTTCCCGACTCGGCCGTCAACAGCGCGAATTGTCTGGAGCTGTATAACGGCATCAACTTTTTCCAGAGCCTGGGGGAAGAGGACAAGCTGTTTCTGTCACAGCGTATGGTCCTGCAGCATTTTCCGACCGACACGTTGCTGGTGCAATCGGGCGATGCTGCCGATTCCTGCTACATCATCGTCGATGGCCGGGCGCAGGTCGAAGAGGTCGACCTGGTCGGTGACAGCTATATTCTGGCGTTCTTGAATCGTGGTGACTTTTTCGGTGAGGCGGCGTTGCTCCAGGATTCCAAGCGTATGGCCAACGTCCGCACGGTCACGCCGACAACCGTATTGACGCTGTATCGCGAGGATGTGGAAACGTTGGGTGAGAAGCGGCCGGAGATTGTTGAAACGATCAAGCGGCAACTCGAGATCATGCACTTTCTGTTCTCTATTCGCCTGTTTGCCGACTTGCCGGCGGTGGTCGTGCGGTCGGTGTTGCCGAAGATTGCCATAGGCACGTACAAGAACGGGGACACGCTATTCCGTAAAGGTGATGCGGGTGATCTCTTCTATCTCATACAGTCCGGCAGCGTCTCGATTATTGACGAGTCGCTCGACGGCGAGAAAGAGGTCGCGGAACTCGGCACCCATGATTACTTCGGTGCGATAGCCTTGATTAAGGATGTGCCCCGGACGATGACAGCGCGCTGCCTTGCCGACACCGAGGCGCTGTTGCTGGAGAAAGAAGCGATGCTGCAGTTGGTCGAGGGCAGCAAGATGTTCGCCGCGAACATCAGTCGAGCCGGCAGCGACCGCTTGGAAACGGCCGGCTTCTGAGCCTGCTTGCCGTCGAAGGCGCATGCCGACCGTTGTGAAACGACCCGACTATCCTCTGCCCGCCCGCCTGGTTGCAAGGCCAGAGCTTCGTGGGGGATATCTTGGGCAAGACCTCCAGTCGGCTCCATTCGCCCCTAAGGGCGCGGGTCATACCCGCACCCTTAGGTAGACGGACTTACCACTTCAGGGCAGCCGCGGTCTGATACTCGGTGACGCGGGTTTCGAAGAAGTTCTTCTCCTTACCCAGGTCGATAGTCTCGCTCATCCACGGGAATGGGTTGGATGAGAAGTACTGCGCCGGCAACCCGATACGTTCGAGACGGCGGTCGGCGATGTATTGAACGTATTCTCGGAACATGCCGGCGTTGAGTCCGAGGATGCCGTTGGCAAGGCAGTCTTCGGCGTAGCGGATTTCGAGCTCGACGGCTTCACGAATGAGGCCGATCACGTGTTCCTGGAAGTCCTCCGTCCACAGGTCCGGGTTCTCGAGCTTTATCGTGTTGATCAGGTCGATACCGAAATTAAGGTGGATGGTCTCATCTCGCATGATGTACTGGAACTGTTCACCGATACCGGTCATCATGTTGCGGCGGTGAAATGACAGGATCATCACAAAGCCGCTGTAGAAGAAGATGCCTTCCATGATGACATAGAAGCCGATCAGGTTTTTGACGAACTCCTGCTGGCCTTCGAAGGTGGAAGTGGTGAAGCCGTCTGCCAGAATCCCGTTGGTCAGCTCCATCTCGAACGCGTCTTTGTCATGGATCGTGTTGACCTCATGATACATGTTGAAGACTTCGCGTTGATCAAGATTGAGCGACTCGACGATGTAATGGAAGGTGTGGGTATGCACAGCTTCTTCAAAGGCCTGACGCAGCAGGTACTGCCGAGCCTCGGCGTTGGTGACGAACTTGAAGATAGCCAGCACGACGTTGTTACCGACTAGACTCTCGGCAGTACTGAAGAAGCCGAGGTTTCTCATGATCACCTGGCGTTCGGCGTCCGACAACTGGCTGGATTTCCACAACTCGATATCACGCTGCATGGATACTTCGGTAGGCAGCCAGTTGTTGGCACAGCCGTTCAAGTAGTGCTCCCATGCCCACTTGTACTTAAGAGGCATGAGCTGATTCACATCTACGCTGTTGCAATTGATGAGGCGTTTATCCTCAACATTGATTCGCTTGCACAGGTCATATTCTTGGGGGCGTTCTTCGCCGACTACACAGCAAGACATAGAGGCACTCCTTCCTGTTCGGCACTAAGGGTTACGGCTGGTAGCAATGAAAAACCGTGGCCCTGACCGCGAGGCACCTACTGGCACGCATCGCAATCAGGGTCAAGGATACTACATGCTTTCGGCTGCCGATTGATATCGATCTCTGCCGAAGCAGAGCGATTTTTCATCCACCGCGGCTGGACGCCCCGGCGGTTGATGTCGACAGTCGACTTTTCAATCTGTGTGGCAGCGAGCGTCCGCAGATAGTACGTGGTCTTGAGCCCGGCTTGCCAGGCGTGCATGTACATCTCGCTGAGCTTTTTGCCGCTCGGTTCGCGCAAGTAGAGGTTAAGTGACTGGCCCATGTCGATCCACTTCTGTCGCCGGCTGGCACACTGGATCAGCCACGTCGAGTCGATCTCGAACGCAGTCAGATACCTCTTCTTGATCTCTTCTGGAATACGCTCGATCTCTTGAATCACTCCGTCAAAGTATTTCAGGTCATCGAGCATATCCTTGTCCCACAAACCTTCGTTTTTCAGATCTGCAATCAGGTAGTTGTTTACCGTGGTAAACTCTCCGGACAAATTAGATTTGACGAAAAGGTTGTTGTACGTCGGTTCAATCGACTGACCGACGCCGACGATGTTGGAAATAGTTGCGGTCGGCGCGATCGCCATCGTATTGCTGTTGCGCATGCCGTGCGTGCGCACAGCTTCACGTACGACCGACCAGTCCATGGTGACACCGCGGTCGATATCGAGGTAGCCGCCACGCTCGCGCTGCAGCAGTTCGATCGTGTCAATCGGCAACAGACCACATGACCACTTCGAACCCTCGTATGTATCGTAGGCTCCACGCTCGGCCGCCAGTTCGGTGGATGCGAGAATCGCGTAGTACGAGATCATCTCCATGCTGCGGTCGGCCAGAGTCACGGCGTCGGTACTGGCATAGCTGAAGCCGAGCTTGTACAGC
>CAUZJQ010000314.1:0-5103 GCA_963580095.1 Lentisphaeria bacterium | reverse complement strand
CTTCCACTACGGCGCGCTCAGGGAGGAGTTGCTGGGCCAGTGGATGAAGACGCGTGGTGTGCGTGACGATCTGGTCATAATCGCCAAGGGTGCCCACTCGCCGAACTGTTTCCCGGATACAATGACCGAGCAGCTGGCACAATCGCTCGAACATATGCAGACCGACTATGCGGACATCTATATTTTGCACCGTGACAACCCGGACGTGCCGATCGGTGAATTTGTCGATGTCCTCAATGAGCATGCCGATGCGGGGCGCATCGGCATTTTTGGCGGCTCCAACTGGACGATCGATCGATTGCGTGCAGCCAATGAGTATGCCGCGGCCAACGGCAAGCGTGGATTTTCCGTCGTCAGCAATCAACTCAGTCTGGCGGTGATGAACAGTCCGGTGTGGGAGGGCTGTATCTCTGCCAGAAGCGAAGCATGGTCCGCCTTTCTGCAGGAAAGCCAGATGGCGCTGCTGCCGTGGTCGAGCCAGGCTCGCGGCTTCTTTGTGCCGGACCGGGCGGCGCCGGAGAAGCGGGACGACGAGGAGATAGTGCGATGCTGGTACAGCGACGACAACTTCGAACGGCAGCGACGCGCCATCGAGTTGGCAGAGAAGAAGGGCGTCCTGCCGATCAACATTGCCGGTGCCTGGGTTCTGCAGCAGCCGTTTACGCCGTTCGCGCTGTTCGGACCGCAGCACTTGTCGGAACTGCGTTCGTCACTGGACAGCCTCGCCGTCGAACTGACGGCAGAGGAAATAGCCTGGCTCGACCTGGCGGAGTAACGCCAGGGTTTGATTTTTTGAAGGCGGCAGGCGGGTGCCTGCCTTCAGGCCAGGGGATTTCGCGGCACGACGCCGGCATTGACGATGTTTTTCTCCGGCGGCATCCGCCCGGCCAGTACCGCTGCGACGTTTGCCACCGCGGTGATCGACACATCTTCCCGGGACTGCTGCGAGTATGATGCGCTGTGCGGTGTCAGGATGACGTTGTCCAGGTCGAGCAGGGGGTGCTGGAGCGGACATTGTTTGGTGTCTGCGAAGACGTTGAACGACTCGAAAACGTCGAGACCAGCGCCGCCGATACGCCGTTCGCGCAACGCCTCGATCAAAGCCTTTTCATCGACGATCGCGCCGCGCGCTGTGTTGATCAGGAATGCCGTCTGCTTCATTTTACTAATCGCTTTGCCGTCCAGCAGGTGATGTGTCGCTTCGGTCAACGGCAGGTGCAGCGAGATGTAATCCGATTGCGTCAGGAGCGTGTCCAGGTCCACTAGCTCGACGCCGAGTCTGTCGGCCTCCGGGTTCTCTGCCGCGCGCCTGCGACGGGTTGCGATCACCTTCATGCCGAATGCATTTGCGCGCTTCGCAACTTCCTTGGCGCTTTGCCCGAACCCAATCAATCCCAGTACGCTCGATGAAAGGCGCTGGTTGCAGTCGTATTGTTCGAGCAGGTCCATGAACCGTCCTTCGCGTTGAAACGCCCGGCTCATCAGCGGCAGATTCCTCGCCAGCGCCAGCATCAGCATCATCGTGTGATCAGCCTGTTCGGGGACGCAGAAGTCCGGCACGTTGGTCACCAGTATGCCCATCTCGGTTGCTTTCGCTACGTCGACCTTGTCGGTGCCGGCGCCGATTCGTGAGATCACCCGGCACTTCGACAGGCTCTCGATCACCGCGGTCGGCAGCGATGTGGATATGACATAGAGCACATCGCAATCGGCGGTGTGCTCTATGATCGCTGCCGGTGTGTTGGCCTCGACCGCTAGCAATTCGTAGCACTGCTGTCGATGCAGCGCGGCTTCGAATTCACAGATCGGAAACAACTCCGAATTCAGACGTACGACTTTGGCGTTCATGGGTACAGGCAATATACGCGTCGGAGGAAGTTGCGCCGTTATTTTTGAAAAATCGCCATGGCCAGATAACCTTCGCCAGCCCGTCTTCCAGTCGCCGACAAAGCCCGTTTTTATGTGTTGCCGGTTCGAGAAGTATTGTCGACTCGTAACACATGTGAGACTCAGCTATGTTTGCACGGCGCCGCCGTGATGGGCTGGACCATTTCGATTCACACGGCTGCAAGGAGTATAACAATGGCAAAGCGTGACTGGTGGGACAAGGAATTTCGAACCCTGCTGACGCTCGGCGAAAGCACAACGGCCGGCGGTTGGTCGAGCTGTCGCGAGCGTTGCTGGGCCTCGCAGCTGGCAGGGTTGATCAACGAATTTCAACGTGTGCCCGTGCAGTTCGTCAACATGGGGATCGGCGCCAACGTGATCTCCACGAAAAGCCCGCCATACGAGAAGAGCGGCAAGCCGGCCGCGGACGAGCGGCTCGACGCGCACGTGCTCGACAATGCGGCCAACGGGCGTCCTCCCGATCTGCTGGTCATTTCGTACGGGCTCAACGATGCTCGCGGCGGCACGCCGATCGACCTTTTCTGCGACTGCATGAAAGACATTATCCGGCGTGTGCGCGAACGTATCCAGCCGCTGATTGTCCTGATGGGACCGTATTACATGAACGATTTCCAACTTGGCGGCGGAGTGTGGAGCCACGCCGACCTCGATCTCTTCTATCAGTACAACGAGGCGATCCGCGCTGTCGCCGAAGAAACGGACTGTCTGTTCGTCGACCTGCTCGAGTCCTATCGCGATGCCGACTGGCTTGTGCATCACGACGGTTGTCATGCCAACGACCTTGGCCACCGCGTCGTTGCCAACAAAGTGTTCGAGACCCTTGCCAGCAACTGTTCAGGTCTCGCCAGGGAGACGCAGGAACTGGAAAAGGATATTCTGCCATGGCGCGACGAATCGACGCTCCAGTCTAAATCTTAGAAGGATGAAAACGACCGTGGCTGCAGCCACGCTAGAGCGGCCGAATGTCGGTGCGAGAATAGTTAACCCATTGATAAGGGTCCGATTATGAAAGCGATCATGGTCATGTTCGATTCTTTGAACCGGCACATGCTGGCGCCATATGGCTGTGACTGGACGCATACCCCGAACTTCCAGCGGCTTGCACAACACACCGTCGTCTTTGACCGCAACTACATCTGCAGTATGCCCTGCATGCCGGCCCGTCGTGATTTGCACACCGGGCGCCCCGGTTTTCTGCATCGCGGCTGGGGCCCGCTCGAGCCGTTCGACGACTCGATGCCGGCTATCCTGAAGGATAACGGCGTGCACAGCCATCTGGTCACCGATCATTACCACTACTTCGAGTGCGGCGGTGCCAACTACCACACGCAGTACGCGACGTGGGAGTTTGTCCGCGGTCAGGAAGGCGATCCCTGGAAAGGCCGGCCCGACCTCGACCTTTCCAAGCCCGGTCCGGACTCTGCCGGGCAGTGGGGCCGCCAGGACGTTGTCAACCGCTTGTACATGCCGGACGAAGCCAGACACTATCAGACACGCACCTTCGATCGCGGACTCGAATTCCTCGACGACAATCACAGCACCGACGACTGGTTCCTGCAGATCGAAAGTTTCGATCCGCACGAGCCGTTCTTCGCGGCGGAGCGTTTTCGAGATCTCTTCCCGGACGATTACACAGGTGCTCTATCCGATTGGCCGCCATACGGCGACCTGGAGGAGAACTCCTGTGCGCACATGATCGATCACTGGCGCAATGCCTATGCATCGCTGTTGGCGCAATGTGATGCCAGTCTCGGACGCGTGCTCGACAAGATGGACGCGCTCGATCTGTGGTCGGATACGATGCTCATCGTCAACACCGATCACGGTTTTCTGCTCGGCGAACACAATCACACAGCGAAAAACGTCATGCCGTTGTGGCAGGAACTGGCAAACACGCCGTTGTTCGTCTGGGATCCGCGAGTCGGCCGCCGGGGCGAGCGCTCTGACTGCCTGACATCGACGATCGACTGGGCGCCGACGATCCTCGATTACTTCGGCCGGCAACCGACGCCCGACATGCTCGGCCGTTCGCTGCGGCCCTGTCTCGAGGACAACAGCCCGGTCCGTGACTATGCCATCTTCGGATACCACGGGCACTATGTCAATGTCACTGACGGTCGATTCGTATACATGCGCCCTGCAGCGACCGACAACAACAGCCCGCTTCGCACCTACACGCTCAGTCCGTTCAATATGAATGTACCCTACGAGCTGGAGCAGTTGCGGTCGATGTCCGGACCGCAGACGTTTGCTGCGACCAAGGACGTCGAGGTGCTGTGCTACGAAGCCGGGGCGGGTGCTGCGGGTGTGATGAATCGTTTTGGTACACTGCTGTACGATGTCGTTGCCGACCCGCAGCAGCAGAATCCGATCGACGACGAGGAGCAGGAGCAACGCCTGCTGTCGGCGATGGTCGAGATGATGACCGAGATGGATGCGCCGCCGGAGCAATACGAGCGGTTGGGTATAGAGCTGCAACCAAGGTAGAACGGCTTCCTGTGCCCGTTCATTACCGACTTGTGTCTATGCCGACGTTAGCGCCGCCAGTGCGGAGTTGAATGTCGCGCTGGGGCGCATTGCCTGTTCCATCAGCTCCGGATCGGGCAGATAGTACCCGCCGATATCCACGGACGGCCCCTGCACCGCAATCAGTTCGTCGACGATTTTCTGCTCGTTGTCGGTGAGCTGGACGGCGAGATCTTTGAAGCGGTTCTGCAAGTCCTGGTTGCGGGTCTGCTCGGCGAGGGCCTGCGCCCAGTACAATGCCAGGTAGAAGTGGCTGCCGCGGTTGTCGAGCTCGCGGACCTTGCGCGACGGCGACTTGTTGGTGTCGAGGAACTCGCCAATCGCGTCGTTGAGCGTGTCGGCGAGAACCAGTGCTTTTTCGTTGTTCGTCTTGGTGCCGAGATCCTCGATTGAAACCGCCAGCGCCAGGAATTCGCCGAGCGAGTCCCAGCGCAGATGGCCTTCCTTGACAAACTGCTGGACGTGTTTTGGTGCCGAGCCGCCGGCGCCGGTTTCGAACAGCCCGCCGCCGGCCAGCAGCGGAACGATCGACAGCATCTTGGCGCTGGTGCCGAGCTCAAGGATCGGAAACAGGTCGGTCAGGTAATCGCGCAGGACATTGCCGGTCACGGAGACGGTGTCCTTGCCGTCGCGTGCCCGTTCGCAGGTGAAACGCGTCGCCTCGACCGG
>CAUZJQ010000313.1:0-5124 GCA_963580095.1 Lentisphaeria bacterium | reverse complement strand
AACTGGTAGAGATCCTGAGCGGGACGAAAAATGCCGTCATCAAACAGTATCAGAAACTGTTTGCCATGGAAGATGTCGCGCTTAGTTTTACCAACGATGCTCTCGAGGCACTGGCGAGGAAGGCGATCGATCGCGGCACCGGCGCCCGTGGTCTACGGTCGATTCTCGAGTCGATCATGCTGGATATCATGTTCGAAATTCCGTCACGTGACGATATCACTGCCTGTATCATCGATGAGAATGTCGTCAACGGCACGGGCAGTCCGATCACTGAAACGAAAGCAAAAGACGACGACGGCGATGCCAAGGCCAGTGTTGCCTGAGCCTGTTTCAGGTGTCGGGCGTCAAGATTGTTGATGAACGACACATTTCATGACTGCCAAAGCACGGCCCGTGAACTCGACTCGCGATAGTGTTGCAATAAATGTGGCTAAAATGTGCGGAGACCGGGGGCCGACTGCCCACCGAACGGAGGGAGCGACCGATGAGAGCGTCAACCCTTCACCAACCCTAACCCTACCCCAGCCCCCCCACCCATCTATGTCATCCCGTTGTTTCTGCCTGCTCGCGGCCGTGAGCGCATCCGCCGTTCTTGCCCAAACCCCGACCCCGGATTACACCGACGGTATCCTCGCAGTCGTCAATGACGAGATGATCACTGTCTACGACGTTGCCGCCCAGAACGTCATGGTCGAGCGCAAGATCATCGCGAGCTACTCTCCCGAGCAGATGGCGGCCCCGGAGATACGACGCCAGATACAGGAACGCATCAGCAAGTCACGCTATTCGGTCATCGTCGACATAATCAACGAAAAGCTGATTTACGCCGAGTTCGAGTCAAAGGGCTACAAACTCCCGTCCAATGTCATCGAGAAACGTATCGACGAGATCGTCCGCAACGATCACCAGGGTAATTGGGACGAGTTTGGCAGGCGTCTGGAGCAGACGGAGATAACGATGGACGAATTCCGGGAACAGATCCAACGCAGCATCGCTGTCGATTATCTGCTGATGCAGGAAGTCCACAAGCAGGCGCGAGTGTCGCAACAGGCGGTGGAGAATTTTTACAACAATCACCAAGCCAACTATACCAAGGCCTCACGCGTGCGGTTGGAACTCATCAGCGTGCCGACTGCTGCCGATGCCAAGAACGTGCTGGAAAAGCACGATGGGGGCTCCAAGTTCGCGGACCTGGCCGAGCAACATTCGAATCACCCGAGCCGCAAAAATGGCGGGGACCTCGGCATGATGACCGTCAAGGATATGGCGCAGTCATTTCGTGATGCCTTCAACAGCCTGACGGTCGGTGCGATTTCCAAACCGTTCGAATTCGAGGGCAACATCGTGATCCTGCGGGTTGCTCAAGTGAAAGGTGCCAACGTGCGACCGCTCGAAGAGGTCGCCGACGACATCGAGAGGATTCTCAAACGCCAGCAGCGGAAACTGCGCAAGCGCGAATACATCCAGAGTCTGCGGGCACAGAACTACGTCAAGATCTTCTTCAAGACACCGATGCAGTCAAAGAAAAAAGGATAGCATCGACCGCGGCCAAGGCTCGCTCCGCGTAGGCACGGTTGCGCTCCGACTTATTATGAATCCGCGTCGGCAGCGACGGCAGGATTCCGAAGTTCGCCTTCATCGGCTGAAAACCTTTGGCCGCGGCGTGCGTGACATACCAGCACATCGCCCCAAGCATCGTCTCCGGCGGCAGTACGACGGGGTCCTCGCCGCGCAGCAGTTTTGCTGCATTGATTCCCGCCAGCAACCCGGTACCAGCGTTGCCGACATAACCTTCCACCCCGGTAATCTGCCCGGCAAAGAAGAGATTGGCGCGGCCGCGGCTCTGCATCGTCGGCTTCAGGATCATCGGCGAATTCAAAAAGGTGTTGCGATGCATCTGTCCCATGCGGACGAACTCGGCATCGGCCAGACCCGGGATCATCCGCATCACCCGCTCTTGCTCTCCCCACTTGATGTTGGTCTGGAAGCCCACGAGGTTGTACAGAGTTCCGGCGAGATTGTCCTGACGCAATTGCACGACGGCATGCGGCCGCCGGCCCGTTCCAGGATCTTCCAGCCCCACCGGCCGCATAGGCCCGAAGGATAGGGTGTCGATGCCGCGCCTGGCCAGCACCTCCACCGGCACGCAGCGCTCGAAGAACTGCGGATCCTCCAGCTCGAATTGCTGCAACGTGATCGTCTCCGCCTCCACCAGTGCATCGACAAAGGCGTGGTACTCCGACCTGGTGAAGGGGCAGTTGATGTAATCACCGTCGGCCTGCTCACCAACGCCGTAACGCGAGCCACGAAAAGCGATCAACAGGTCGATGGAGTCCGCCTCGACAATTGGTGCCAGAGCATCATAGAAATATAAATACTTTTCGCCGGTGAACGCCTGGATCGACAACGCCAGATCGCTGCTGGTCAACGGTCCGGTGGCAATGACAACGGGCAAATCCGCCGGAATCTCGGTGATCTCGCGGCGCTCGACCACTATGTTCGGGTGGCTGCTGATGCGCTCGGTGATCGCTGCCGAAAAGGCCTCACGATCCACCGCCAACGCCCCGCCCGCGGAAACCTTTGCGGACTGCGCAACATCCAGTATCAGGGAGTCAAGACGGCGCAGTTCCTCCTGCAGCAGCCCCGATGCCCGGTCGACCAGCAGGGAGCCGAGTGAATTGCTGCAGACCAGTTCGCCAAACTTGTCAGTCCGATGCGCCGGCGTCTGCTTATGCGGACGCATCTCGCAGAGCGCGACGCGGACGCCGCGTTCGGCGGCTTGCCAGGCAGCCTCGGAACCGGCGAGACCGCCACCGATGACAACCAGTTCGATAGATTCGGGGAATGTGGACATAGGCTTAGACTGTGGCTGGATTTGCAATATAGTTGTCAATCGCGCATACTCAATGAGATACAGTTGACTCAAGGTTCACATCCTGTGCGCCCCGGCGTCCGTCTCCTCTTCGCGGGACTCGGCATCGAGTTGCTCTTCGTTATTTTTCGGCTGTGCCGTAGCACAATGGCACAATGCCTGTTCAACGGCACCGGCATGCAGCGCGGCTGCTCGCGACTGGTCGGGTCCGTGAAACGAAACACTTTCATTGGTGTATGCTCAAGGGATTTCTTAGCACTATGAAAACAGAACAGCACCCGCCCCTCAAGGACATCCGCTTTGTGACGCAGCAGTTCTGCGCCACGCGATACGGGGAGATGCGACTCGACGGCGCGGCGCATGAGAAAGACGACGGCACCCTGGAGCGGATCGGCCGTATATGAAGAAGAGCTTCACGCCGCTTATCATCCTCACGACTGCCGCCACCTATCTGTTGATCTTTGTCGGTGGTCTGGTACGTGTGTCCGGCGCCGGCCTCGGGTGCCCGGACTGGCCGAAGTGCTTCGGGCGTTGGATCCCCCCGACAAATGTGTCAGAACTGCCGGACGACATCGCTCCGGAATCGTTCAATCTTGTGCTGGCCTGGATCGAGTACGTCAATCGCCTCGTCGGCGTTGTCATCGGGCTGTTGATTCTGCTGACGTATATCGTCGCCGTCCGCTACTTCCGCAAGCACCGCGGCCTGCTCGTGGCGACAACGATCTCCCTGATCCTCGTCGGCTTCCAGGGTTGGCTCGGCGGACGCGTCGTCGCTTCGGAGCTGGCGCCGTGGATGGTATCCGTGCATATGGCGGCCGCTGTGTTGCTGGTAAGCCTGCTGATTTTCGCAGCACAAAAATCGTGGTACATCCAACGCGAAGTCGAACCCGCTGAAGAGACGCGCGGACTGCGGCGGCTGGTCGGGATCGTCTGGCTACTGACACTTGTACAGATCATTGTCGGCGCCGATCAGCGCGGAACGCTCGAGGTCCTACGCCGCGATAACCCGTTGGCGACCGATCTCGAACTCTTCAACGTGCTGGGTCTGGTCAAGTACGCGCACTTCATCCTGGCCACCAGTATTGTCGTAACTACGGCGATGCTGTTGAAAAGCATGCGCGGACTGAAGCTGCGCAAGTCGATACGCTTCGGAATTTTCGCGCTGCCCCTGCTCGTCGCGCTGCAGATACTCGTCGGATTCGGCATGGGCCACTTCGGGCTGGTGCCGCTGCTGCAGTTGCTGCACCTGTGGATCGGCACGATTTTCGTGGGGCTCGCGATGAGTCTGTACTTCGCGGTGCCGGTCCGGATCAAAGGCGATGGCGTGTCGCCGATCGTCATGGCGCGCCTGGCCATGCCGACCGCGGCACTGATGTGTTGTCTGCTGTTGACAGGTGTCGCCGTGATCCGCCAGGCCGAGGTGTCGCGCGGGCAATTGCCGGCGTATCGCAATATTCCTGAGTTCAAGTTCACCAGCCACAACAATGTGCCGTTCGGAGACGAGCAATTTATCGGCAAGATCAGTGTCGTCGATTTCTTCTTCACCCGCTGTCCGAAGCAGTGCCCGGAAATGACGCTGGAGATGCGCAAGTTATACCACCAGTGCGACGGCTCCGACAAAGTCCAGTTCGTCTCGATCTCTGTCGATGCTGAATACGACACGCCGGAGATCCTTGCGGAGTACGCAAAAAAATACGAGATCACCGAGCAGCGTTGGGCCTTCCTCAACGGCGAGCAGGCAGCGGTCGACACGTTGTGCGAAACCGGCTTCGCCATCGGCACCGACAATCCGCTGCACCACAGCCCGATGTTCATCCTGATCGACCAGGAAGGGACGGTCCGCGGCTACTACAACATCTACGACGACAACGCGATGAAGAGACTGCGAGAGCATATCGCCCTGCTGGCGCAGCGAGGGTAGCACCGGCCTCAGCCACGAAGTTGAACTGCAAAATACCGACGTCCTGCTGAAACAGGCGAAGGTTACTCGAGTTCGATCGATTCCATCACGTAGGTGTCGCCTTCGATTCTGCCGGAGACATTCGCATCCACTGCGGCGCCGCACATTCCAGAGCCGTGCACGTCGATCTCTGTGCCGGTGATTTTGTACACCTCGCCATCAATCTCGACGGCTGCCAAGGCGCAGCCGACAGCGCCCTCGACTTCAGAACGTACCCTGCACGAAAACCAGGACAAACAACGCAACGGTCTCGACGATACCGATCGTCATCAGATAGTTAGCGAATCCTTCG
>CAUZJQ010000312.1:0-5129 GCA_963580095.1 Lentisphaeria bacterium | reverse complement strand
ACGAGTGACGCCGGGTCTGTTCGATGACACCGTTGCGCGCATCCACCAGCACCAGTGCCAGGTTGGCGGTCGAGGCGCCGGTGACCATGTTGCGGGTATACTGCACGTGGCCGGGCGTGTCTGCGACGATGAACTTGCGCTTGGGCGTGGCGAAGTAGCGATAGGCAACGTCGATGGTGATACCCTGCTCCTGCTCTTCCCGGAGGCCGTCGGTCAGATCGGCCCAGTTCACCTGTTCGTCACCCTTCAACCGGCTGACACGTTCGAGCGCTTCGAGCTGGTCGTCAAAAAGGGATTTGCTGTCATAAAGGATGCGGCCGATGAGCGTGCTCTTGCCGTCGTCAACACTGCCGCACGTACTGACGCGCAGCAGTTCCATATGATCGTGATCGAGGCTCATGTGATGTTTCCCAAGTTTAGAAATAGCCTTCTTTCTTACGGTCTTCCATAGCGGATACGGAGAAGCGGTCGTCGGCCCGGCCGCCGCGTTCTGAAACGCGTGTAGCGGCGATTTCGACGATGATTTCCTCAATGGTTTCAGCACGCGACTCGATGGCGCCGGTACAGACCATGTCGCCAACGGTGCGGAAGCGGACGTCTTTTTCGAAGATCTCTTCGCTCGGCTTCGGCTGTAGGTACTCGCATTCGCTCAGCCACTGATCCTCGCGGAAGAAAACGCGGCGTCTGTGGGTGAAATAGATGTTGGGGATCTCGACCTTTTCACGGGCCAGATACTGCCAGACATCAAGCTCCGTCCAATTGCTGATCGGAAAGACGCGGATGTTCTCGCCTTGCTGGACGTTGCCGTTGTACAGATTCCACAGCTCAGGGCGCTGGTTCTTCGGATCCCAACCGCCGAACTCGTCGCGAAACGAAAAGATGCGTTCCTTGGCGCGCGCTTTTTCCTCGTCACGCCGGCCGCCGCCGAAAGCAGCATCGAACTTGTACTCTTCGAGAGCCGCAACCAGCGTGGCACTCTGCAGACGGTTGCGGCTGATCTGGCCAGGCGCTTCCTCACAGAGGCCTCTGGCGATGGCCTCTTCGACGCTGGCCACGACTAGGCGGCCGGACATCTGTTCGACCAAGCGGTCGCGGAATTCGAGCACTTCCGGAAAATTGTGGCCGGTGTCGACGTGCATGACCGGAAACGGCATCCTGGCTGGATGAAATGCCTTTTCCGCCAGGCGCAGCATGGCTATGGAGTCCTTGCCGCCGGAGAACAGCAGGACAGGATTCTGGAACTGTGCGGCGACCTCGCGCATGATATGAATCCCTTCCGATTCGAGCGCGTCAAGATGCGTGAGTGTGTATTGATCCATTGGACGGTCCTATATGATGTAGTCGGGCATGCCTTCATTCTGGTTTTCGAGAATTGATGCGAGGGTGATACCGGCAGCGGCTTCGCGCAGGCCGACAGCAAGGTGCCGCCAGACAATCTCTACACCTGCACCGTTGGTGGTCCGGTTGTCGTCATTGACCAGTTCGAGACTCCCCTCGAAGGATTCGATGACATCGAGCACTGTGATCTGCCCTGGGGCTTTACCGAGGGTGTAGCCGCCGTGCCGTCCGCGCACGGTCTGGACGAGGCCGCCTCGTTTCAGCGGGGCGACCAGTTGTTCGACATACGGCTCGTTGACGCTCTGTTGTCGTGCGATCTGCTTGCCGGTCGCCAGTTGGCTGGTTCGTGCGTGCCTGGCAAGCTGCAAGAGGATCTGCAAGCCGTACTGTGTCTGCTTCGACAGCTTCACAGCAAAACTCCTGGAAAGTATGTGTGCTTTATATACTATTGTTATAGAAATGCCCTGTGTCAAGATGGAAGAAGGAAAAAGTGTCCAGAGTTCAGAAGCTTTGAAGATTCAAAACGTCGTACCCGCACCCGTCTATGACGGCAATTCGAGTGCGACTACGAGCCAAGACCCTGAACGCACCTGGAAGGCCTACGGGTTCTGGGCCTGGTCGTCTTCGGTGTGGTCTTGGTTGGCCTTGCCGCCGGCTTCCTTGAGAACGGGAATCGTTTCAATCCGGTTCCTCTCGATGGCAACGTCGAGAGGGGTCTCGTCGTCCTCGTTGCTCAGATTCACCTTGGCACCGGCGGCGAGTAAGATCTCGATGACCTCGTTACGACCTCTGCTGGACGCTTTGTACAGTGGTGTTTCGCCATCTTCATTGACCGCGTTCACCGACGCTTTCGCCGTGATCAAAGCGTTCACGATATCGGCGTTGCCGTCCTTGGCGGCCTTGTGCAAAGCGGTCTCGCCGGCGGTATCCGCGGCCTCCACATCAGCACCGGCGTTCAACAACAGGTACACGGAATCCACGTTGTCGCTGTCGGCAGCCTTACGCAGCGGCGTACGGCGGCCGTCATCACGGGCATTGACATCGGCACCGCCAGCCAGCAGTTTCTCGATGATATTGGCGAGGCCCTGGGCAGCAGCCTTATGCAGCGGCGTGTTGCCGTTCTGATTGGCGGCATTCGCGTCGCTACCGGCAGTCAAGAGCAACAAGACCATTTCGACCGATTCCGCATCCACGGCAACATGCAGGGGCTGGTCGCCGTTGTTAGTGGTAACGGAGACATCGGCGCCCGCCTTGACCAGGAGCTTCGCGACGGTGATGTAATCGGCGGTTGCCCGCAACGGGACAGCATCCGAGCCGTCGGCCTCCGTGGGGTTGTCAGGCCTCACGCGACGAATCACCTCGGCGGCTTTGTGTAGCGCTGTTTCTCGATCTTCGTCGACTGCGTGGACCTCGGCATTCTTGGCCAGCAACGCCTCAACAATAGTAGGGAATCCAGCCCAGGAGGCCTGGTACAGCGGCGTATGGCCGCTTTTGTCGGAGGCGTTGGGGTCGGCTTTTGCATTGAGCAGGATCGGCACGACGGTTTCTCGACCAGACTCACAGGCGATGATCAACGCCGTCTGGCCGCTGTCGTCGGTCGCATCGATTTTGGCGCCCGCAGACGTCAGCACCTGCACAACACCGTCATGGCCCTCGACGGAAGCATACATCAGCGGTGTCTTGCCCAAATCGTCAACCACATTAACATCGGCACCTCTCCTGACGAGGAGCTTGGCTATGTCGGCATGTCCGTGTCTTGCGGCCTTGTGAAGCGGCCCCTGGCTCTTGTTGTCCACCATATCAAGGTCGCCACCGGCGGAGATGAGAAAACTGACGATTTCGATATCCCCAAACATGGCAGCCTCGCGCAACGGTGTTCTGCCGTCGCTGTCGCGCCAATTCACCTGATCGGTGTCGCTCTTGACGATGCGCTTGATCTCAAGCAGGCGTTCGCGGCCGTTCATGTTCTTGTCGAGGATGACGTCGTGAATCGCAGCGGAGGAAGTATTGAAAGTTGCGAGCAGCGCGAGGCTGGCGACAAAGACTATCCGTGTCATGATAAGGGCTCCCGGTTGGTTAGGGGGTTTTGTATTCGTTTAGCTGGCGAGTATAACGCAGGCATCATTCCAGAATCGGCAGACCTCGTCTGATCCAGGATCAGATGTGCTAACGCATCCTAAAAATGATAGGTAGAATGTAACACTTAGACCGGGAAAACCAACTGGAATGTCGAGTCGGATCTCGTTCTTATCCGGTTGGTTCCGACTGCGTTTCGACTGCCGAGTGCCCCACACATGCCGCGGGTCAACCTGGCAATCTTCGATCATTCGCCACGGCCCGTTTGGCACGGTTAGTTGCCGGCTGCAGCAACGCGCCCACAGGTCATCCCGGGTGGCGGACTGCGGAATCAACGGCATCATGGGGGTTCAGTTCGTCGCAGTTGGCACCGGGGTCGGCGGCGACAGCACCGGCAGCAATTTCGGTTTCACGGTTCCCGATGAGCGCGGGCTGGGCAGCCTCGGGGAGTGGGTGAATATACTGGTAGTCCGGCTCGCTCTTTTGGCGCTCTAGGATCATCGCGATCTCCTGCCAAGTACCGATCACGCCTTTGAACTCGGGAAGATCGTGAGCAAGGGACTTACGCAGTTTGCGCAGGTTGTAGCACGGCACGGCAGCATACATATGGTGCTCGGTGTGGTACTGCATGTGCCAGTAAAGGAAGGAGACGATCCACGGCAGCTTCATGGAACGGCAGCAGAGCCGAAAGTCGGGAATGTTGTCGGTCAGGCCGACGTGCTGGGTGTTGTTGCAAAAATAGAAGAGCCAACCGCCGTAGGTGCCGCTGAAAGAAACGACATGCGGCACCAGCAGCCAGGCCCAACGCCCGGTGATCACAGCAGCAGCGATTGAACCGGCAACGATAATGGCGTGGCCGATCAGAACGAAACGATTCCAGGCCTTCAACCTGCGGATCGCCTCGGGTTTGTCTTCTGGAAAGATGCTGCGGGTCCACTCGTCTTCGAAGCAGCCGCGGGCTTTCAGGAACACTCCCCTGGCCAGGTGGTAGGGGCCACGGGGTGACCAGAACGCCGTTTGCCAAAAGATCTTGCGGGAGAGCGAGACGATCGGCAGCACCACCTCACCGTCACGCGGCGGATGCAGCGTGTAGCGGTGGTGGTTGGCGTGGCTGGCATTGAACCACTCCCAGTCATTCCAGCCGATGAAGCCAAAAACGCGGACAAAGAAACCGTTCAGCCGTTTGCTCTTGAAGACCGTGTTGTGGCAGAGCTCGTGGACAGCATTGATAGTGAAGCTGCTGCACGTGCCGTGCAGGAGAAGCAGAAACGGCGTGAGATACCAGTAACCCGTGAAGGCGCTCCACAGTGAGACGGCACCCGTGCAGCAGAGCACGACGAGATAGCCGCCCGCCTGCAGCAGGCCTTTGAGATCGCTGCGGGCGTTCAAGGCCTGCAGGGTCTCGCCGGGTATCGGCGTGCGGTACCAGCCAATTGTAGCTCGTTCATCGTGAATGTCAGCCATAACGCGTCTCCGGACGTAATCTATCTCGCCCCACAGTCGTGGACAACGAGAATAGAGTGAGACTATACATCCGTTCATCGCGAATTCTTGATTCGTAGCGCTGCGGTTTCCACCGACGAAGGCAACGATACAATTGCGCCAATCTTTTGAATCCTTTACCGGCACGCGGATGAGTTCCGTTCTGCTGCAGTCATTTGATGGTCGCGAGAGCGGGTTATATTGCCTGCGACTGAGGAAACCACACCATGTCC
>CAUZJQ010000311.1:0-5131 GCA_963580095.1 Lentisphaeria bacterium | reverse complement strand
GCGCCCAGGAACACTGGGTGGATATTTTTAAGTTGGCACCGGATGCGCTGACGATGTTCTGGACCGAGGACTATCTCTTCAGCGTGCCACAATTGCCGCAGACGTTCTCGTGGACTTACGCTCAAATTCACTGCGGCATCAAGTATCACAACCAGAAAATTCACATGTACGTGATGCCCCATGCACCTGGACAGGTGCCGTCTGTTTTTCGGCGCAACTTGGTGTTGAGCATTGGCGCGGGCGCCAGGCATATCGATTCTTTCTGCGTGGCGCCGGCGGCCGTTAATACCGAGAATTACGTGTCCTGGCGTTGTACCGAGACATTCCGCGTGCTCCACGAATCGATCTACGATTCAGCCGAAGCCGAGCCGTATCAGATCAACGGCAAACTGCGCCCGGGCCGCGTTGCGATTGTCTTGAGCCGTGCTACTGAGACTAATGAGCCGGAGCTCACTTTCGACCCCGCCGCCGATCCGTTCATGAGCCAGTGTAAGAATGCCGCCGACGAAAACGTTTACAACCGCCAGACCTTGTGCCGCAAGGATCAGCAGATGCTGTATCTGGCGTTGAAGCATGCTCAGTACAAAGTGGACCTGATCACTGAAGACGACATCTTGGACGGTTACCTGAAGGGCTACGATGTCGTCCACTTTGCCGGTGAATGGATCGACAGCAGGATAGTGCCGAAACTGGCGAAGTGGGTCGAGACGGGTGGTATTCTCTATGCCACCGCCGGCATCGGACACCTCGACCAGGACGGTGCAAAATGCCCCGCGATGCTGAAGTTGCTGGGATTGCAGGACACTTCGCTGACGAAGAACATCCAGGTTATGCGGCCGTTCCTGGAGATGGCCCTGGTTGACCCGATCGATTCGATTTCCCTTGCCGGTGCGGACAATGCGCTCCCGGCAATCGCCATGCGCCAGGTGCTTGTGCCTGCCGACGCCGAGGTGCTCGGAACCTGGGCCGACGGCAGTCCGGCAGTTACTATGCGTACGCTGGGCAAGGGCCGGACAATCGCTGTTGGTACGCTGGCCGGAAGCAGCTACATACGCAGTGGTCTCAAGCCGGTGCCGTTTGCCCGTGGCGGCCACAAGTTGCTGTACAATCCCACCGAATTCTCACCGGCAGCCGTGCAATTGGTTGGCCTGGGTGTGTCTCAGGCGGATATCAAACGGCATGCTGAGTGCTCGAATAATTTCGTGGAGACCCTGGTCATGGACAGCGACAAGGGGACACTCGTGACCCTGGTGAACTGGGATAACATGGAACTGCCCGGGCTGCAGGTGAACGTCCGACTGCCGGCGGCCCCGAAGATGGTACGCTCGGTCCAGCAGCAGCAGGAAATTGAAGGATGGGAATTCAACGACGGCATACTCTCCTTTACAACTGATCTTGAGTGGGCCGATTATATCCTTATCGCAAAGTGACGGACGGTTGACGGCGCGAGCAGAAGCTTCACGCCCAATGCCTTGATTTCAGAAAGCCGCACCCCTTCCATTCTGTCGTGGCGTATGCTGGTTTGGTTTTGAGGGCGAAGCGATAGAGTCGCCGGGGTATAAAGCAGACAGGAGAAAATATGGCAACCGACAGACGACTCGAAGATAGAGTAGCGGTTGTGACCGGTTCCGGATCGGGAATCGGACGTGGCTCGGCGATCGTGCTGGCGCGCGGAGGTGCCCGGGTCATCGTGAACGATGTTGACCCGGACGGCGGGGCCGAAACGGTGGGCCTCATATGCGAGGCCGGCGGGGAAGCGACATTCATCGCCGCAGATGTCGGCCGCAGCGAAGAAGTCAAGTCGCTGGTCGCTCAAGCCGAGGATACTTACGGCCGACTCGATATTATGTATGCCAATGCCGGCATCACGAATTACGTTGACCTCGAGGATATGGCAGAAGCCGACTTCGAGCGGATGCTGGATACGAACTTCAAAGGCTTCCTGTTTTGCGCCAAGCACGCCATCCCCGCAATGAAAAGGGCGGGGGGCGGATCGATAGTCTTCTGTTCGTCGGTCCTGAATACCATCGGGTTTCCGCAGTGTGTTGTGTACAGTGCCACGAAGTCGGCGATGATCGGTGCCGCCCGTACGCTTGCGGTCGAGGTGGGCAAGCACAACATCCGCGTGAACGTCGTGAGCCCGGGAACCATCAACACGCCGATGCTGGAACGGGATATGTCCGACATGAATGTCGAGGAGGCGGAGAACTATCTGCAGAATGTCCGCAACGCCAATGCACTTGGCAGAATCGGCGAGCCCGAGGATGTCGGCAATGCGGTCTCCTGGTTGTCCTCTGACGAAGCCGGTTATATAACCGGAGTCAACCTTTTCGTGGACGGCGCCTTCACAGCTACAAAGCAAATTTGACAGAGCAATAGGGTGATTGAGTTTTCGTATTCCACCACTATACCATGTCAGAGGAACTACCGTGAGTAGCGGATACTTTCATGAGGTGAACGCCCGGTTCGGTACCGAATTCTGGGTCAACAATCCGTCTTTGCCCGAGATCGAAATGGCATTGGCCAACGGCGCCGCCGGGGTTGCTTCCAACCCCAATTACATTGTCGCGCTGCTGAAGACCGAACCCGAATTCGTCCATGCAACAATTGACGAATTGTTGGCGTCGGCAGGCGCAGTTCTCGATGAGAAAAAGTTGGTCATGGAGGTGATTCAGCAGGCTGTTTCACGAGCGCTCGGCATGTTTCACACGTTGTATGAGAAGACGAATGGCCGCTATGGCCAGGTGGCGATTCAGGGAAGCCCGCGCATCAATGATAATTTGAGCGCGATGTTAGATGAGGCGGAGACGTTTCACGATCTTGGCGAGAACATTATCATCAAAATTCCGGCCACTATCGAGGGTGCTCAAGCGATCGAGGAATTGACGGCGCGGGGGTGGTCGACGATCGGTACCATGTGTTTCTCGGTTACCCAATATATCTATATGGCAGAGGCCTATCAGAGGGGTCTGGAGCGTACCGACAAGAACCCGAGATGCCTGATCACGATGCTGCCCGGCATGTTCGACGAGTATCTGGCCGAGGACGCAGCCCGGCGTGGCGTCGAGGTGTCCGCCGAGCTCATCAACCAGGCGGGGATAAGCACGGCGCGAGCTGCCCACAAAATCTATCGCGAGCGAAACTACAGTGCCATCGTGATCTCCGGTGGCGCTCGGTCGACAAGACACTGGACCGAGCTGGTAGGGCAGGGTATGGCGATAACCCTGTCGGGTGCACTGGCTGGTACCCTGATCGAGGAAAATCCCGATGTCGTTGATCGTATCGAGGCGGAGGCGGCCCCCGAGGTTCTCGCGGAGTTACGGCAAACGTTCCCGGATTTCGTCCGTGCCTGTGATCAGGGCGCCCTTGTTCCCGAAGAGTTTCGTTCATATGGGCCCGTCGTAAGGTTCCAGAATAGCCTGCTCAAAGGCTTCGCAACAGTGATCGGGGAAATTCAGGCCAGGCAGGGGAAGTGAAGTGGCCAGTGGCGACTGAGTCGACCGATTCAAAAGCGAATCCCATCAAACCTTGACCGGAGGCGTGTAAAGCCATGAAGGCTCTTGTAAAAACTGCGGCGGGTATCGGGAATTTAGAGGTGCTGGATGTGCCGGAGCCGGTACCGCTGCCCGATCAATTGAAAATCGAAGTCAAGGCCGGCGCAATCTGCGGTACGGATCTGCACATTCACGACGATGAATACGTGAATTGTCCGCCGATGGTTCTGGGGCATGAGATGGCTGGCGTCGTCGTCGAAGTTGGAGACGCGGTCACTCGCTTCAGCGTCGGCGACCGGGTCACGTCCGAGACCTTCAAGCTCACTTGCGGTCATTGCCGTTTCTGCCAGACCGGACTTATCGGACTTTGTGTTGACCGCGACAGCATGGGAGTGCATGTGGATGGGGCGTTTGCGAAGTATGTCTGCCAGCGTGAGGAAAGCCTGCACAAGTTGCCGGACAATATTGACTTCGAAGCTGGTTCGATGTCGGAACCATCTGCTGTGGCTGTTCGGGCCGTGTATGAACGTGCCAATATCTCGCCGGGAGATGTCGTCCTGGTATCGGGTCCGGGGCCGGTCGGCTTGCTGTGCCTGCAAGCCGCAAAGTCGATTGGCGCGACCGTCGTCCTGGTGGGCGCAACCGGCGACGAGAATCGCCTGGCGCTCGGCAAAGAGTTGGGGGCCGATGTTGTCCTGCACGCCGCAACTGATTCCTTCGATGAGTTGCTGGATATGACCGATGGGTTGGGCGCCGATATCGCGATCGAGTGCGGCGGCTCGAAGGCGTCACTGGATCAATGTATTGCGCAGTCCCGCAAAGGGGCGCAACTGGTTCTCGTCGGCCTGTTCGGCCAAGAGATCGCGGTCAACCTCGATACGATGATCATCAAGGAGTTGACGGTCCTGCCCAGTTTTACGTACCGCCACCGGACCTGGGAGCGAACGATGCGACTGCTCGGCGAAGGCAAGATAAAAACGTCCCCGCTGGTGAGCGGTCGATTCCCTCTAACCGAGTGGGCGAAGGCATTCGAAACAGTCCGCGGCCGCCAGGGAAACAAGTATCTTCTGCTGCCCGTCGACTGAGTCCTTGCTTACCCTGCGAACTTCGGTGTTGTCTGACCGCGCACCCCGGCGTCGACCACAAACAGACCGCCAGCCAGCGGTTGCTGCGCCAGTTGTTCCTCGTTCAGAGCGTGTGTTGCGGTAGTGATGTACAGGGTCTCGAGATTCTCGCCGCCGAAGGCGCAGGCGGTGACATTCGAGCACGGCAGTTTGATCTTGTCAATGCATTCACCGGTCTCCGGATCCCAGCGCCGCACGTAATCACCGAAGTAGTGGCCGACCCAAAGCTTGTCATCGGTGTCGATCGCCATGCCGTCCGGCCACGCTGCTTCCTCGAAAACCTCGCAGCAGGTGCGGCGGTTCTCGATGGCGCCCGTTACGTTGTCGTAGTCGAAGGCCTCGATCTTCATCAAGGGGGTGTCGATGTAATACATCGTCTTGGCGTCGCTGCTCCAGCAGATGCCGTTGGAGATGGTGACGTTGTCGAACATCTGATGCACACTGAGGTCGGCATCAAGACGGTACATGCCGCCGGCAGGACTGTCCTCGCTGTCCGGCATCGTGCCGGCCCAG
>CAUZJQ010000310.1:0-5133 GCA_963580095.1 Lentisphaeria bacterium | reverse complement strand
TGACGATCGAGATGTATGCCTCGGCGTCGTAGGCGATGCCGCTGCCACTGCCGCCAAGCGTAAAGGCAGGCCGGATGATAAGCGGAAAATCGCCAAGCTCATCCTTCGCGGCCTGAGCCTCTTCGAGCGTATGCACGGCGCGGCTGGCAGGCAGATCCAGCCCGATGTTGCGCATTGCCTCCTTGAACAGTTGGCGGTCCTCGGCCTTGGCTATGGCTTTCGTATCGGCCCCGATCAACTCGACTTCGAACTGCTCCAGCAGTCCAGCCTCCGCCAGTTCCATTGCCAGATTCAGTGCCGTCTGCCCGCCGAGCGTCGGCAGCAGTGCGTCGGGGCGCTCGCGCTCCAGAATGGCGTGCAACGTGTCACAGGTCAGCGGTTCGATATAGGTTCGATCGGCGAATTCCGGATCGGTCATGATCGTTGCCGGATTACTGTTGACCAGCACGATCTCGTACCCTTCTTCACGCAGGGCTTTGCACGCCTGCACACCGGAATAATCGAATTCGCAAGCCTGACCGATGACGATCGGGCCCGAGCCGATCAGCATGATCTTCTTGATGTCTAGGCGTTTTGGCATGGCGGGCGATGCAGCTCCGTATGAAGTCCCCGCGACGCTCAGGTCCGCGAGCAGGTACCCTTGGGTTTCAGCGGGTATTCTCCCGAAAAACACGCGTGACAATAGTTGTTCGCCGGGTGTTTCTGAACGCACGAAAGCATAGCGTCGAGCGACAGATAGGCAAGCGAGTCCGCGCCGATGAGCTCAGCAATTTCGTCGATCGAATAATTGTTGGCGATCAACTCTTCCTTGCTCGGGAAATCGATACCGTAATAGCACGGGCTGACGTGTGGCGGGCAACTGACGCGAATGTGTATTTCCTTAGCGCCGCAGTCGAGCAGGGTGCGGACGCGCTCGCGCGTTGTGTTGCCGCGAACGATGCTGTCCTCGACCAGGCAGATACGCTTGCCCTCGATCGCTTCGCCGATCGGGTTCAGCTTGATTCGCACCGCGGCGCGCCGATCGTCCTCCGACGGGCGGATGAAGGTGCGGCCGACGTAATGATTACGCATGATGCCCAGGTCGAAAGGAATGCCGGTGGCTTCGGCAAATCCCAGCGCGGCGTAGATGCCGCCGTCCGGCAGCGGCATGACGACGTCCGCTTCGACCGGCGATTCCTCGGCCAGTTTGGCGCCGAATTGCTTGCGGACGTCGTAGACGCACTCCCCGAAAACGTGGCTGTCCGGTCGTGCAAAATAAACCAGCTCGAAAATGCAGTGGGCCTTGCGCCGGGCGAAGTCGAAATAGCCCGACTCCATGGTGCCGTCCGGCCGAACGATGATGAATTCGCCCGGCTCGACATCGCGTTCGCAGGTCGCACCGATCAAGTCCAAAGCGCACGACTCGGAAGCGAAGACGACGGCATCGTCCAGGTGTCCCATGATCAGCGGCCGGAAGCCGTAGGGATCGCGATACGCCGCCAGCCCGTCCTCGCACAGCGCCACGATAGAGTAAGCGCCTTCGGTCTGCTTCAGCGCTGCCTGCAGTGCCTCCCACGGCGGCGACCCCATGGTATGCTGGCGCGCCGCCAGGTGCAGAATGATCTCGGTGTCCAGAGTGCCTTGCAGAATGGCGCCGCCCTGCTTGAGGTGGTTGCGCAGATAACCGCCGTTCGACAGGTTGCCGTTGTGTGCCAGCCCGAGGTTGAACGTGTCGAACTCGACGACAAACGGCTGGGCATTGATCAAGTTGGAATCACCGGCAGTGCTGTATCGCACGTGACCAATCGCCATAGTGCCCTGGTCGGCCTCAAACTCCGGAGGCATTTCGCGGAACACGTCGCCAACCAGGCCCATGGCTTTGTGCAGGTGGCACTTGCCATCGGAGTAGCGGTAAATTCCGGCGCTTTCCTGGCCACGGTGTTGCAGCGAAAACAGTCCCTGCCGTGTCAGTTCGACGGCCTGCTCGTGATTGGCAATGCCGAATACGCCGCAATGGTCACGGGGCTTGTCGTCTGCGTACCCACTTGCCATCAGCTGTCCCCTTGGTCGCGCCGGGTGATGGCGGCTTCTACGAAGCCTTGAAACAGCGGGTGGGCGTTCAGCGGTCCGGATTGGAACTCGGGATGGAATTGGCCGGCGATAAACCATGGATGTTCGCTGAGTTCGACAATCTCTACGAGCACGTTGTCCGGCGAGGTGCCCGAACAGACCATGCCATTCGCCTCCAGACGCTCGCGGTATTCGTTGTTGACTTCGTATCGGTGCCGATGACGCTCCGAAATCTCTATCGCCTTGTAGGTCGCCGCCGCTTTGCTGTCGGGGTGCAACACGCACGGGTAAGCGCCCAGCCGCATCGTACCGCCTTTCTCGGTGATCGTCTTCTGCTCTTCCATCAGATGAATGACAGGATGCGGCGATTCCTCGTCGAATTCACTGCTGTCCGCACCGTCCAGCCCGCAGACGTTTCGGGCGAACTCGATGACCGCGCACTGCATACCCAGGCAGATCCCGAAAAACGGCAGACGCCGCTCGCGGGCGTAACGGATCGCCTGAATCTTGCCTTCGATACCGCGGTTGCCGAAGCCGCCTGGCACCAGTAGCGCCTGGGCGCCGTCGAGCAGCGCCTGGGCGCCCTGTGCTTCGATGTCTTCGGCTTCGATGCGGCGGACATTCACGCGTACGGAGTTAGCGATGCCGGCGTGGGTCAGCGCCTGGTCGATGCTTTTGTACGCGTCCGGCAGGCTCATGTATTTACCGACGACAGCGACCTCGACCTCGCCTTTCTCCGGCGAAATATGGGTTTGGACCATCCGCTTCCAATCCGTCATGTTCAGGGAGCGCACATGTAGGTTCAGCAGCTCCAGGACATAGGTATCGACGTCCTGCTTGGCCAGATCCAATGGCACTTCGTAAATGGTATGGCTGACATCGAGCTCTTCGAAGACCAGGTCGCGGTCGACATTGCAGAACAGCGCCAGCTTGTCCTTGTGCTCGGCTGCCAGCGGCACCTCGTTACGGCAGATCAGGATGTCCGGCATGATGCCGATCTCACGTATGATACCGACCGATTGCTGCGACGGCTTGGTCTTTAACTCGCCGCAGGCTTTGATGTACGGTACCAGCGTCAGATGCACAAAAATTCCGTTGCTGCGGCCGATCTCCTGCCGGTACTGGCGGATCGCTTCGAGATACGGCAACGATTCGATATCACCCGCCGTGCCACCGATTTCAGTAATTACGATATCAACGTCGGGACGGTCGAAGGTGCGGATAGCCGCCTTGATTTCGTCCGTCACGTGCGGAATCACCTGTACCGTCTTGCCCAGGTAACCGCCGGCGCGCTCACGGGCGATCACATTGCTGTAGATGCGGCCGGTCGTGTAATTGCTGTCCTGGGTGCAGACGATTCCGGCAAAGCGCTCGTAGTGGCCGAGGTCCAGGTCAGTCTCGGCGCCGTCATCAGTGACATACACTTCGCCGTGCTGATATGGCGACATAGTGCCGGGGTCGACATTCAGATACGGGTCGAGTTTCTGCATGGCAATGCGGTAACCGCGCCGCTTCAGCAACAACGCCAGCGATGCCGACGTAATGCCTTTGCCCAGCGACGATACAACCCCGCCGGTAACAAAAATGTGTTTAGTAGGGGACTTTTTGTCTCTCATGTGTTTGGCTGGTTGGTCACCCATGTTGCTCACCGCAAATGCCGTGTCGGATTACCGCGGCGAATGGCGTATTCCGGCCTCGGTAACATCGTTGGAAAACGGCACCGTTCAAATACAATTAATGAAGATCACCAGGCCATTCCCGAGGCGATGCCGGAAAGTATTGGGATCACTACATTAACACAACTGCATTGGGGTTGGTATTTACCCGCCCGTAGTTCTTTTCGGTAACCGTAACGCCGCCGACGGGAGTTCCGGCGGAATTTCGCCACTGTTTCCGTGCTGCATGCCTCCGGTTGCACTCGACTTGTTCGCTCCCGTGTTTTTGTCATCGAATGATACTGTCCTTGACCGGTATACGCCGGCACGGGGTGGATTAAAAATCCAGGGTATCCCGGCATCTTACAGGGGACCGAACAACTTGATTCTGTGTCGTGTCCGGGCCTGAGGTCTGGTGCAATCCCTGGGAGAGCGAGTTGCAGACGTCACGAAAGTTTCAACTTCCACGGTACTGGACCGAAAAATCGCAACATCCATGGCTTACCTCATAGTTGAGAGTGGCTCGAATCAGGGCCAGCAGTTTGAGATCCACGACGAGGCTGTGATCGGCCGCCACTCGTCCTGTGACATAGTCCTGGCTGCCGCCGGCATGTCTCGCAGGCAATGCCGCCTGTTCGAGGACGGCGGCTGCTACGTCGTCGAGGATATGAAGAGCCGCAACGGCACCTTCGTCAACGGCGAGCAAGTCAGGGGCACGCGCCGGCTCGCCACCAATGACATCGTCAATGTCAGCCATTACAGTCTGCGCTTTATTGAATACGAATCGACCACGGAAGAGACCACCTACGCCAACAGCTTCATCCTCGACGATAATAGCAGTCTCGGCAGGTCCATTTCCATGGACGCCTCCTACTACCCGGTGCTTTGCGGAGAGGGCGAAGACGGTGACTTCGATCCAATCACACTGGATCGGCTGGCCAACTCGGAGATCGAACTGCAGAAGCGCCTTGATATCTTCTACCAGGTAGCCCAGGCGCTGACTTCTGCCGCCGAGGACGAAGAACTGCTGCGTGAAGTCATCGACTGCCTGTTTACCGTCTTTCCCCAAGCCGACCGAGCCTTCGTGATGACTGGGCAGCACCTTGACGACATGCAGATTTCCCATGTCAAGACGCGCGACGGAAAATGCGAGAGCATCAGCGAAATCACTGTCAGCCGTACCGTTCTCGAGGACGTTCTTACCAAACGCGAGGCCCTGCTCGTTGCCGACATGGACAGTGACGCCCATTACGGCCAGGCCGTGAGTATTATCGCTCAGGAGATCAACTCTGTGATGTGCGTGCCGATGATCTGCCAGGATGAGATATTCGGGGTCGTACAGATCGAGAACTTCAGCATCAGCGCTCCTTTCGAGGGCAAGGATCTTAATATGTTGGTCGGTATTGCCGTGCAAGCCGCGTTGTTCCTG
>CAUZJQ010000309.1:0-5155 GCA_963580095.1 Lentisphaeria bacterium | reverse complement strand
TTCTTCGGTGCGCTCTTCAATATGCCGTCGAAAGAGCGCCAGAGCCGGACAACGCAATTGCTGGACATGGTCGGACTGAGCGGGGTCGGGGAGCGTCCCATCGGTGAATTTTCGAAAGGCATGGCGCGCCGCGTCGGGCTGGCCCAGGCGCTGATCAACGATCCCGACCTGATTGTACTCGATGAGCCGACCTCCGGACTCGATCCGCTCGGCTGCAACGAAGTAAAGAAGCTCATTCGCGTCCTCGCCGAGCGCGGCAAAACGGTGATTCTGTGCAGCCATCTGCTCGCCGATGTCGAGGACGTGTGCGACAACATCTATGTCATGTACGGCGGCAAGATTCGCGTCAGCGGCGATCTCGACAACTTGCTGACTGTCGAGGATAAAACCCGCATCGTCGCGCCGAAGTTGTCAGAAGAAGTGATCGGACGAGTCATGGAGATTCTCAATGCAGCTGTACCCGGGGGCGGCGTCAGTGTCGATCATCCGACCATGAACCTCGAGACCTTTTTCATGGACGTCGTGCGCAAAGCCCGTGAAGAAAGTGCCGCAACATCCGGTGCGACGACAGGTGAGATTGCCAACTACCTGATCGGCGAAGACAAGGAACAGCGTTCAAAGCAGGTGCTCGAAGACCTGGCCCGCGCCGAGCCCGAGGAGTCTGCTGAATCGGAACCGGCACCACCGCCGGCCCCCCAACCGGATCACGACAAGCTGGTCGGCCTGGTGAAGCCCGAGTCCGAGCCGGAATCCGCACCGGACGAAGAGGCCGCCAAGATCTCTCAGGAGGAACGCGACAAGCGCAACGAGCAGCTCGAGCGCCTCTTAGGCGGCGATGACCACGGTAGCGCCCCGTAGCGGCACTCTCACCCGGTATCGTGTTAATTACCGTGATAGTATTCGGACTGTATCGTAACTACCGGCAAGCCCGCCGAACACCACCCCGCGATGCCAGGAGAAACTCCTATTCCATTCGAGTTGATTCGCGGTTCACTTACCTAGGTACGCCTTCCGCACTTCCTCATCTTCAAGCAACTCGCGTCCAGGACCTTCCTTGACAAGGTTGCCGGTCTGCAGGACATAACCGCGGTCGGCCATGCTCAACGCCATCCGGGCGTTCTGTTCGACCAGGAAGACCGTTCTCCCCTCATCCTTGAGCGTCTCCAAAATCTGGAAGATCTGTTTGACCAGGATCGGCGCCAGCCCCAGAGACGGCTCGTCGAGCAACAGGATCTTCGGGCGTGACATCATCGCACGCGCGATCGCGCACATCTGCTGCTCACCGCCGCTGAGACTGCCCGCCATCTGATGCGAACGCTCACCCAGCACCGGAAACAACGAATAGACATGCGCCCTGTCCCGCGCGATTTCGTCTTTGTCTTTTCGCAGGTACGCGCCAAGCTCGAGGTTCTCCAGTACCGTCATGTCGGAGAACAGCTTACGCCCCTCCGGCACCTGCGAGAGCCCGTTGCGGACCAGGCGGTCCCGCGTGAAGTCAGCCGTATTCTCGCCGAACAGGCGGATCTCGCCCGAACGCACCCTGACTAATCCGCAAATAGTATTCAATATCGTAGACTTGCCCGCACCGTTAGCGCCGATCAGACAGACAACTTCACCGCGGCAAACGTGCAACGAGATGCCCCGCAGAACTTCCATACGCCCGTAACCGGAGCGCACGTTGTCGAGTTCAAGGACAACTTCGGATTTCGCGTCCTTGCTCATGTTGCCGGTTCGTCCACACCGAGGTAGGCCTCGATGACTTTCGGATCACTCTGGACTTCGTCCGGTCTACCCTCGGCAATCAGCTCGCCGTGGTCGACAACGTAGACATAGTCGGAGATCTTCATGACCAGCTGCACGTCATGCTCGATGAGAAACACCGTAATACCCGTGGCACGAATCTTGCCGATCAGTTCCATCAACGCTTCCGTCTCATGCGGGTTCATGCCGGCCGCCGGTTCGTCGAGCAGCAGGAGACCGGGATGCGTCGCCAGGGCCCGGCCGATTTCGAGACGGCGCTGATCGCCGTATGCCAGATTGTCCGCCAGATCATTGGCACTGTGCATAAGCCCGACAAAGTCCAGGTAATGGATTGCCGCCGCTTCCACGGCCACCTCTTCACGCACAGTGCCAGGCAGCGTGGCAACTGCACCAAGCACCGACGACGACGTGCGTGCGTGCAGACCTACTTTGACATTTTCCAGCACCGGCATGTCGGTAAACAGGCGGATGTTCTGAAACGTCCTTGCGATACCGAGCCGGCAAATCTTGTGCACCGCCATGTTGGTAATATTGATCGACGGCCCGCCCCGATGGCTGTGAAACAATATCCTGCCAGCGGTCGGGCGATAGATGCCGGTCACCATGTTGAACACCGTGGTCTTGCCCGCGCCATTCGGACCGATCAGACTGGTCACCCCGCCGCGACGCACGTTCAGGTTCACATTGTCGACAGCCTGCAGACCGCCGAACTGGATGCTCAGGCTTTCGGTGGAGAGTATGGCGTCACCGGTCATGGCTTTTCTCCCAAAACATATAAAGGCGTCTGGCGCCGCCGCATCTCTTCTTCCTCTTCCGCCGACGGCGGATGCCCCGCGGGAGCTCGAGGAATCAAGCCCTGCGGACGGAATCGCATCAGCAGCAGCAGCAGTAAACCGTAGACCAGATAGCGTGCTTCCGGCGGCACACGGACACCGCCAATATCCTGGCGCAAAAATTCGCCGACACTGATGAGAATCACCGTGCCGAGCAGAACGCCGCGAATGCTGCCCATACCGCCGAGCACGACCGCACACAGCACAATAATCGACTGCCACACATCCAGCTCGTTTACCGAGAGCGTGCTTGAGGTAACACACAGAAGGGCACCGCCGACACCGCCGAAAAAACCGCTGATCCCAAACCCGACAGTCTTCGACCACGCGACATTGATACCGCAGGCACGCGCCGCGGTCTCGTCGATACGGATAGCCGCCCAGGCCCGGCCGATTCGTGACTGCTGCAGCCGAAACATCACAAAAATGGTCAGGAAAATGACGACCACCACGAGATAGTAAAGCATCCAGTTGTCGTAGTACAGCGTCTCGCCGAACAGCTTCGGCGTCAGGTCATTTGCCGGGTGCGACAACCGCAAGCCGTTGGAGCCGCCGCTCAACCACGCCTCGTTGCGATAGATGAGATAGAAAATCTCGGCCAGCCCAAGGGTTACGATTGCGTAGTAATCACCGGTGAGCCGCAGTGTCGGGATACCGCGCAGCACGCCAAGAATCCCGCAGAACAGTCCGGCGATCAGGATAAGCACCAGGTAGCCGCCAGGGAAGTCGAACATGAATTCACCCTGTGGCAGATAATCGGTGTGCGCCGGCAGAACCCAGCCGGCCTCTGTTTTGACCGTCATCATTCCAAGCGTGGCAGTCAGCGCACCTGTCGCCATGAAGGTCACGTAGCCAAGTTCGAGCAAGCCGAGATAGCCAACGACGACATTGAGACCGAGGGCAAGGATGACAAAAACGCCCACCTTGAGCAGGATGTCCATCGCTACCGAACCCAAACTGGTCTCGGGCTCGATCAGCAGGGGTGCCGCCAGTACCAACACAAGCGGCAGCAGATGGACGAGGCGCTTGCACCAGCCGCCCTGAGTCCACCACCTGACTTCCAGCACGACCGCCAGAGCTCTAAGCACGCTTGGCCTCCTTCTGCCCGAGAATGCCCCATGGCCGGAATAGGATAAAAATAACCATCAGCCCGAACGCGAAGGCTTTGTCGTACTGCTGGGCAACAGCGCCGCCAAACGCCTCGGTGAACCCGATGATCAGCCCCCCCAGTACAGCGCCTTTGATATTGCCGATGCCGCCAAGCACCGCTGCCGCGAAAGCAATCACACCCGGGTAATACCCCATGCGCGGATAGATGTTGCCGCCGACTTTCACCGAGTACAGGATACCGGCCACCGCAGCCATCGCCGAACCGATCATGAAAGTGAAGGCAATAACGTGATTGACGTTGATGCCCATCAGCCATGCTGTCTGCTGATCAAGAGCGCAGGCACGCATCGCTTTGCCGATTTTCGTTCGCTGCACAATCACCAGCAGCACGAACATCAGCACCAGCATCGCAACCCAGGTGACCAGCTCTTTCCAAAGCAAGATGGGTACGGCATCGACGAGCGGCGGGCCGAACGGGTTCCAGCGGAATACCAGGCCTTCAGTGGTCTGCGCGATGAGTTTCGAGTCGAAGATCTTCGTGGCGGATGTCGGGAAACTTTCGTACTTGGCCGACCACAGCAGGTGCGCCATAGTCTGCAGGCACAGCGACATGCCGATAGCTGTAATCAACGCAGCCAGACGGTCCGACTTGACATTGTTGCGCGGCGACCCGAACCAACCAAGCAAGTCCGCCAGTGTACTGACCAGCAACAGCAGTAGCACGACAGCCAGAAAGCCGAAGACAATCCGGTGCGCCGTAGCCATATTGTCACCGGCTTCGCCGGTGGTGAAATACGCAATCAGCAGACCGGCGCCACCAACCAACCCGATGATCGAGAGCATCTCCGCCTTTGGCAGCGAACGGCGTAACGGCAGGTACGCGTTCCAGTCGAGTATCGCGCCAATTGCAGCGCAGGCAAGCATGGCAATGAGTATCGCCAAGACGATCGGCACATTCAGTGTATTGACCGCGAGCAAGCCGATATACGTGCCGAGCATGATGATCTCACCATGCGCGAAGTTGATCAGCTTGATGATGCCGTAGACCATCGTATAGCCGACGGCGATGAGCGCGTAGATCGAGCCCAGCGTCATGGCATCGATGTAGGTGGCAGGATTCTGGACAGCGTTTCCCAGGCTTGTCAGCCATTCCATCGGATCTACCACCCGGACACAATGTTATTTCTGCAACTGCTTGGGCGCCGGCACGAAAACACCGTTCTTGACAATGGCCACGTGGGCGCCCTTCGAATAGCAGTCGCCTTCGCTGTCGAAATAGGTGTTGCCGGTCACACCCTGGTACCCTTTGTCCGCCGTCGTGCAGCCGGCGAACCAGGCCTTGAGTTTTTTGCGGTCGGTGCCGACTTCACCGACCGCAGCCAGCGCCATCCCAACAGCGTCATAGGTGAGCGCCGCCCAGGTGTCCGGAGCAGTTTCGTACTTCTTCTCAA
>CAUZJQ010000308.1:0-5196 GCA_963580095.1 Lentisphaeria bacterium | reverse complement strand
GCGAAAGGCGCGTGCTGATGAAAATAATTGGCCAGCACCACCGCATCCATATCGTGCGTGAGAAACTCGTCATAGTCGGTATAGGTCGCCACCCCGAACTCTTCGCCCTTCTCCTGCAAGCGCTCCTGCCAGGTGTCGCAGAGCGCCACCAGTTCCATCCCCACACTAGCCGTCGCGCCGCGGGCAAAGGACTGGCCGCGGCCGACACCGATCACGCCTATGCGAATCTTGTCCATCTCTACCTTGCTCCTTTTCAGGGCCTCCAATCATCCATCATCCCGGCGTATCCCCGTGCCCGGGGTCAGTTCAAAAGTCGAAAATGGGCTTGGCGCCGGTGGCCTCGATGATCCGGAAGTCGCGCTCGGCTTCCTCCCAGGCGGATTGGAACTCGAACCCCCATAGCCGGCGAAGCAGCGGGGAGGCGGCCTCGACGATGTCCGGCGGGATGGAGCGGGTGTGGTCGCAGAACGGCTTTATGTTCTTACGACAGCAGAAGCCCTGGACCGCATAACGGATCTTGTCGGATGTGTTGGCACCGCCGGCGTGGTATAGCCGGGCGTCATAGATAAGGATGGTCCCGGCCGGACAAATAAGTCGTTTTTCGTCCTCGGGCGGGATGTCGTCGGGGTGGATGTCCATCAGGTGTGAACCGGGGACGTAACGGGTCGCGCCATTTTCAAGGGTGAAGTCTGACAGCGCGATCATCGACTGGGTATGCAGCGGCAGGATCTTGTGGACGTCGTACGGTGGGTTCGGCATGAAATCGGCACCGTCCCGGTGCAGTGCCTGGGCACCCAGGCCGGGCATGGCGGAACGGGCGCCCATGTCGCAAAGGATATAGTCGTCACCAAGCAAGTAGGACATGCAGGCGACGACTTCCGGGAGCTGTATCATCTGCCGGAAAACCTCGGCGCGCGCGGTCAGGTTGAAGACCCGCTGGGTCATCGACTCGTGGTCGGAGGTATGGTCCTTGTCCCGTTCGTAAACCTCCCTGAGCGTGGTTACTGCGGCTGCAACCTGTTCCGCGGTCAAGGCGTTCTCGAGAATGGTATAGCCCAGCTCGTCGAGTTCCTGGCAGTGGGATGTCATGTCGCGTTCAGGCTGGTCGGTCATGCCGGGTCTCCATAGTTTGAAAGGACCGCCTTTCCCCTTCGCCGGGGTCGGTCGGCGAAGGGGGGCGAACCAACCGGAACCATACACGCGAAATGGCCCCGGTACGATCAGCAAATCGGGAAGTGGATGATTTCATTTTCTCGAGATTTGTCCCGAAAAAAAAAGACCGTATGCCCCGTGAAACAGGTGGATGATGGCGGGGCATGCAATTGTCCTGATTACTGGTTGCAACGTTTGGGTTGCCGGTGTAGCATGGGGTGACCGACACAGGTGTTGGTGTGCGCACCCCGGAGCATGCCATGGTGCATGGACGCCGATCGCCTACCCGTTTTTTATAACGAAAATGCCAGCGCAGGAGTTGATCTATGGAGCGGCTCAAGGTTTTGTTTTTGCCGCAGCTTACCCTCACGGACGATTGCCAGAACGCCGCCGTGGCAGCTATTGGTGACAGTCACGATCTGGCGATCTACGATGTCGAACGGCCGATACCCGAACAGTTCGCGGGGCGGACGGTTGTGATTGACACCGGCGGCACGGTCGGGACGCACGAGATGATGGATGCCGCTACCGATACGAAGTTGTGGCAGGTCATGGGGAATGGTCTCGATCATGTCGATGTCGACTACATGAAATCCAAGGGGTTCATTGTCTGCAATTGCGCCGGGGAATTGAGCAGTGTTGCCCTTGCAGAGTGCGCGATGATGTTTGTGCTGATGCTGGCGCGCAGCTATCCCGCTGCACGCAGGAATTTCGATGACGGCATCCTTTACAAGCCGCCCGGGTATGGGGTCGAGGGGAAGGTGTTGGGGATCGTCGGATTCGGGGCCAGTGGTGTCGAGTTCGCCCGTCGCGCCAAGGCGTTTGGCATGCGAATCCAGGCGATCGATATCCGCGAGATCGAGCCGGAGATCCTGGATGAAATCCAGCCCGAACTAATCGCCGGCCCCGATGAGCTCGACGGTGTCGCGGCCGCCGCTGATTTTCTCTCGGTGCATCTGCACCTGACCGATGCCACCCGCCACATCATCGACGGCCGCCGCATCGGCCTGATGAAGCCGGATGCCTGTATCATCAACGTGGCACGGGGTGCCCTGGTGGATGAGGAGGCGATGTACGACGCACTGTTGAACGGGCGGCTGGGCGGTGCCGGCCTGGACGTGTTCAGTAACGAACCGACGGACCCGAGCCTGCCGGTCTATCAGCTGCCGAACGTAGTGGTGACGCCGCACGTATCCGGCGGCACCGATGTCACCCTCAGACGGCGTGCCGAAGCTGTAGCCGAAAACGTCGATCGCATTGCACAGGGGCTGGAGCCATTGTCCCGAGTCGATGGTTGAGGCCGCAACCGGCATAACCCCCCAAGGAATTTCAAGATGGCCAGCTCGATTGATCGACTGCAGGAACAAACCAAGCAGCTCGAAGAGGTGGGATACACGGTCGTTTCGAATGCCCTTTCCCCCGAGTCCGTAGCAGCGACACAGGGGGCAGTGGTTGACTTGCTTGAGCAGGAGGCAGAAGTGGCCCGCTGCACGGGGACGCAGACGGATAATTTGCGGAACGCCCATGTCATCGTCGGCAAGCATCCGCACTTTTATGATTTTTTCCTGAACCCGCCGGTGATGGCAGTAGTCAATGCGATGCTGGGAGACGATGCGTTTTTGTACGACGCCAATATCCGGGTGCCAATGCCCACGGGCGAGCGGGATGTGCGGAAGGGGTTCCAGGTGCACGTTGACCGGGAGGATTATGCGGTTCGCCCGTTTGCCGAGGGGCGGCATTTTCCAATGGCACTGAATGTCGTCTGGTGCCTGACGGACTTTACCGCGGAAAACGGCACGACGTTTGTTTGGCCCGGATCTCACCTGTCGGGAGAAGTGCCGGATCCGGAACAGGATACATCGGGTGCGATCCAGCTGGAAGCCCCGGCCGGGTCAGCGATCGTCTGGGATGCCGCGCTCTGGCACCAGGGCGGGGTGAACCGCAGCGATGCGCCGCGATGGTGCGTCATTGGTTATTTTCAACGGGCGTGGATCAAGGGGAAAACAGATACGACCCGCGTAGTGCCGCCCGAGGCGCTTGAACAAATGTCCGAAGAGACAAAACACCTGCTGGGCATTGTCCCGGCGCCTTCGGATTATTCGGAGGTGAAAGCGTTGACGCCCGAAGAGCTCGAGGCGCTGACACTCGAGCAGAAAAAAGTTCTGGGGTTCGCGGTATATTGAGGCGGCGAAAGCCATTGGCAGCGTGTTTCTTCGCTGAAGCAAAACCTGAAGGGTGCTTGTGACAGATTATTCCAGAATGATCGACTCGATTGACGAGCTGAACGACCCGGCGTGCCTGCGGTCACGGATGGAAGATAACGGGTATCTGTACTTCCACCGACTTGTCGACCAAGACCGCGTGCTCGGCGTCAAGCGCGATATCATGGCGCTGCTGCGGGAGTATTCGATCATCGAAGACGACGGAGCGGCGGAGCCGATGTGGAGCGGTGGTCCGCAGCCGACGGAAACGGAATACATGGCTGTATACGATCGAATCGCCCGGCTCGATTCGTTTCAGCAGCTTGCCAGGTCGCCCGAAATTGTTTCGGTGATCGAGACGATCTGTGGCGAGACGGTCCAAGTGTGGGAGCAGCAGTTGATTCGCATCGTTTACCCGGAACTGGATACCGCGACAGTCCGTGGGGTCGGCGCGCATCAGGATGGTGATCCGGCATTGGGTTACCAGGCTGAATCCTTTTTCACCACCTGGGTGGCGCTGATGGATATCGACATGAGCGTGGGCGGGCTGGCGGTTTCCCCGGAATCGCACAAGCGCGGGCTGCTGGAAAGCAAGGGGATGGTGACAAGCTCGGCAAAGGATGCCAACAAAAAGGCCTATGGCCTCGATGCCGATGCACTGGAGTGGGCGACTGCCGAGTATGCGCCCGGCAGCGCCGTGATCTTTGCCAGCCGTACGGTACACCGCGGTATGCCGAATCATTCCGATCGAATCCGCTTGTCGGGTGACTTTCGTTACCAGCGCGCCTCGGAAACGGCCGGCTGGCTGGCGCACACGCTGGGGCCGGATGTACGACGGGTGGCGCAGGCGATCGACGAGACACTTGCGGGCCGCGCGTTGTATGTGACGACCCGGCCGTCGCAGGAAATAATCATCAAAGTCCGACGGCAACTGTTAGAGGAAAATAACAGCACGCTTGAACGTGCGCAGGAGCTGGTACAGGAAATTTCGAAAACCGAGTGAATTTGGCATGTCGCCACTGCCAGCGCATTGTTGGCAGGTACTTTTGAATACGAACACAAGAAGGAACAGCGATGAAAAACAATTGGGTACGTGAAAAACTGCTTGCCGGCGGATCGGTCCTCGGCCTGCAGATGGGATTGGGCAGTCCGGCTGTTGCCGAAATGCTGGGCTACGCCGGCTATGACTGGCTGGTGATCGAGGCCGAGCACAATGCGGTGGACTTCGCGCAGATGGAGCACATGATGATGGCGATGAGCAGCACCGAGGTGGTGCCCCTGGTGCGCCCTTCCTCGGGTGATCCGCTGGTTATTCAAAAGGTACTCGATGCCGGTGCAATGGGACTTTTTGTGCCGATGATTCGTACCGCTGCCGAAGCCGAGGCGGTCGTCAAGGCGACGCGGTATCCACCGGAAGGCATACGCGGCTTCGGACCGTTGCGGGCATCGCAATACACCATGGATTACCCGGATTATTTTGCCCGAAGCAACGACAATATCCTGGTTTCCTTCATCCTGGAGACCAAGGAGGCGCTGGAAAACCTCGAGGAGATCATGGCGGTGCCGGGCGTCGACGCGCTTTACTTCGGCTTGTTCGACCTGTGTATCTCGCTCGGCCTGAACCCGATCAACATGCCGTTTCCGGAAATCGACGCGGCGATCGAGCGGGGGATCGAGCTGAGTCGCAAAACGGGAGTGGCAATCGGCATTGGTGCCGGCAGCCCGGAAGACCTGCGCTTCCGGCTCGACCAGGGCATGCGGTTCATGGTCTACGGGACGGACTACATGCTCCTGCAAAATGCAGCGAAAACGGGCATCAACGCCTTCCGCGAGTATACTGGCG
>CAUZJQ010000307.1:0-5209 GCA_963580095.1 Lentisphaeria bacterium | reverse complement strand
ATGCTGGGCTCGCCTTTGCGACACACCTCGCCGACGTCGTTGTAGGTGCGCGTGACGATACCGGCGATCGGGCTGATGAACTCCAGGCTGCCGAGCACGGCTTCGGCGCGGGTGACGTCGGCCTGTGCTTTTTTGAGCTCGGCCTCGGCGGCGTTGATTTTCTGCTGGGCAATGGTCATGCGGTAACTCTGCGCTTTCGCCTGCGAGAGTCGTGAGTTGGCGGCGGCGAGCTCTGCCTGACGAATCGCGAGCTCGGCGCGCAATGAGTCGACATCAACGCGGCCGGTTTGTGCCAGGGCGTGTTGCGCCTCGAGGTTAACCAAGGCCTGTTCGGCGGCATCGATCTCGTTTGCAGTAGGGCCGGCACGCAGCGCTTCGAGATTGAGTTCGGCCTCGCGCACGACTTTCTGCTGGGTGATCAATCGGGTCCCGCGCACCTTGAGCAGGTGCTCCGAATCAATGCCGCTAGTGACGAGCTTTTCTGACTGCTCGACTTCGAGCTGGCACAGCGCTTCCTGTGCCTGGGCCGCTTCCAGCCTTGCCTGCCGCACGGCGATCGCCTGCGGCGACGGCCCTTTTTTGAGTTGGCGCAGTTCAGCAGCAGCCACGTTGTACCGTGCTTCTGCGGCGCGTATTTCGTCGGTCAAGCGGGCCTGCCGCGCCGCGATCGACGCTTTGGCGTACTCAACATGGGCCGCTACGACATCGACGCCGGCCTGCGCCGCGACGACGTCGACGTTGAGTTGGGCCTCGGTCAGTTTGTAGTGCGCGTGCGCTGCGGCTGTAGCGATTTCTCTGAGTGTCGCGGTCGCCTGCACGGCTTCGAGTGCGGCCCGCAATTCGGTGCCGTCGAGGCGTCCGAGGACCTGGCCCTCGACAACGGCGTCGCCGGTACTGACGTCGAGCTGGCGCAGGCGCGCATCGACGACAGGCGACAACGCGATGACGGAGGCGCGCACGCGGGCGCTCAGCGTTTTCACGCGTGTCATCTGCAACCATATAAAGACGGCGACAATCGCCGCGACGACACAGATAACCGCTAGCCCGGTGAGGACGAGGCCGCCGCGCCAGGACCGAGGTTTGGCTGATGGTTCGGCACCGCGCGACTGGCGCTTCACATCGTAATGTCCTTTCGCGCTCATGTCATCAGGTCTGCGACGTAATTAGTTTCAGGCTGTTGGGGTCGAGCTCGTTAATGTCTTCGATCACGAAGCGATTGCCATCGACATCGGTAATAAGACAGCGACCACCTGATTGCATGCGGACCTGCGTAGCGCGATCGACGATTTCGAAACGGGCGTACCCGCGATCGGTCATGACGTCCCAATGGGAAACCGCCATGACCAGATTGATCCCGTCGATGCGGGTGATTTTTGCAGTGTAATACATGCGGTCCAGGGCCGCGTTGAGACATTTTCTGCTGTCTTTGTCGAGCTTATCGGGGTGCGCGACCATCGCGACTTCTTTACCGTCACTAATAATACTGACGTAATCAGTCTTGCGGGAGATCGGGAAGACGCGACGGGCAACGACGTCCTCGTACTCGTCGTCGTCGACTTGCACGTGGAGCTTATGGAAATCGTCCTGCCATACGCGGACGCGTTCGGGCTCGATGGTCATGGGGGGGGTGGGGGTATTGGCAGGTACTGAAGTCCGCAGTTGATGTTTTTGTCGGTAGCTGTCGATTGCTGTCGATACAAGAGAATTCGTTTCAGAGGAGAGGTTTGAGTTCGTCGAGCTCGCAGGCTCGGTTCAGGACAAGGCGCTTCGTGTGTTGGGAGGGAGCTTCGCTTCGTTTGCGCCTGTTGGGAGGTACCCGTGTTCCGCAATCCGAACCGGATCCCGCGTCTCGCGCAATTGGGAACTTCTATCGGTATTTGTAACGTCGACATCGCCGCGCAGAGCGACAGCGGTACGGAATACATCAACCTCGCATCCCGCTTCCCATGCACCCAATTCCATTCCCCCATTCACCCATTCACCGAATCAACAACATCCATTTGTACTGGACCGTAGATGTCGCCGGACGGATCGGGCGGTGACTGGCGAGCCTTCACAGCGCAGCGCTACGAATACACCCCGCGCAAGACATGCAAGCGCCAGCGCCGCTCCCAACGCGCCGCGGCTTACCCATCCACCCGTTCACCCATCCACCCAGGCACCCATTCCCCTCCTACAGTGCCTTGCGTTGTGACATTTTCAATTGCAGCCGGCAGAGCCTGGCGTAGAGGCCGTCGGCGTCGAGAAGTTCGTCGTGTGTGCCCATTTCGACTAGTTTCCCGTTTTCGAGGCCGATGAGGCGGTCCGCTTTTCGCAGGGTCGACAGACGATGGGCGATCGCGAAGGTCGTGCGGTTTTTGACGAGGCGTTCGAGGGCAGTCTGAATCATCGCTTCTGTTTCGGTGTCGACGGATGCGGTTGCTTCGTCGAGAATCAGGATCTTCGGATCCCGGAGGATGGCGCGGGCGATGGAGATACGCTGGCGCTCCCCACCGGACAGTGATTGGCCGCGCTCACCGAGGGCGCTGTCGTAGCCGTCCGGCAGATTGACGATGAAGTCGTGGGCGTTCGCCGCCTTAGCTGCGGCGATGATATCATCGGCTGAAGCATCGGGGTTGGCGTAGGCGATGTTCGACCACACGGAGCCGTGGAACAGATAGGGCTCCTGCAGGACGACGCCGATCTGCCTCCGGAACCAATGCAGATCGAGATCCTGGATCGGATGGCCATCCACCAGGATCTCCCCTTCCTCCGCCTCGAAGAAGCGTGCGATCAGATGTACCAGCGTACTCTTGCCGGCGCCGCTGGGCCCGACCAGCCCGATCATTTCACCGGGCTCGATTTCGAAGGAAATGTTGTCGAGGGCGTACTTGCCGGGTTCATAGGTAAAGCAGACGTTGCGGAACTCGACGCGGCCCTCGAATGGCTCCGGCTGCAGTCCGCCCCGGTGCAGGGGTTCGGGGTCGTTGTCGAGGATTTCGAACACGCGTTCTGCAGAGGTCGCGCAGCGCTGCAGGCGCTGGTTCATCTGCCCGAGTTGCTGCACCGGCTGATAGAAAAATGCGAGGTAACTGGTGAAGGCTACGAGCGTACCGATTGTCTCCGCTCCGGTGATCACCAGGTAGCCGCCAGCCGCGAACACCAGGATCAGGCCGAGCGCCGTCTGCACCGTGATGAACGGGAAAAAGATTGCGGTAATTTTCGCGGTCTGCATCTCCTGCTCGAAGAGATCCTTGCTCTGGTGACCGAAGCGCTCCGACTCCTGGCGTTCCCGGGCAAACGCCTTGACGACGCGGATGCCGGGAATGGTGTCGGCCAGCAGCGCGTTGAGCCCCGCCATGCGCCGCCAGATCCGGAAGTAACGAAGGCGGATACGCCGGCCCATGAACCCGGTGCTCAGCGCGATGAACGGCACTGGCACGAGGGCCAGCAGGAACAATTTGAAGTTCATCACCGCCAGGATCACCGCGACCAGCACCGCCGAAAATATGCTGATCACGATCTCCTGATACCCTTCCGCCACGAAGTAATTGAGGCGTGTCAAGTCACCTGAGACCCGCGCCATGATGCGGCCCGTCTGCTGTTGCGCATAATAACTGAGACGCAGCATCTGCAGGTGTGTGAAGAGCTGGACGCGCAGGTCGAACAGCACTTTCTGGCCGACCCAGTGCATCACGTAGGAACGGCCCATGGAAAACAGCGCGGTACCGGTACAAGCCGCGATGAGTCCGGCAATCACCCAGGGCAGCAGCGGCACGTTCCCGGGCGTGATAACGTCGTCGATCAGGACTTTGGTGAGGAAGGGGGGCGCCAGTTGCGTCGCGGTCAGCAGCAGGGTCAACGCGAGGCCGAGCAGTGCACCGGCCTTGTATGGGGCGACGTACGAAATCAGGCGGATCAGGACGCGTCGGCGATCGAGGCAGAAGCTGCAGACCATGGCGTTGCGGTTCATCGTCCGACCGCAGCCGCTGCAGCGATGGTCGGCACGCTTGGTCGTGGGGCGTACGATGTCGTCGAAACGGGTGCCCTCTTTACGGCCCTTGGCGATTTCGTTGATGTAATAGCACAGATCGAGGGCGTCGTACTGCAGGCTCAGGGAGAAGCGTGCGACTTCATGGCCGCCGTCCTTGGCGGCGACGAGCAAGGCGCTGGAGCCGACGTAGGATTCGACGCGTGCCTCCTCGAGCTCGTCGATCGGGATGTCCAGGGCGAGCTCGGGCGTATCGGCGTCGCCATTCGGGCTGAGTACGAACAGTCTGGTGTTGGAGAGAAAAGTCCAACGTTCCCCGAAGCGGCCGTCCGGTCGGATATCAGCGTAGAAGCAGGCATGCACCGATTCGCCGGGGCGCATGATGCCGTCGAGCCAGCCGTTGATCTGCTCGGGCAGGTCGTGCACGTGCGTGTCGGGTGCGTCGTCGGTAAGTTCGTTGTCTGTGCTGGTCACAGTTGCTGCCGGAGGGTGGTTTACGTGCGAGGAAAGCGAGCCTCGAAGGTAGGTGATTAGGGCCGGAATTGCAAGGGTAAAGCAGCGGCGAAAAAGAACCGTTAATTAACGTGAATTAACGTTAATGGGACGGGGCGGGTTGTAGGTGGGCTGTCAACGGAGAGGGCTACGAACCGGACGACGAGTAGCCCCTGACCATTGCCAGTCTCCAGCAGCCCGGCGGGGTGAACTCTTATAGTGCTGTGCGACCAGTTGGACACACAGGTGCAGGCATCCAGCGGCCTGTCCGAGAATCTGGCGTCAGCGGTTTCGGCGAGCCTTAACTGAACAGACAGGCTGGCACATCTCCACACCGCCTACTCCTCGCCTAACACCCCTTCCTCGCCCAGCTTCACGATCTCGAATAAAATTGGTGGAGGCGGGGGGAGTCCTAACCGCCATAACCTAAATATTGCAACTACAGCAGTTTACGAAACTTACAAATTCCGTGTGACTGAGTTGTGACATATAATAACACATAATGCACCGGGCTTCTGTCACAGTCAAGTCACAGTGAAAAAAGTGGCCTGCGACGGAGCAGTTCACCTGCTGTCAATTAGCGTTTAGATACGGTAGATTTCCGCAGAAAGCATTTTCCCCTGGCCACAGGTGTGCCTGCACTACGGCGACGTGACCGGGCAGCAGCCGGTACTTGCTTTAATCAGTGCGTACTACAATATTTTCGGCGCCGAACAGCAGAAGCTCGAATACGTTTCCGGGCTATGC
>CAUZJQ010000306.1:0-5210 GCA_963580095.1 Lentisphaeria bacterium | reverse complement strand
TCGGCCTCGGTCGCCTGCAACCAATTACCGTGGAATCCGCGCAGTTCGTGGCAAATTATCCATCTCCGCGACTGGCCCGGCTCTTGAGTCTCGATCTGCACCCTGAACAGGTACCCCGGCTGCAATCGTGGCAGTATGAGAGAGACTTCAACGACAATATCGTCGAACGTGTAGCGCCAGGTCTGCCGGTCCGGTCGAAACGTGACTGTGGCCTGCTCTTCCGACAATGGCGCCCCCGCACTCAGAAAATACTTTTTGCCAGTGTCAGCATCGTAAATCGCGGGTACCAGATGCTCCTCTACACCGACACTGCCGCCTTTCGACCCACCGGGTGATGGGGCATAGCACAGGCCGTCTGCCCCGAAACCGAAACAGATCACCTGATGGACACAAGGCCGGACAAGCTCGGCCATCAGTTCGAGTTGGCCATTGCCCCACATCGCCGGCCGTAACGGCGTTGTCAATTCACCGGGGACAATGTCGTACCCGAGCCAGTCGTTTGGTTTCAGCATGATTCTGTTCATGGAGACATGAATCGTTACTTCGCAGTTCCCACATAGACGGCATGAAGTCGGATGTCTTCGGGACGACTACAGTCGGGCCCGACCGGGCCGAACCGGATGATCACGCGCAATGGCCTATCGGACCTGGGCAATGTCGCCTTGCTACCCCAGCGGACCGGCACACGGAATCCCGATTCGCCAACTACCGCGGCATCTTCGCCGGCGTATCCGTCCACCGGCTTGAATTCGAGATCAAGCACTTCGACCCGCACCGTTGCGTAGTCGCCGAGGCCCGAGATATTGAGGAACAGCCCGGCATCCCCGTTCGCCGGCTGCAGCGGGCAGGTGATCACTTTGGCTTCTTCGCGTGGTTCGTGGGCCTGGACATAGCCGAACCGGTCGCGCTCCCAGGTGGCAAGTCGCACCTGACCGTCACCACGCCAGACCGAATACCAGTAAAGTGTCTTTTCCCCGATATTCTCCATGCCCTGGCCCTGCATCAGCGCCGGGCCATATCCGCTCGTGGTCTCCAGTTCCTCACGGCCGGGAATGAACCGGAAGTTCGGGATCGGTTCGTGGAAGTGCATCGCGTCGTGACTGATTGCCAACCCCAGGTCCATGGTCACTAAGCGCCGGTCACTCGACGGGTGCCCGTGCCACTGGCCGTAGATACCGAGGATCACATTGCCCCGATTGTGCAGGGCCGCGCCCAGGTGGACCTCCTCGCCGGTGCGCGTACGATCCTCGGTGCTCGGCCCTTCGATCATAACGCCGCGCTTCAGGCTGTGTACACTCGCCTCGCTCCAGTGCTCGAAGTCGTAGGAAGCATAGGTATGCAGCTTGCGAAACTTGCCGGGATGCCCCGGGCCCTGGCCATTGACATAATAGCAGCCCTTCCACTTGACCAGGCCGGATTGCTCGAGGCGGGGGCCCACCGGATTGTTGGGGCTCGGCGTCCAACTCAGGCCGTCCGCGCTGTAGGCCACGCACATGCGGTTGCCGAGATTGTGATCTTCGAAATTGAGCTTGAACCGTCGACCTGGGTCCGGGTCATCCGGCTCGTAAAGAACGGCACCGGCATAGTAATCGACGCTTGGCGGGAATTCGCAGATGTTGTTGTTTTTTGAGCCATTGTATTCCACCAGGCCGAGGGATGGTTTTTCCCAGTTGATGCCGTCTCGGCTCACAGCGTAACAGAGTCGGCCATCGTAACCTTCTTCGTTTGCCAAAGCCGGATCCTTGCCCCACCGGCCCATGTACCACATCCTGAATTCATCGCCGACCCGAATGGTGGTACCGTAGTATTGCAGCCCTTCGTCGTGGGCCCCCGCCGGTCCTTTCGGCAGGACAATCGGTGTCTTCTCAGCGCCCGGCTTGCCATGGATCATCATCTTGCCGTGGATCAGGTGCGTGACCAGGTTACTGCGAAACGGCAAGCTGACATCGTCGAAGGCGAACAGCACCGCCTCCTCGACTTGTGTTGTGGGAGTACCACAGGCGATCTCGATCATGATTGGTTATTGGGGGGTAGTTGGGTGTTGAGTGTTGGGTGTTGGGGATTTGGGGTAGTTCACCCCTCCCCTTCAATCGCCATCAGCGCTGCCCTGATCCATCCCAGTGCATGCGCCTTGCCCGCGTGCCATCCCCCGCAACTCATCTGCGGCGTGTGGTCGGGGGTGATAATGCCGTCGAACCCGTTCTGTTTCAGAATCCGCAGAACGCGGATCATATCGATATCGCCTTCATCGATAAAAACTTCATCGTAGTGCGGCACCCGGCCGCGGACGTTACGCAGATGAACGAAACCAATTCTGCCGGTCCGGCTGTACCGGTCCACTATTTCGTAAATATCCCCATCCGCCATCTCCGCCAGCGTACCGACGCAGAACAACATCGTGTTGCTCTCGCTCGGGTTCAAGTCGAGAAGCTGCTGGAAATGGTCCGGACCGTGCACCAGTCTTGGCGTCCCACGCAGCGTCGGCAATGGCGGGTCCTCCGGGTGTAGCGCCATCTTCACACCCGCTTCGTCGGCCACCGGCAGCATTTCATCGAGGAACTCGCTCAATCGCCCCCAGAATTCCTCGTAACTGATCTGACCGACTGTCCCGGTGGTATTCTCCGGGTCATACAAATCCGCGTCATACACGCGCCCATGGACCATCCCCTCGGGTATGGGGATCTGCGGCGGATCGTGAAAACCAGGGGACGACGCGCCGCCCCTTGCGGCACCCACGGAACCCCGTCCCCAAACCCCGGCAAAGGTGAAGCTGTATCCCATCATCGGGATGCCGACTCGTCCCATGTCGCGAATGATTCTCTTGAGGATTTCCATCTGCTCGGCTTTACGCGGGCCATCCAGCATGACATCATAGAAGTGCGCCAGATCAAAGCCTTGGATGGCTTCGCACTCGAGACCTTCATCATTGATCGCCGCCCGCATCGCCCGCAGTCCGTCGTAAGTCCACGCGGCCTCGTTGGGTTCGCAAAAGGCGATTCGCTGCTCGGCGCCGCCCGGAGTGTGCGGGGGAAATGTCCGGATCGAAGCTTTCTGCAAGCTCGCGAAAACATGCGTACAGCCGGCCTGCTTGGCAAAACGAAAGTTGTCCAGGGTCATCAAATTCTCGGATAAAACAAGACCGAGTTTCACGGTTTATCTCCTTCCGGCGCATAATACGGATGCACCTGGATAAAGTTGAATATCAGTTCCTGCCCGATTTGACCACCGGGTTTCTCATCATCTGCCCAGTCGGAAAGGGTAAGCTTCGCAGTCGTCTCATTGGCCCGGAAGAGGTACCAATGATAGGCAAGCCACGCCTGGTGTGTATTGCCGTCGTAGGGCGGATGCCCTCCCCACGTGGGATTGGGAAAAAGTTGCGTGATGGTTCTCTCCGGAATCAGCGTCACGTTATCCAGCCTGACCGAGACGGCGTGATTTTCTTTGTTCGACATATCTTTGAAGTCGCTGGTCATCATGCGGAAGGTGTAGAGTTTGCCCGGTTGCAGATCCATGATCTCCCGGGTAATGGCATTCGGCCCACTGGCGCTTCTTGCCATGACCAGTCCGGTATCGCCTCCAGATTTTCTTCCATACCGCGTTTGCAGAAATCCGAGCCCTTCCTGGCTGCCCGTGCGGATGCTGTCCTCCACGGCCGGAGCAATCTGCCAACCCTGAGTGCCATCCTCGAAATCACCGTTGACAAGATGCGGCGAGCTGTACGGATCGTCTGTTGCCGGCCTGGTGTTGCCTTCCATGCCATAATGTCTGAATAGCCGGCAAATCCAACGCAGGGTCTCCTCATCGCTATAGCTGGTGTGATAGCCCATGAGCCCGTAGGTTCCCCAAAAGGCCGGGTTGTTGGCGACGACGTTGAACTGCATATCCAGGTAAACGTTGTAGTTGACCCATGGCGTCGCGTTTAGCAGGTGGCCTCCAGGCTTCGAAAAGAATCCGAAACAGACTGCAAGGTGTTCAATCGAGCCCGGACACCGATCCCGATAAAAACGCGCACTATCGACCAGCCCATATTCCTCTCGCAGAAAGTTGCGGGCTGCGGATCCGCTCGGATTCGGCAGAAGGTGTTCCGATGCCGTCGACAGGTATCGCTCCCAGGCAAGCGTTCCGCCGCTATCCACGATGGCGCTCACCAGATCCTTGCCAGGCTCGATTCCATACAGTGTGCCGATATAAGTGTAAATGAGCTTGTTCTTGAATGTCGGACTTTCCCTGAGTTGCCGTATCGCCTGTCCATAGTTGCTGTAGGACGGGTCATTGTGCCCGATAAACTCATCAATGATGATGCCGTCGGCAAAGGGATTGGTAAGCCCTTCCGTTGATGCCATGAACTCGTATGCCTGCTCGACGGTAAACGATGCATCGCCGATATCCGGGGTTCCCCGTGCCGGGCAGGCAAGCAACAATCGGCCGCCGCCCTGCCGCCATTTCTTGAATATTTGAAGGTAATCGTGATCTTCCGCCATGTACCCCGGGGCACCAACGAAAGTATTGACGTTCGGCATAACGTGTTTTGCGTAGAACGCCTCGAGTGACATCTCCAAATCGCCAGATGGCCCACCCATAAACTCATGCAGGAGGATTTCCGGTATCGAGCGGATCACAAGGCTTTCAAGCCGGCAGGCGCCGTCGCTGCTGACAATCAGTTCATGCTCGCCAGCCGGCAAAAAGCGCATCGATTCCTTTGTAGCCTTTTCGTCTTTTGCAAAGGTGATGATGTCTTTGTGTTCGTTGAGGGATATACGCATCGTGCCGGCTGCTTCCCGAGTGGTTGCCGCCACATAGACCCAGCGTCTCTTGGGACTCTTGAAAATAAACCGCTCGGTGCCATCGACCCGTTTGTGCTCGACCCTGAGAAGTTCCCACACCAGGTTGTTAAGGATCCGGATCCCTTTGAATTCTTCGGGTTGGCCGGGCCAATCGAGTTCATGCGGATACGGTCTGCCAATCTGTCCCCCGTCCTGGTCAAACAGTGTCGTCACCACCTGGTAGGTGCCGGGCGGCAAGGCAGACACATCTTTCTTTATTACGATCCTGCCGTCAGCCGGCCTGATTTTTCTGACCACGTTTCCGATCACCTCGGCGCCGTCAGCATCGAGCACGCTTACCCGCATTTCCGACGGCACGGTGGGTTTAGGCAACGGTGTCAGGCTGGACAAGTTTACGTCCACCATTAACACGGCGGGTTCCGGGAC